>NZ_FNUW01000025.1:567-83069 GCF_900108285.1 Bacillus sp. ok061 | reverse complement strand
TCCTCATTCACTCTGATCAAGGTTGGCACTATCAAATGAAACAATACCGTCATTCTCTTAAGAATTGTGGCATAACTCAAAGTATGTCTCGCAAAGGAAACTGTTATGACAATGCCGTTATTGAAAATTTCTTCGGTATCATGAAATCGGAATTTCTGTATCGAAAAGAATTTGAAAGTATAACACATTTCAAACAAGAATTAGCAAAGTATATAGAATACTATAATCATAAAAGAATTAAGGCAAAATTAAAGGGTATGAGCCCAGTACAATACCGGGCTCATACCCTAGAGCCTGCCTAATGAAACGACCTGTCTAACTTTCGGGGTTCACTTCACGATGAGACTGACTCTTTTTTACTGACTAGTTTAATACTTTAACTGTAACTGTTTTACGTCCCCAGCTACTTGATGAACCTTTATCTGGCATTAAAACGTCGATTTTATTACCTTTAATAGCTCCACCAGTATCACCAGCGATTGCTACTCCGTAACCTTCAACCCATACTTTTGAACCTAATGGAATGACACTTGGATCAACTGCAATTAGTTTCATGTTTGGATTAGCTGTTAAGTTGTGGCCTAAAGCTGATTTTACTTGGTCGCCTGCTTTATAACCATTTTCAAGTGGATCTGCTGTATAAGCTGTTGCTACAACACGTAACTCACGAGAAGATGATGGTGCACTAGTTTCAGTTTCTTTTGCAACAGGTTGTTGTGTAGCTGGTTTTTGAGTTTTAGCCGCTTCACGAGCTTTAGCTGCTTCTTGAGCCTTAGCCGCTTCACGAGCTTCAGCTGCTTCTTGAGCCTTAGCTGCTTCTTGAGCCTTAGCTGCTTCACGAGCTTCAGCTGCTTCTTGAGCTTTAGCCGCTTCACGAGCTTTAGCTGCTTCTTGAGCCTTAGCCGCTGCTTGAGCTTCAGCATCTGCTTGAGCTTTAGCTGCTTCACGAGCTTTAGCCGCCTCTTGAGCTTTAACTTCTGCTTGAGCTTCAGCATCTGCCTGAGCTTTAGCTGCTTCTTGAGCCTTAGCTGCTTCACGAGCTTTAGCCGCTTCTTGAGCTTTAACTTCTGCTTGAGCTTCAGCTGCTTCGCGAGCTTTAGTTGCTTCCACTGCTTTAGCTTTTGCTTGAGTTTCAGCTACTTCCTGAGCTTTAACTGCTTCACGAACTTTAGCTGTATCTTGAACTGTAGTCGTTTTTTCAACTTTAACTACTGGTTGAACTTTAACTGGTGCTTTACCTGTTAAGTAAGGAACATGAACATAAGCTGTTTTTCCGTTATATTCAAATTGAATCCAATCATTCTGTACTTGGTGTGTTGTTTCAATTACATCATCTTTTTTCAACTTACCAAGAATCTCTGAGTCTGTGTTTGCTCCAGCACGTACGTTTAATACGTTTGCTGTTACGTAGTAAGTGTCTTTTGTATAGTCAGCGCTTATGAAAGCTTCTTTACCGCTATTCAATTGAACTTTTGACCAACCATTTTCTGTATGTAAAACATTTACTTTATATCCATCTAATAATTTTCCTACAACTTTTGATTCAGTAGTTGGGTTTTCTCGTACGTTTAGTACGTCAGTCGTTACGATTGTTTCTGCTTTAGCAGATGTTGTGAAAATCCCAAGACCAAAAACCGCTGCTGTTGCTATACCCATAAATTTTTTCATAATAGCCTCCATTGCATTTGTTTTCGTTGACCTCATTATAGCAACCATTATTTTCTTATTTGCGAAAAACATAAAATTACAAAGCTTTCGTAACGGGGCATTAATATTCTGTAACAATTCCATAAATATCCTGATAGCGCTTCCTTGTTGTTTTTTGGCGTATCAGGGCATATGAAACACAAAACGAGTAGCATTTCAATTACTGTAACGTTAATAATATTACAGTAATATTTCTAGGTGATATCTATAGTGTTACGAAAGTAGCATATTTTACTGTTTGAATGGAAAATTAGTTATAAAACGATAATCTTTTTAGGCGTGAAAATATATAAATGAGGTGAAATTTAATAAAATATCGGTATAATTGTTACAAAATCAGTCGAAGTATGGAAAAAATTACGCCTTGATTTTCGTCTGTTACATAGTATTTTTGCAATAATAGAATTAGATAATAGCCTTAGTACCTATAAATAATGAAGAGTATTAGAATGATAGTTGTAACGTGAAACATATATAATAGAAGAAACTCAATTTAGTAGATAAATAAAAAACGTAGGAGTGTAAACTCCTACGTTTTTGTTTATTCATATCGTAAACATTCAATTGGATCCAGTTTGGCAGCTTTGTTAGCTGGTAGTAAACCGAATATAATACCGATTAACATGGAGATACCTACTGCAAGAAGTCCAAGTTCTTTTGAGACAACGAGTGGCCATCCAGCAAAGATTGAGACGATCCAAGCGAAGAAAATACCGAGCATGAATCCGATGAAACCACCAAGTCCTGTTAAAATACAAGATTCGATTAAGAATTGTGTTAATACTTTACCACGTGTTGCACCAAGTGCTTTACGAATACCAATCTCACGTGTACGTTCTGTTACAGATACGAGCATGATGTTCATTACACCGATACCACCAACAAGTAAGGAGATAGCAGCAATACCACCAAATACCATTTTCATCATACCGATTGATTCGTCTAGTTGTTTCGTAAATTCACCTAAGTCTTGTGCTTCGAATTTGTGCTCAAATTTAGGAGCTTTCATTTCGTTTAAGACAGAAACGGCTTGTTTTTCTACACTTTTACGTTCTGTCGGAGAGGTCATTGTTAATCTTACAGAGTCATACTCATTTACTCCTGAAATGACAGGCGCATTTTCAAGTGATGTATAACCTTCAGGCATAGGCATTCCAAAGTCGTTTTTCGTTTCGTATACACCAACTATTTTATACGGCTTTCCTTTTATATCTGTGTATTGATTTGATTCCCAACCACTACTAAATAATTTGTTGAAAGCTTCTTCATTTAATATAACAGCAGGGATTGCTTGGTTTAATTCACTGTCATTTAATTCACGACCGTGAACTAATTTTATTTTCGAATCTGTCATAAAGGCGCCTGTTCCACCTTTTAAATCAAGATTTACATCTTTTGAACCAGCAGATGCTTTTACTTTCATACTTACGTCTGGATACACATCTTTAACGCCTGGTACAGTTTGCAGACGGTTTAGCATATCAGGTGTGATTTTGGCACTATCTGTTCCGTAATCAGGATTGTTGTAGTAAATCGTTACTTCGTTATCTTTTCCTTGGCCTAATTCTTTTTTAAACTTTGCGTTTGTACCATCACCCATTGAAATGATAGTAATAATGGCACTAATACCGATAATAATACCTAACATCGTTAAAATAGAACGCATTTTATGAGCAAAGATAGAGGAAAGGGCCATGCGTATATTTTCACTCGTATTCAAAATTAACCTCTCCAATCTTGGACGATATTTCCGTCACGAATTACAATTTGACGTGCTGCAGCTTCCCCGATTTCACGGTCATGGGTAATCATAATGATTGTTGAGCCTTGTTTATTTAATTCGTAAAAGAGGTCCATAATTTGTGTGCTTGTTTTCGTATCAAGTGCTCCCGTCGGTTCATCGGCTAAAATGAATTTTGGGTTATTTACGATTGCACGTGCAACAGCGACACGCTGCTTTTGTCCACCTGATAATTCGTTCGGTAAGTGAGTAGCGCGATCAGCTAAACCGACTTTTGTTAAAGCAGCTAATGAGCGCTCGCGTCTTTCTTTTTTATCGACTCCAGCGTAAATAAGGGGTAGTTCTACATTTTGAAGCGCTGTAAGTCTCGGTAATAACATGAAGTTTTGGAATACGAATCCGATCTCTTTATTACGTACGTGTGCAAGTTCTGTTTCAGTCATGTTTGAAATATTTTGACCGGCTAGTTCGTACGTACCTGTCGTCGGTTTATCTAAGCAACCGATAATGTTCATTAATGTTGATTTACCAGAACCAGAAGGTCCCATAATAGAAGTGAATTCTCCTTGGTTCAGTGTTACGTCAATTCCGTGTAATATTTGAACGGATTCTGCACCATTTTGGAAGGATTTCGTGATGCCTTTTAAGTTAATCACTGGGCGACAACCTCCATACCATCTTTTAAGTCTTTTTCAGGTTTAGAGATAATTTCCTCTCCTTTTTTCACTCCAGAAACTTTTGCTTCGCTATCAGTCTCGAATTCAACAGTAACTGCTTGTTCTCTCGCCTTACCGTCTTTTACAACGAAGACAACATTTTTGTCACCTTTTTTCACGATACTGTTTTTCGGAACAATTGTACCAGTTGCTTCGCCAGATTTACTTGTTACGTAAACGTGGAAGCCGTTTTGTAATTCGTCACTATTATCTAATGTGACAGTGAATTGATAGTTAGAAACAGTTTTATTTTCATCCATGCTCTTTAATGGTGTAGAACCGATTTCTGTTACTTTTCCTGTCCAAGTCTTACCAGCGACAGTTTTTGATGAAACAGTTACTTCTTGCCCAACTTTCATACTAGCAAGCTCATATTCAGAAAGTTGACCTTTTACCTTAAATTGACCAGCGTGACGAAGAGTAACTCCGCTCATACCTGTTTTTTCGTCAGCAGTTTTCACGATATCATCAATTACGCCATCAGCAGGACTTGTTACAGAAAGAGTGTTTACTTTCTCTTTTGCTGCTTTAATCATTTCATCAGCTTTTTCAACTTCAAACTTTTTCATTTCAAGTTGTGATTCTAATTGCCCAACTTCAGCTTCTGATGCTTTTAATGCTTCAGCGGGAAGGCCTGCATTTTTATCTTTTTGTAATTTTTGTTTCGCCGCATCAATTTGTTTTTGGAACAACGTTACTTCTTTTTGTGCGATTTTCTTTTGCATTTCTGCTTCTGTTACACCTTGTTTCGCAGTCGGATCATTGTATTTAAATAGAAGCTGACCCTTTTTCACTTCATCGCCTTTTTTAACAGCTAATTCATATGTTCCTTTTGTTGGATCGAATGAAATAGTTTCAATTCCATTTGGAATAACTTCGCCACCAAATTTTTGCGCGTTTTGGATTTGTTTTTCAGTTACTTTATATCCGCTATATGCCATTGCTACTTCTGAACCGCCACCAGCAAATGCAAAGTATGATCCAGCTGCAATTCCGATTGCTACTACACTAGTAATTAACCCTTTATTTTTCTTCTTCATCTATTTATCACCTTTTCGTTCGTTTTAGTATCTACATTAAGTATAGAAGAGGTGAAGAATCTGACAAATCGTTTTAGCTTACAATAACCTTACAGTTTTGTAAGGTATGAATATGCAAATGTAAGGTAGAGGTTGTCCTAGTGTAAGCAAATGAATTGATTCGTCGTTTCTTTCTTACAATAATATTGTATGGAGGAAAGGAGGAAGGAAGATGGAAGCTTATTTTAGCGCGCACCCATTAAAACCATTTATTCCATACTCAAGGCAACATGCCCTTATATTATTTATTATGTTGGTGGGGATATTTTTTCTGTATCAATACCAAGATTTATTACGTCAAAGTGAGTGGAATATAACAGTTCGATATGCGATTGCATTTTTATTTATAGGGAGTGAAATTGGGCTTCATATGTGGGAGTGGAAAGCGGGGATTTTTGAGTTAGCTACTTCATTACCGTTTGAATTATGTACAATTAGTTTATTGTTAGCGTCGATTATGATTGTAACGAAAAGTTATCGAATATATGAGGTTGTATTTTTTACGGGAATTATTGGTGCATCACAAGCTATTTTAACGCCAAATTTGCAGTATGCTTTTCCGCATTTTCGTTTCATTGAATATTTCATCGCGCATGTATTGCTCATTTGGGCACCACTCTTTATGACTTGGGTGGAAGGCTATAGACCGACCTTGCAATCTATTAAGCGTACGATGATATTTTTAAACATATTGATTCCGCTTGTTTCGTTTGTGAATTACAAAACAGGTGGTAATTATATGTTTTTAGCTCATAAGCCAGAAACAGCTTCATTACTCGATATGTTAGGACCGCATCCTTACTATATTATTTCATTAGAGATAGCTGCACTTATTGGATGTTTTATTTTGTATATGCCATTTGTGAAAAGAGAAAAACAGTTACACAAAGAATCGTTAGGGTCATAACCTAGCGATTTTTTATCTATTGAATATTTACAATTCAGAAAATTAAGAATAAAATTAAGGGGTAAATTATAGAGAGAGAAGGGCGAAAATGGTCAAAAAGGTATTTTTGAATGGAATGGAAGTGACGATTCAATTTCTTATTTCGATTTTGGGGATTATTATTTTAGGGGCTTTGCCGAAATTATTTTATGGATTTAAGGTGGATGTATCAAAGTACATACAGAGTTTAAAAGAAGTGTTTGTGAACTTAATGGATATTTCCAATTTGCAATATGTGAGAGGTAAATTTTTATTTCCACAGTTGTTCGTCCATTATAAAGAAACGATTATTATTTTTTTGGCTGCTTTTTTCATTTCATTATTTGTAGCATTTTGTATCGTTTATGTAATTATGAGTAGTTCACCGCGTATACAACATCGAATTAAATCATTTCTTATCTTCCTAGAATCCATTCCAGATATTCTTCTTATTTTAGTATCACAAATTTTAGTTGTATGGTTTTTTAAACAAACAGGTTTTTTACCTTTTCAAATTGCGTCAATTGGAGGCGAGTCGATTAGAGGGTTGCCAATATTGTGTTTGAGCATCCCGACTACGATTATGTTTGTAAAAATGGTAGTGCTTCGTTTTGAAAATGAACTAGAAAAAGATTATGTACTATTTGCTAAGGCGAAAGGGCTGGGGCGCTTTCATATTTTAAATCGTCATATTTTACGAAATGTGTTGCTTAGTACACTTTTCTTTGCGAAAACGAATATCTTTTTTATGTTATCTAATTTATATATTATAGAATGGATTTTTAATACGGGTGGTATTTTTATGTTTTTGAAATCGTATGAGGGTATTAGGGTTGAGGTTTTCATCGTTAGTGTGCTGCTTATTTATATTCCGATTTTTATTTTATTTAAATTGTTTCATTATCTCATTCCGGCTGCGATGAAGGAGAGATTATAATATGTGGACGTATATAAAACGTGATAAAAGATTTTGGATAAGCATTGGGTTTCTTCTCCTATTAGTTCTTTTGAGCATCGGAAATACGTTATGGAATGATGGACACATTAGGCAAGTTACATTGCAATATGATGCGGATGAAAATCCACAAGTGCCACCGTTTTCACCTTCATCACAATTTTTACTCGGGACAGACCGGAAAGGATACGACCTGTTACATTTAGTCATTGAAGGTGCGAAGTGGACGATTGGTATATCTATTTTAATTGCGGCACTTAGAATGGTGATAGGTGTGTTTTTTGGTGTTGTGCTTGGAACATATGTAAAAAGAGGGTTTTCAAAAATTGAGGCTTTCTTTGATAGTTTTACAGTTATTCCAACAGTTATGATTGCGTACTTTTTTCTTCACTTTGCAAATGCATTTGGGAGTGGAGAGGAAACAACAACCTTTTTTGAAAGGGCTTCGTTTCAAGTTTTATTACTTGTAATGCTTGTGATGCCAGTTATTGCACTGTATGTTGCCAAGGAAGTCCGTAAGTTGAGAACCGAAGAATTTATTGAAGCTGCGTGCATATTAGGTGGATCGAGAAGGCATATTGTTATAAAGCATATTTTCCCGCATCTCTATATGACGTTTATACTTGTATTTTTTCAGCAGTTTACGCAAACTCTTACTATTTTACTGCACTTAGGGTTACTAGAAATATTCTTTGGCGGAACAGTTCAGTTTTTAGGACCGATAGAAGAAATAGAATCATACACACATGAATGGTCAGGCTTAATTGGAGTCTATTTTAGATCATTAACAGTGAATCCGTGGATCCCGCTCGTTCCCATTACATTTTTTGGACTTACCATTTTTTCAGGAAATATGATCGTAAAAAGTATAGAAGAGGCAATGATGAAAGTAAGGTTAGGCGGAGAGATAAAGAAGGCTGATATAGAAGAGGAACAATCTGCTGTGCAGTCAAAAGAAGAGTTATTTACTTTTAAACATACGATGTGAAAAGAAGCAAGCATGGATTTCATGCTTGCTTCTTTCCTTTATTTTGTAGAAACTTCACCTGCAGCTTCTGTTTGCGGAATAAAGTATCCAATTATACCACCTATTATTGCTGGAATGATCCAGCCGATTCCTAAGTTATAAAAAGGAATGGTGTGTACGATATTAGCGATAAAACTTGGTATCATTTCCACATTATCAAGTGCATGAATACAGCTAATAATAAATGCTGCGATCATCGCTCCAATGTAGACAGAAGGTTTACGTTTCGTATATTTATCGATAAATGATACGAAAACTAAAATGATTGTAATTGGGTACAAAATAATTAATACAGGTAGTGTGATTTTAATTAATAAGCTTAATCCTAAGTTTGAAATAACGAAGCTAAAGATACAAACGTATAGCACAAGCTTTTTGTATGAAACATTTGTTAGCACTGTTGTGAAGTAATTTGCAAATGCACTTACAACACCAATTGCCGTCGTTAAACAAGCGAAGATAATGGCGATACTTAATAAAACATTACCGCTTGTCCCAAAGAATTGATACATAACAGTAGCTAATAGTTGACCACCGTTTTCGAATTGCCCTAAGTTGCCGTTTGAAGCGCCGATATAACCGAGTAAGAAGTAAACAATTGTTAAGAATAGAGCAGCAATGCTTCCGCAAATGATTGTATATTTCGCGATAGATTTCTTCTCTTGTATACCGTTTTGACGAATTGCATTTACAACAATTGTTGATAGTACGAGAGCGCCAATGGCATCTAACGTTAAAAATCCTTCAAGAAATCCTTTGAAAAACGGGATGTCTTTATAGTCACCGATAGGCTCTGCAAACGTTCCTGGTGAAAGAATCGCTTTTGTTGCCATAATTGCAATAATTACAAGTAAAATTGGTGTTAATATTTTACCGATATGATCTACTAGCTTGGATGGATTTAATGATAAGAAGTAAACGACTGTAAAGAAAATCGCACTAAAAACTAACATAGAATACCATTGATCTGGGAAAAGTGGTGCAATCCCGATTTCATAAGATACAGATCCAGTTCGTGGAATAACAAATAGTGGGCCGATTGAAAGATAAATAATGATAGCGAATACTGCTGCGAATTTTGGGTGAACACGGCTCGCTAAAGTGTTAAAACTACCACCAGCAAGGGCAACAGCAACGATAGCAAGTAAAGATAAACCGACGTCTGTAATAATAAATCCTGTAATGGAAACCCACATATTTTCTCCGGAAGAAAGACCAAGAAGGGGCGGGAAAATCATATTACCAGCACCGAAGAAAACTGCGAATAGTAATAAACTAATCGAAAGTATTTGCGCTGGTTTTAAAGTTGTACGCATATAAAGAAAATCCTCCTAATGAGTATTTTTTGTCGAAAATTCAAATAATTTGTCGAGTAACTGTTATTATTTTAAAGGTCTGATGACTAGAAAGCAATAGGGAATTTTGAAAATATTAAAAAATAATGCATTAAATCGAATAAATATACTATTTATATGTTTAATAGGAAGGATTTAACTTTTAACATAAAAAAACACATACCGCTAGGATACGTGTTTTAAAAAAATATTTTTTTATCGCGTTCTTCTTTTAAAATTTCAACTGCTTCTCGGAAACGTTGTGAATGGACAATTTCTCGTTCGCGTAAAAAGCGTAGGCTGTCATTTATATCTGGATCATCTGATAAGTTAATGAGCCATTGATATGTTGCGCGTGCTTTTTCTTCAGCTGCAATATCCTCGTATAGATCGGCAATTGGATCACCTTTAGCCTGTATATAGGTTGCAGTAAATGGAACACCAGCAGCGTTATGGTAATGAAGAGCGCTGTCATGGTCGACGTAATGAGGGTCAAGACCAGCTGCCTTCATCTGTTCAGGAGTCGCATCTTTCGTCAGCTTATAAACCATCGTAGCAATCATTTCAAGGTGAGCAAATTCTTCTGTGCCAATATCAGTAAGAAGGCCAATGACTTTATCAGGAATTGTATAACGTTGATTTAAGTAACGTAGTGCAGCAGCTAACTCGCCATCTGCACCGCCGTATTGCTCAATTAATAATTTTGCAAGTGCTGGATTGCAAGTTCCCACTTTAACTGGGTATTGTAATTTCTTTTCATAAATCCACATAGTTTCTCTCCTTTATATTTGCCATGGCCAAGGACCTTTGCTCCATTCCCAAGGGGCATTAGAATAGCTGTTTCCAAACTGTTGGAGTGGTCCGTATTTTTCTTCCATCTTTTGTTTTAATACTCTCCGTTTATAGGAAAAGTCATTAAATTGATTAATCGCGGCGGTGTCATCTGGATGTGTATCTAAATAAAGAGTGAGTTCAACTAGTACAAAGTCTAATTCTTGAAGCTCCAGTAAAAGCTGATAGTATTCTTCTGGTAGCGATTGATTCACGTCAGTAGTCACCGCCCTTTTTTATAAGGATTTTCATAATAGTCATAAAAAACAGGCCATAAAGTCCCTTTTTGTAGTGCTTCTTTTGGTGTGAATTGCGGCAAGTTTGGCGGTTGAAAGCCTAAAAATAAATTAGGAGGAGTAGAATAATATTTTTTTCCGATAGGAGGACAAGGATCGAGAGGACTATGATAGGGCACGAATGATCTCATATATTTATTCACGAATAAACCTCCTTAAATGTTCATTACTACGTATTGTATTCAGACATAATAGGCCTTTATGACACATATATAAAAGTAATAAGTGCAGGGGGAATGAATGTGGAGAATGTAAAAAATTTAATTGTGTTAGAAGTAAAGAACTTAAAGGAAACTCTGTATTTTTACGAAGGAATTTTAGGAATAACACCTAGTTCAGAAAGACCACAATTAGATATTACAGGTGTTTGGTATGATGCCGATTCAACGAGAATTAGTTTTGTTATGAATCGCATGTTAGGAGGAAGAGAGAAGAGTGTTACGAATTCATGCGATGGTTTAACATTTTCGATTTCTAACATAGAGAAGTTAAAAAAGAAGCTAGCGTTTTATGAAATTTTATATACGGAAAACAAAAGTGAGAAGAGTATTGTAGTACAAGACCCAGATGGATACAAACTTCAAGTGATAGAGAAGGCCGAATAAACGGAGGGGATTTAGTGGAGAGAAATTATGAAGAAAGTGCGTTGTTTGAGCATCAATTTTGGCTAAAGGTGCTTACTGATCATTCGCAATTTTTACTTGATGCATTAGCTCCGAAGGAAAAAGAGGATATAAAGAAGGCCGCTTATTTTCTTGAAACATTTACGAATCTTTTAAATAAAGTACATAATGTGAATCTCATTACATTTTCAAAAGAGGCAGAACGAGCCGCAAAGGAAATAAGAATGTTTAAATTAAGTATTATACAGAAACAACTCGAGGGAAAAATCACTATTCATTTTACGCCAACTTTCATCAATCATATGGTAAACGAAGTAGAAGAGTATATAACAGTGTTAGAATTTTTAAAGAAAGGAGAAGTTCCGCCTGTTTTTCATGAATTACATTATCACCTCGTTTGGTTAACAGATGCGGCTGGTCATGCAGGATCTATTTCTGGTGGACTAGATCTTGTTGAAAAAAGATTAAAAGAGAAAAGTGAAGGATTCACGAAGCATTTTGAACAATTTTACTTAAAGGCAGTTGAGATGACGGGGTACTTACGGACAGAGCTTCATCATTTTCCTGCATTAAAGAAGTTTACAAAAGATGTTTCACTTGAGTTAAAATTATTTTCGCATTTTCTCCATGAGGTTGAAGAGCTGGAGTTATCGAATGAAATATTAAGTGCATTATCTGCTAGAATGGCAGATCATATGGCAAGAGAAGAATGTTATTACTTATTAAAATTAGCACAATCATCTGGACTTGAGATGCCAAAGTGTAATCCGCTTTAAAGAAAAAAGAGGTCAATTTTATTTGGCCTCTTTTTCTGTTTTATTTTCTCTTTTTATTTTTGCTTGTTCAATACTTGCCTGTAATGTCTCCATAATATTGATGATATTTGGAGCAGGAGAGATTGTTTCGGTTTTTTCCTGTTGTTCAATTTTGTTTTCGATTAGTTCGGTAAGTGCTTCTTTATACTCATCTGTATACATTTCTTGTTCAAAAGGATTTGTAAGATGGTGGATTAAATTGATTGCTGCTGTGAGTTCTTGTTTTTGAATCGGATAATTTTCATTACTTGGTAAGTTAGGTGTATTTGTTATATCGCGAATTTCATTAGGGTAGTGAATAGTTTGTAATATAAGCCCATCTTCAAAGTTACGGATAATAGCTAAATGTTGTTTTTTTCTAATGGAAATATGGATAAGACCAAGTTTATTCGTACGTTCAAGTGCTTCTTTTAATAATAAATACGATTTTTCATGTCCTGAGGTAGGGCCTATAAAATAAGAACGATCGTAGAGAACAGAATCAATTTCGTTATTTTGGACAAAAGATATAATACGAATAGATCTTGGTTCGTGAGCTTTTTGCAACTCAGCTAATTCTTTTTCATCTATAATAATGTACTTATGAGGTGCGTATTCATAGGCTTTTACAATATCTTTATCATCAATTTCTTCATCCGTACAATCAGGAGCAAATTTTTTATATTTAATAGGTGTTAAGCATTCTTTATGAAGACTTAAAAATTTTATATCGTTTTCTTCTACAGCACTATATAGTTTAATTCCTATATTTAATAATCCAAGTGAGAGTGCACCTTTCCATACGGTATGCAAATGAAGTCTCTCCTTTCCTTAAAAATGATTATGTATATTATGAGATAGTAAGAAATTTCCTATACGTTTATTTGCTTTTTTAGTGAAGAGTAAGCGGGAGAGCCTGAGATATAAAATATATTGACAAGCCCTTCGAAATATTTTAATGTGAGTGTATAAAATTGTCTATAAAGGGGAGTAACTTATTACAGTAAAGTCGTCATTACAGGGAGAAACCCTCGGCTTTATTGGCAACGTTTCGTTGTTAGTGAGACCTTTACCAGCAATGGTAAAGGCCCCTTATTGTCTTTTTTAGGACCCTTACCATGTTTGGTAGGGTCCTTTTTGTATACAAAGAGAGGAGATATAAAAATGAAAAAACTTATTAGTAGATTAAGAGTTGTATTTCATGTTCGCCGATTTGTTCCATTCCTATTTGACTTTTTCACTTCAAAAGAGGTTTCAATAAAGAAGAAAATTTTATCTATTGCGTTTTTAGTTGGTTATGTTGCGATGCCGCTCGATTTAATTCCAGACTTCTTACCGTTTATCGGTATTTTAGATGATATTGGAATTGTGTTATTTATTTTGAACCGAATTGTAAAAATGGCGCCAGTTCAATTACAAGAAAAGCATAACGTAAACGTAGGATAGGAGTTAAAAATATGGAGCAAATTATTTTAGATATAATCGAGTTTTTAAAGCAGTTTTCTTATTTTGGAGTTGTGTTAGCATTAACGTTTGAATTTATTCCAGCAGAAGTAGTTTTGCCCATGGTTGGTTATTGGGTGTACGAGGGAGATATGAATTTTTGGCTTGCTGTACTAGCCGGAACCCTCGGCGGAACGACAGGACCTTTAACGTTATATGCACTCGGTTATTACGGCGGTCGTCCTCTATTAATAAAATACGGGAAATACTTCTTCATTAAAGAAGAACAAATTCAAAAAGCAGATGATTTCTTTGAGAAATATGGACCGGTTGTAGCATTTGTTGGACGCTTTGTGCCAGGAGTTCGAACGCTTATTTCTGTTCCGTGTGGTATGGCGAAAATGAACATATGGAAATTTAGTATATATACATTTGTAGCAATGTTCCCGTTAACGACTTTGTATGTTTATTTTGGAATGAAATTAGGTCCGCATTGGGAAAAGGCAGCGGATGTTGTTGGGCAATATATGCTACCGATATTAGGAGGCGTTATTCTTATCGTTGCTAGTATCTTTGTCTATAAATATATGAAGAAAAGAAATAAAACGGAATCTATCTAGTCATTTGAATATTTTTTGAAAATAGATGAATAGTACAGGCAAAAGACTCTGAGGGACATACACATATAGGGAATATAAAAGAGAGAGGGGAAACAACTATGTCTTGTGAGTGCTCAGGGTCAGCATTAACTTGTTGTCCAGATAAAAATTATGTGCAAGATAAAGTGTGTAGTCCGTGGTCTGCTACTGTAGTTGCAACAGCAATTGATAATGTTCTCTATACAAATAATATTAACCAAAACGTAGTTGGTACTGGTTTTGTTAAATATGATGTTGGACCAGGCCCAATTACTGTAGAGGTACTTGATTCTGCTGGGGGTACAATTGATACACAAACATTAAACCCAGGAACGAGTATTGCTTTTACGTATCGCCGCTTTGATAGTATACAAGTTGTGTTACCTGCAACACCTGCTGGAACGTATCAGGGAGAATTTTGTATTACAACACGTTATCCACTTTCATAGCAGAATAGGAGAGGTTCAAAATGGGAATGAGAAGTTCCAGTTTGTCTTGTTGTTCTAATAAAACACTTGTGCAAGACCAAGTATGTACAGACTGGTCTATTACAGGTGCTGGTACTCAAATTGTATATACAAATAATATCACGCAAGAAGTATATGGTTCAGGTTACGTGAAATACGATGTGGGAGCCAACCCGATTACAGTTGATTTTTTAGTAGGGGCAACAGTAGTTGATACAATTACTGTACAACCACAAAGTAGTGGTACTTTCACTGTCCGATATTTTACTACTGTCCGAATTACTACGACAGGAACGACTGTTAATCAAGGTGAGTTTTGTATTACAGTACGTTATCCAATCTCATAAAAAGCATACCGTGAACGGTATGCTTTTTTTGAGAAAGTAATGAAATTGGTATTCTATAAGCAACATGTAAATTCACAACAGTACTTGCCTTCTAAATATAGTGAAGGATTACTTGTTATATTGATAATACTGACCGATTGTAAGTCTTTTCCTGTGTACGATATTGTATTACCAGGAAACACAGTGAAAATATTGGTTACGGCTCCAACGATCTGAATTGTAATTGCTTCTGTGCTGCTAGTACTATTGTAAACTGAGACAGTACCTGATATAAGTAGTATCCCATCACTTTGCCACAGTATCATTGATTGTGATGCATCTTTGGTAGAAGGAATGGTGTTATTAGTTATAAGGAAATTCCCTGCAAATTCATTTGTTACTCGCTCGCAATTTGGATTTGGAGGAGGGGGCGGTGGACAAGGGTCTGGACAAATAATAGATAAAGGAGCGAAACAGCCGATATTTTTTTTATTCTTCAATACAACCCCTCCTTTTAAGTTGTCTTTTACTACTATTAAATGTAAAAGCATGGCCGATGTGTTAAAAAAAGAAGGAAATATTAAAAATTAAAATTGTCTAATAGGCTTAAACCTTAACTTATCATTAGTGTTATAGAAAAGATTATATGTGAATAGTCATAGGAAAAGAATGATCAGACTCTTTTAGACAAAAGGTGGTTGTATACAATAGTACGAGGAATGTTGGACTTAATTTCTAATTAACTGTATATTTACAAAAATCTAATAAAGTTCATTTGTTATTTAAACGACATTAACATGTATTAGATAAAATAGCCCTTGTAATGAATCAATTATTATGAGGAGGATTCACGTGGAAAGAATTGCTTTACGAAAAGTAAAAGGTCTTATTGGATTATTGATGGTTTTTGTATTAGCATTTGTATCATTTCCGTGGAGTACATCAGTCAAAGCGGAAGAGAAAAAGCAAGAAAAGGCACCAAATGAGAAGAAAATAGTTTTCCCAGTTGTAAGTGATGTTCATATTAAAAATAGTGGAACAGATGATATGTTTCGCTGGAAAAGAGCGATTGAACAGTTCAATACGCTTGCACCAAAGCAAGATGCGTTCGTAATTGTGGGAGATTTTACTGATTCAGGGTCTGTGCAGCAATATGATCGTTTCATGCAAGTATATAACGAAAATGCAAATAAAGATGCAGTACGAATGAATTCTCTTGGTAATCATGATTATTGGAACGGTTTATCTGTAGAAGGAGCGCAGAAGCGTTTCTTAGAAAAAACAGGAATGGAATCAATTTATTATCATAAAGTGGTAAAAGGGTATCATTTTATCGTAATGTCTCCAGAAAATGAAACGACACATGGGTATTATTCGGACAAACAAATTAATTGGTTAAAAGAAGAAATGGCAAAGGCGCAAAAAGATGATCCAGAAAAACCGATTTTTGTATTTTTACATCAACATATTAAAGATACAGTGTACGGTAGCCAAGAATGGGGAACAAAGGATAGTGCAAAAATTAATGCAGTATTAAAAGAATATCCGCAAGTCATTACGTTTTCAGGTCATTCACATTATCCATTAGATGATCCAAGATCGATTCATCAAAAGGACTTTACATCTGTTGGTACCTCTTCTGTAAGCTATATGGAGGTAGAGGGTGGCAAAGTGCAAGGGAATACTCCTTCAGAATCGCGTGCATTAAGCCAAGGTTTATTAGTAGAAGTAGACGATAAAGAAGTAACGATTAATCGACGCGATTTCCATACGAATTCTTGGACAGGCGAGCCATGGAAAATTAAATTACCAGCAAAGAAAGAAACATTTACACATGTAGAAGATCGTGATAAAGAAAAGCCTTACTTTGCTAAGGATGCAAAGCTTGCTGTATCAAATGTAACAGAAAATGCGGCAACAGTAACATTCCCGCAAGCATTGGACAACCTTCTTGTTCACTCTTACCGTGTACAGGCTAGAGATAAGCAAACGGGTGAAATAAAAAATAAATTGTTAGCATTCTCAGAGTTTTATCGTGATCCAGTGCCGAAAGATCTTACGTTTACGCTTGCAGGATTAGATGGCGGGAAAACATATACACTTGAAGTCTTTGCGATTGATTCATTTGGCAATGAAACCGCGCAGCCGTTAACTGCGGAAATTACTACGAAAAAAGATAATATTGACCCGAATGTGAAAGTACCAAAAGCTGATGTTTTTGATGTAAACTTTGCAGATGGTACATTTAAAGACAATTCACCATTTGGTACAAAAGGTGATGTGAAGGGCAATGTGACTATTGAATATGATAAAGCATTGAAAAAGAATGTTATGAAGTTAAACGGACAATCTAATACATTTGGATACCTTCCATTTTCAGCAGCACAAAAAGAGAAAGTAGCAAATACATTTACGCTAGAAACGGTATTTTCAATGAATCAAATCCGTGGCCAAGGTATTTTGCAAAATACAGAGAGCGGTGGAATTGGTTTTGAATCTACAGGCGATGGAACTGTAGAACTGTGGGCTCATATTGGTGGTAGCTATAAACGTGTTGGAACGAAATTAGCAGCAAATAAAACGTATCACTTAACAGGAACATATAACGGAAGTGAAGTGGCAATTTACGTAGATGGTAAAAAAGTAAATAGCCAGCCAGCTACTGGGAAAGTGTATCATCCAAACGTACCATTTGCACTTGGAGCGGATCCTGATAGTAACGGAAATGGTGGTATTCCGTTAAACGGACAAATTGCGCTTGCGAAATTATATAGTAAAGCGTTAAGTTCTTCAGAAGTATTAGCAGCGTACAATGAGTTTTCTAACCGTACGAAGTTAGAGCAAGTAACTGCGTTATTTGAAGAGCTTGGAAAAGTAAAAGAAGTGTTAGCTGGTACGTATGAATTTGGTGATAAGCCAGGTCAATATTCAAAGGAAGCATTTCAAGAACTAGAGAAAAGCTATAACATTGCAAAGCAAGCGTTCGAAAATGTAGGAAGTACTGGGGAACAAATTATTCAAACGTATAACGAATTAAAAACAGCTAATGTAACATTTGTACAATCAAAAGTGGCAGAAGAACAACCAAAAACACCGAAAGAAAAATTACAGATCAATATTGAATCTGCAAAAGCAGTAGTGAAGAAAGCGCAAGCTGTAAATGTAACAGATGGTTCAGTGAAATCATTGCAACAAAAAATTACAGTTGCAGAAGCTGTATTAAAAGATGTGGAAGTAAAAGATGCACAGGTAGAAACGATGAATCGTACATTAGAGTATGCGATTTCACTCGTTGACAAAAGTATGAACAAATAAGAGAGAAGAAAAGAAGCTTATCATGATAGGCTTCTTTTTTGTTATACTAAAAGTAGCATAGAATGAAGGAGCGAATAATTTGGAACAGAAAAAGCTAAAAAGGATTCTTGAATATGTATGGATCGCGGTTGTGCTCCTTGTAGGATATTATTTCTTAAAAGAGAAAAGTATTTGGGTTTTATTTTTAATGACTTTTTTATTAGCAGGACTAGGAACGTTATTTATTAACTTTTTCTTTGATAGTTTGAATGCCTGGAAGAATAAAAAGAAGGGAACGAAGTAAAGGAGGGAATATATGCAAAAGTGGAAGCTCATATATCAGGTGATTATTTTCCTATTGCTTGTAGGTATTGGAATGGTTAAATACTCGACACCAATAGGAAATTGGGCATGGTTTACAGCTTGCATTGGCATATTCATCATTTTACAATCGTTGACGAAAAAAAATAATAAGATATGAAGGTAGCTCGCCGTTTTATCGGCGAGCTATTTTGTTATGCTTTTTTCTTTTCATCATTTGTTTTTTCAATAGCTAAATGACTATGTTTCCTAGAGTAGAAGAAATAGAAGCATAAGCCGACTATAAGCCAAACTGCAAAGCTAATCCATGTTGTTTTAGACAAATTGATCATTAAATATAAGCAGCAAAGAATCGCGACAACTGGTAATACAGGTACGAAAGGTGTACGGAATCCACGTTTTAAATCAGGGTGTGTTTTTCGTAAAATAAGTACTGCGCAGCAAACGAATGTAAAGGCTGTTAACGTGCCGATGTTTACTAAATTCGCTAGCAAATGTAAATCTAAAAGTCCTGCTAATAAAGCAGCAACAACGCCAGTAATCCACGTATTTAATAAAGGGATTTTTACTCTTTTATTTACACGTGCTAACGCTTTTGGAAGTAGACCATCACGGCTCATTGCATACGAAACGCGAACTTGTCCATACATAACGACTAAGAGAACGGTTGTCATTCCAGTCATCGCTCCAACAGCGAGTAGTCCTGCAATTGTATCCTCACCAACGAAATGCAATGCAAATGCAACTGGATCAGAAACGTCTAATTGCGTATAAGGAACCATACCTGTTAAAACGAAAGATACAATCATATATAAAACAGTACAAATAAGAAGAGAACCGATAATACCAATTGGTAAGTCACGCTGCGGTTTTTTCGTTTCTTCTGCAGCGGTTGCAATTGCATCAAATCCTAAGAAGGCGAAGAACACAGTGGCAGCCCCAGTAATAATACCGTCGTATCCGAATGGGATGAACGGTGTCCAATTTTCAGGTTTTACATATTTTGCACCTGCTACGATAAAGGCGATAATAACGGCTAACTTGATAAGAACCATAATATTATTAATGCGTGCGCTTTCGCGTATACCAAAACTTAAAAGGCCAGTAATAAGAAGTAAAATGCAGACAGCTGGTAAATCAATGAGACCACCTTTTCCTACGCCAGGGGCCGAGGCGATTATGGCGGGAAGATGGACGTTAAATCCTTGTAGTAAAGATTGTAAATAACCAGACCAACCGACAGCTACTGCTGCAACGGCAAGTAAATATTCGAGCATTAAACACCAGCCGACGATGAAGGCGACGACTTCTCCGACTGTCATGTATGCGTAAGTATACACACTTCCTGAGACAGGAATAGAAGAAGCAAATTCAGCATAACAAAAGGCTACACAAGCACAAGTAAATGCAGCAATAAGAAATGATAGCATAATACCAGGACCAGAATGTTTTGCTGCAACAATACCTGTTAATACAAAAATCCCTGTCCCAATTACGGCGCCGATTCCTAGAAACGTTAAATCGAGTGCAGTTAATGTTCTATCTAGCTGCTTTGGTGATTCAGTACTAAGCGCTTTTTTTCGTAATAATGACTTCACTTTGGACTCTCCCCCCGTTTTTTCATTTCCATAACTACGACTATAGTATGAGCCCGTTAAAAAAGAGTAGGTAAGGAAGTGGAGGTGCAGTTATGGTATGTAGTTTTTAAAATTGCTGGATTAATCTTAATATAATTCAGAATATTTTGTCAAATAAAAATATGACAAATAAAATGCGGATCAATAGGGGAAACTACTTGCAGAAATGGACGGGGGTTAACGACCCACTGATTAAAGTTAAAGTAGGAGCAGATGCTATGTTATTTTATTTTGAACTTGTCGTCATTTTACTTTGTACGAAATTAGCTGGTGACATTAGTGTAAGACTTGGTCAGCCTTCTGTACTTGGTAAGTTAATTGTCGGTATTATTATCGGTCCGGCTGTATTAGGTATTATTAATAGTTCTGAACTGATTGATGAATTGAGTGAGATTGGTGTTTTGTTACTTATGTTTATGGCGGGACTTGAAACAGATTTAGAAGAGTTAAATCGGAATTTGAAATCGTCATTTGCAGTAGCGGCTGGTGGAATTATTTTTCCTTTCATCGGTGGTTATGTAACAGGATTGCTGTTTGGATTAATGCAGTCCCATGCCATTTTTTTAGGGTTATTACTTTGCGCAACATCGGTTAGTATTACGGTGCAGACGCTACGTGATCTAGGAAAAATGAATACGAGAGAAAGTATAACAATTTTAGGTGCTGCCGTATTTGATGATGTCATTGTCGTTATTTTATTGGCATTTGTAATGAGTTTTTTAGGAACACAAGATGTTAATATAACACTTGTCATTGCAAAGAAAATTATTTTCTTTGTAAGTATTGTTTTTATTGCTTGGAAAGTCGTTCCTTGGATTATGAAAATGCTTGTCCCGCTTCGTGTAACAGAAGCGTTAATTAGCGCGGCTCTTATTATTTGCTTCTCTTTTTCTTATTACAGTGAAATGATGGGGATTGCAGGCATTATTGGAGCATTTGCAGCAGGAATTGCTATTTCTCAAACAGAGTATAAGCATGAGGTGGAACATAAAATTGAACCGATTGCTTATGCAATATTTGTTCCAGTATTCTTCGTAAGTATCGGAATGGAAATTACATTTCAAGGCATTGGAAGCCAGCTTTGGTTCATTATTATTATGACTCTCATTGCAATTTTCACAAAGTTAATCGGATCAGGTTTAGGAGCGAGACTGACAGGATTTAATCTCCAATCTTCTATTAGTATTGGTGCGGGGATGGTATCACGTGGTGAAGTAGCGCTTATCATCGCAGCAAATGGACTTACGGCGAATTTATTAGCGAAAGAAAATTTCACAGCGATTGTTATTGTTGTTATATTGACGACGATTATTACACCGCCACTTTTGAAGAAATATTTTGTATAGAGAGGAAGGGCTTATCTGATGTAGGTAAGCTCTTTTTTTATTCCTAAAAGCAACGATCATATAGCATGAAGGGTTTGTAATTATGGTAAAATCTATGTATGTGATATGACAAGGAGAGGGAAGTGTGAAGATTACGAAGGAGAAGGTTATCGGTGTAATTGTACTTATTGCAGTATGTATACCATTTACTGCATGGAAAGAATCAAAAGTGAAAGATTTTCCGGTTTCTATTTTTTCGGAAGAAGCAGATGGTGAGTACGATCAGAAGCTGAAATATACTGCTTTTTTACCTGATGTTGCGATTTGGATGAACGGTTGGAAAGAGAAGTGGACAGAAGGAGAAAGAACTGTTTATCAAAAAGGGAATCGCATTGTAAATGTGTTTCATCCTCCTGGCGATGATGGTTTTTACCTTCTTGAAGTAAGAGAAAATAAGTGAACGCAACCGTAAGAAGTGGAGGTTAAATAGTGAAAGCTTCAACATTACTATTTAAAATTGAAAGTAATATGGATCAATTTTCACCAGCTGAGAAGAAGGTTGCCATGTACATAATGGAGAATGCAGAGATTGTACCGAATTTAACGACGAAAGAAGTGTCAACGAATGCAGGCGCAAGTGAAGCGAGTGTCGTTCGCTTTTGTAAGTCGATTGGGATTGGGAGCTTTAAAGCATTTAAAATAGCACTCGTTCGTGAATTAACGATTGCTGATTATAATATTAACGATTTTTCAGTGATGAATACGGAAGATGGCCCGTACGATTTGTTTAATAAAGTCACTTATGTGAATAAAGCTGCGATTGAGGCGAGTGTTACTGCGATAGATAAGAAGGAACTTGAGAAAGCTGCAGATCGTATTGTCAATGCGGATAAAATTATATTTTACGGAGTAGGCGGATCAGCTACGCCAGCAATGGACGGGGCTTATAAATTTACGCGGCTCGGATTTACAGCGATGATGCTATCTGATTTTCATATGATGTTGCCGCTTGTGACAAATTTAAAAGAAGGCGATATATTTGTTGCGATTTCAACATCTGGTCGAACGAGAGATGTGCTTGAAATGGCGCAGTATGCAAAGAGACAAGGTGCAACTGTTATTGGAATTACGAAGCTAGATCAATCATCCCCCTTATATAAAGAAGCGGACATTCGTCTTTGTATGCCAGATGTAGAACAAGATCATCGTATTGCAAGTATTGCGTCGAGAATGACGCAACTGAATATGATTGATGCTTTATATGTGATTACTTTCAACCGAATTGGCAATAAAGTATTGGATCAATTTATGGAGACGCGAGAAGAAGCGTTGCGGTTACGGAAGTTAAAGTAGAAGAAAAGGTGAGGAGACTCATCTTTTTTATTATCTTTGACACAAATATGTCATGTTGTGAAATTTTATTTCATAAAATAAGAAAGAGTTATTGATTTTTAGTTTCTTAAAGTTATAATAAAAGTGTGAAATATAATTTCAAAGAGGGTGGAAATATGTTAGAAAATTTATCGACAGAACATCGTAATGAGAAAACAATGAATCTGGATGAAATGAGCATAAAAGAAGTGTTGCAAAGTATGAATGAAGAAGATCGAACTGTTGCGTTAGCAGTTGAAAAAGAGATAGAACAAATTGAAAAGGTTGTACAGACTGTTATTAAATCTTTTGAAGAAGAGGGACGCTTAATTTACATTGGTGCTGGTACGAGTGGTCGTTTAGGTATTCTAGATGCAGTGGAATGTCCGCCGACATTTGGCACGGATGATAAAATGGTGCAAGGATTTATAGCAGGTGGATTGAAAGCGTTTACTAAAGCGGTGGAAGGTGCCGAAGATCGCGAAGAGTTAGCAGAAGAAGATTTAAAAAGTATTGGATTAAATGAGAAAGACACAGTGATTGGAATTGCTGCAAGTGGCAGAACTCCTTACGTAATTGGTGGCTTGAAATACGCACAGAGCGTAGGAGCGAGTACAGCGAGTATTTCTTGTAATAAAAATGCTGAAATAAGTAAATATGCAAAGTTAAACGTGGAAGTAGAGACAGGTGCAGAAATATTAACAGGATCAACGCGTTTAAAGGCTGGTACAGCGCAAAAATTAGTACTTAATATGATTTCAACAGCTTCTATGATTGGTGTTGGGAAAGTATATAAAAACTTAATGGTAGATGTTCAATCTACAAATGAAAAGTTAGTAGAACGATCAAAACGCATTATTGTGGAAGCAACAGGCGCTAGTTATGAAGTAGCGGGAGAGTATTATGAAAAGGCAGAACGTAACGTAAAAGCTGCGATTGTTATGGTGTTGTTGCAGTGTGAGTATGGGGAAGCACTGGAGAAACTAAAATACGCAAAAGGGTTTGTGAAGAAAGCACTATAAAATAATAGGGAGGGGGGATTCTATTATGAAGAAAGGAGAGAGAATGGCCAAGGAAATTTCGGAGCAACTTGGAGGAATAAAAAACATTCGTAGTATTGCTCATTGTATGACGAGACTACGATTAACGCTTCATGATGAAAGTAAAGTAAATATGGACCTTTTAAAAAAAGTTGAAGGCGTTATGGGTGTGATTGAAGATGAGACGCTTCAAGTTGTCGTTGGTCCCGGAACAGTAAATAAAGTAGCAGCTGAAATGGAAGGTTTGACAGGGCTACGAATTGGTGAGGTAGCAGATCATCACCTTGAAGATATTGGACAAGAGATGAAATCAGAGATTAAGAAGAAAAATAATACACCGGTGAAAAACTTTTTACGAAAAATAGGAAGTATTTTCATTCCGTTAATTCCAGGACTTGTTGCGTCAGGAATTATAAACGGGGTTGCTAACTTTGCGAAAAACGCTGGTGCTGATCCAAATGCAACGTGGTTACAAATGTTACTACTCATTGGCGGCGGTATCTTTACATTCTTAGGAATTTTAGTTGGTTGGAATACAGCGAAAGAGTTCGGCGGGACACCGGTTCTTGGGGCAATTGCTGGTATTTTAATTTTTAACCCGGCGATGGCAAACGTAAAATTGTTTGGTGAAGCATTAGTGCCCGGACGGGGCGGATTATTCGCAGTTATTTTTGCAGCATGGCTTATGGTTGTAGTGGAAAGACAAGTTCGAAAAGCAGTGCCGAATGCAGTTGATATTATCGTGACACCACTCATTACTGTATTAGTTGTAAGTATCGTAACGATGTTAGCCATTCAGCCATTAGCAGGTTTCTTATCAGATGGTATTACGAGCGGAATTAATGCTATTTTAAATATTGGCGGAGCATTTGCTGGCGCAGTACTTGCCGGAACATTTTTACCTCTCGTTATGGTCGGATTGCATCACGGTTTAACACCAATTCATATGGAATTCATTAATCAAACACACGTAACACCTTTATTGCCAGTACTCGCAATGGCTGGTGCTGGACAAGTGGGCGCAGCAATTGCGATTTATGTGAAAACAAAAAACAAGCGACTTCGAAATGTAATTAAAGGTGGATTGCCAGTTGGCTTTTTAGGAATTGGTGAGCCGTTATTATACGGGGTGACATTACCACTTGGGAAACCATTTATTACTGCTTGTTTAGGAGCGGCTGTCGGTGGTGCATTCCAAGCAGTTATGCAAACAGCTTCTCTTGGAATTGGCGTATCAGGGCTATCTTTAATTCCGTTAATTGCTGACAATAAATATTTACTATATTTCTTAGGTTTAGTAATTGCATATGCTTTTGGATTTATCTTTACGTACTTCTTCGGATTTAAAGAAGAAATGGCAGAAAACATATAGAGAAAGGGGTTCCTTTCTCTTTTTCTATTAATAGAAAGGGAGATTTATATGATCGGAGTTTCCATTTATCTTTCAAAAGAACGAGTAGAGAAACAAGAAGAGTGGCTAAAAGTAGCGAAGGAAAATGGGTTTACATCTATTTTTACATCACTGCACATTCCAGAAGATGATCCAAATACGTATAAAGAGTTAATTCAAATATTAGGGAAACAAGCTCTTGCACATGAAATGGAGTTAATGATTGATGTTTCTCCAAAATCGTTACACCATTTAGGGCTAACATATGAAAATGTGGAAGAACTATTGGACTGGGGCATTACCGGTTTAAGAATGGATTACGGCATTGCGCCAAAAGAAATTGCAAGCGTATCTCATAAGATGAAAGTAGCTTTAAATGCGAGTACGATTATAAAGCCATTTTGGAAAGAATTACTTGCAGAACATATAAGAGTAGAGAATGTAGAAGCATGGCATAATTTTTACCCACGTCCAGAGACAGGACTAGCAAAGTCCTTCTTACAAAAGCAAAATCAATATTTACAGGAGTGCGGAATAAAAACGATGGCATTTATTCCAGGAGATGCGGAAAAACGTGGTCCGTTACATGAAGGGTTGCCAACGTTAGAAAAACATCGCCATATGCGCCCGCTTGAAGCGTACTTAGAACTTGTTCAAGATTGTGGTGTTGATAAAGTATTGATTGGAGATATAAGCGCAAGTTTGGAAAGTATGCAAGAAGTAGCTAGTGCGAGTAGAGGGATTATTCCATTGCGTTACAAATCATTTATAACTGATAAAGAAGTATTAAAAGTGGTGGAGCAAGTGCATACAAATAGACTAGATCCGGCTCGTGATGTTATTCGATCTGTAGAATCAAGGGAAAGAAATAGAGTGGTTTTACAGCCGATGCATACAATTGTAAGAAAGAAAGGCAGCATTACAATTGATAATGAATTGTACGGTAGATATGCAGGGGAGATACAAGTTGCTACACATGATTTACCTGTAGATGAGAAAGTGAATGTTGTTGGAATGGTTATGGAAGAGGACGTTTCTTTACTGCCTTATATTGGCGTTGGAAAAATGTTTCAACTTTTTCTATGCGATAGAATAAAAGCTTGAATTAGCGCTATTTTGTAGGAAAACATTATCCGTAAAACGGATAATGTTTTTTGTTTTCTTTAAAAAAGTATTTGACGAATGAAATAAAATACCGTATTGTTTTGACTTGTAAATAAAAGTTCACTATAACAAAACAAAAAGGAGAGTTCAAAATGAATCAATATATTGGGAATTTAATTATTCGTATCGTGTTAGGAGTTACGTTCTTTGCACACGGTTTAGCAAAGTTTCAATCAGGTATCGATAACGTAGCAGGATGGTTTACAAGCATCGGTTTACCAGGTGGCCTTGCATACGGCGTAGCAACAGTTGAATTAGTTGGTGGTATATTATTAATTATCGGTTTAGGTGTCCGATATGTAGGATTGTTATTCGCTCTTATTTTAGCTGGAGCTATCGTAAAGGTAAATGGAGCAGCAGGTTTATTAGGAGATGGAAAGAATCCGGGATATGAATTAGATCTTGCATTATTATCAATGGGTGCGTATTTATTCGTAGTAAAAGCAGAAGGATATGTAGATCGTTTCTTAAAAGAGAAAGTAATGAAAACGAAGTAAATTTTATTTATAAATTGTTGACTTGAAGAATAATTGTAACTATAATAATTACAACAAATAGATTAAGAGTAAAACAATTTAAATATTTTTTTACACAAGATGTAACTATGTTGGTTACGTCTTGTGTAGAAATAAATAAACGGGAGGAAGTAATATGCCTAAATCAAATTTAGAAATTATTCAAAGCACGTATGAAGGATCAGCTTCTTCGAATGCACAGCATTTAGCAGAAGCCTTCTCTGAAAAAGTGGAATGGACAGAGGCAGAAGGTTTCCCGTATGGCGGAACATATAAAGGCGTAGAAGCTATAATGGAAAATGTGTTTAGCCGTTTAGGATCAGAATGGGATGATTATAAAGCAAGTGTAAATACATATCATGAAGTAAACGGAAAAGATGTAATTATTGCTGAAGGTATGTATTCTGGAGTTTATAAAGAAACAGGAAAATCATTTGAAGCAGAATTTGTTCATGTATGGCAACTTGAGAACGGAAAAATCGTGAAGTTTAAGCAATATGTAGATAGTTATATTGTTAAGGAAGCAATGAAGAGCTAATGCTTTTTAAATGGATTGTAGGTATATGTATTACCATTATGGTAATTTTCTCTTCTATAGTTGGCGGAAAGAAATTGCTTGCATATGTGGAAAAAGAAAATAAAAATATTCAAACCGAGCGAGCGGCAAACGAAAAAGAGAAAAAAGCCGCAGAAGAAGCTCCGCAAATTAGTGAAGGTGAAATTATTTCTACTATGCATAAAATGGTGCACCAAAAGGTAAAATCCTCTGAAAAATGGGGATTTGTAGAGATGACAAAAAAGGAAATTTCTAATGTAAAAAGAGATATTGAAAATAGTACAGGCTTTCAATATAAAATGAAGTTATTTTCTATTATAAATAGATGGGAAAAAGGAGATTTTTCTCAAACCGTTGAGGAGCACAACTTTTTATGGAGCCTTCAAGGTGGAGATACTGGCAAGGCGACGGAACGTTTATCGCCAGAAGAGGAAAAGCAGTATATAAAAGAAATGAAGAGTAAATAAAAACATCGCCAACCCAGATGACGATGTTTTTTCATTAAGAATGTTTTCGCATTAAAGGTCTAACAGGCTGAACGGCAACAGTTTTGAAATGAGAAAATAAATAACATCCTGTTACAACGACAATTGTCCCTAAAATTTGTATCCACGTTAATTCTTCTCCGAGAAATATGAATGCTAGAATGGCTGTGAAAATTGGATTGAAGTTTAGAAAAATACCTGATGTAGTTGCGCCTAATTTTTGTACGCCAAGATTCCAAAATACCATACAAAGAACTGTCGAAATAAGCCCAGTATATAAAAGTGATGTGATGAAAGAAGTATTTATATTTGAAACAGTGAAGCTACCTATGTTAAACGGTAGTAATAAAATAACGCCGAAAATACCAGAGTACAACGTTGCCATAAGTGGTGTAGTTGTTTTTGTTGCCCATTTACTACAAACAGAATAGATTCCCCAAATACAAACTGCTGCAATCATCCATAAATCACCGCTATTAAAATGTAGTGAAAATAAAAGTGAGAAATCACCTTTTAATAGGACGAGGATAACCCCGAAGAATGAAACAATCATGGATAGGATTTGAAGTGTATTTACTTTTTCTTTTAGAAATAATACTGAAAATAATGTGATTGAAATTGCGTTCAACGTAGAGATAAGACCTACATTCGTAGCGGATGTTTTTTCTAATGCTAAAAATTGAAAAATGTTAAAAAGAGCGACCCCTGAAATTCCCATCAATATTAACGGAATTATTGCGGTACGTGGTGGAAGGATTTTCTTTTCTTTAAACCATACCATTGGTAATAAACAAACAATCGCAATCATCCATCTTAAATTTGTCAGTGTCATCGGTGATGCATGATCGACGAGTGATTTCCCAACGACAAAATTTCCTCCCCATAATAAGCTCGTTAGTAATAGTAAAAAGACATAAAAATAAGGCATACTAAAATCCCCTTTTTTGTAATCAATACGAATTGTAAATAATTTTAGCATTTTTCTTTATTATGTAATATATTCTTTTGTATAATGATAAAAACTCGATAAAATGTTTAGTTGTAAATAGTATTTACGAAAATATATTCAATTTTATATGAATTATAAGGTGTTTTTTCGAATAATCATCGGTAAGAAAAAAGGGGGAATTGTAATGGAGTCGTCTGTTATTAAAGTGTTGGATGATTTGGATGTACAAATTTTAGATATATTGCAGAAGGAGTCACAAGTAAGTAATGCAGAACTGGCACGTCGCGTTAATTTATCACCGGCTGCGATGCATGCAAGAATAAAAAGATTAGATGGGGAAGGTTTCATCGATAAGCAAGTTGCGATTTTAAATCAAGAAAAGCTTGGGTTTGATTTATTATGTTTTATTTTTATGAGTACGAATATTCATCAATTTGACAAGTTGGAAGTGTTGGAGAAAGAATTAGAATCAATGCCAGAAGTGTTAGAATGTCACT
Organism: Bacillus sp. ok061; assembly: GCF_900108285.1. Lineage (NCBI taxonomy): Bacteria > Bacillati > Bacillota > Bacilli > Caryophanales > Bacillaceae > Bacillus > Bacillus sp. ok061. The sequence goes on along the minus strand of NZ_FNUW01000025.1, from coordinate 53,623 downwards.
GTTTAACAGGAGAGTACGATTATTTATTAAAGGTTGCAAATCGTGATCGTAAAGAACTGGAGCAGTTTATTAGAATGTTGAATAAGCTTGGTATTACAAGGATACAGACAAGTTTAGCACTTCGTGAAATTAAATATTCGACGGTATTACCGATACGAAATGAGGAACCGAGCATCGATTAGATTGCTTGGTTTTTTGTTTGTATAAAGTGATTGACGAGGAGAAAAGAGAGCTGTATTATTATATAAAATTATGTATTAAAATTCATTCGAAGTTATAAATATTAATATCGGGAGCAAGGTGATGTAATATGAAAATCTTTAATGCAGTTACGAGTGATGTGAAAGAAATTTATAGTCTTATTGAGATTTATGCAAAAGAGGGAGTTGTTTTACCGCGTTCTCTTTTGTCTCTTTATCAATATTTGCAATGTTTATATGTTATGAAAGAAGATGAGAGAATTGTTGGAGTTGCTGGATTGCATGTATTAGGGGAAGATCTTGCAGAGATACGATCGTTAGTAGTTTCGCATACATATGCAGGGAAAGGGATAGGGCGTATGCTCGTAAATCATGTAATGGAGGAAGCTACGAAAATAAATGTAAAAAGAGTAATTTCCTTAACATATGAAACAGTATTTTTTCAAAAGTGTGGATTTGATTTTGTAAATAAAGAAGCGTTGCCAGAGAAAGTATGGATTGATTGTAGACATTGCCCAAAGGTGGATTATTGTGATGAAGTGGCGATGGTTCGGTATGTTGGGTGAAAAATTTATAGAGAACAAGTTCCCACTATTATTTACATATATAGCGGGAACATATATTTCATAAGAAATGGAGATGTTATCAAGCATTTGAATTCGTTTGTCTCACGGCAAAATTATAAAGTGGATCTTTAAGTTCATAGTTATACGTTAAACCGTCGACAATTCCTACAACTTTATCATTATCATAAAGATCGAGCATAAATTGTGCCATTTGTTTTGCAGTGTGGAATTTTGGTACAACATTATCGTATTGGAATTCATCAATATCAAATGAACGTTTCGCAAATTCTGTTTCAGTTGCAGCAGGAGCTAAAACCTTTGCTTGCAGTTTTGCGCCTTGTTCCTTCAGTTCGTGAGACAGCCCTTCTGTAAATGCACTTACATAGAATTTTGTAGCGCAATACGTAACAGCATTAGCAACAATCGTGTATCCGCCGCCCGATGAAACGTTAATAAGCTGTGTTCCATCAACCATTGAATAATCTCGAACGAAAAGGGAAGAGAGTATTGTTAGTGCTTCTATATTGACATGCAGCATAGTCTCTATTTTATTTAAATTTTGTTCAGCAATTGAGGCGAAATTACCAAAACCAGCATTGTTAATCCATGTTTCAATTTGAAAGGCTTGTAGGCTTTCATAAAGTTTATAAACATCTTCAGTGACAGATAAATCAGTTCTTCGAATGATAACATCCAACTCGGGATACATTTCGTTAATTTTCAATTTTAATCCGTTTAATTCTTCTTGTCTTCGAGCTACAAGTACTAAATTTTTTCCGCGAGATGCAAATGTTAAAGCTGCTTCATAACCAATTCCGGAACTTGCACCAGTAATAACAGTGTATTTCATATAAAATCCTCCTAAGTTCAAATTAATTTATGGTTAGATTGTATTTGTTAGAGTATACTCTAAGTCAAATGGTTTTTATAAATTTGATAAGATCGTAAAATGTATGAGGATAAATGGCATGCGGAGGGGGTTTTAGTATGTACACAATTAGCGAGGTAGCAAAATTATTAGGAGTGAGCACATATACACTACGTTATTATGAAAAAGAAAATATATTAATGGCAAATCGCGATACAAATGGAAATCGACTTTACGAAGAGTCACATATAAAGTGGTTGCAGTTTGTAATGAAATTAAAACAAACGCAAATGCCAATAGCGAAAATAAGAGAATACGCTAGATTATATACAGAAGGGGAGCATACAACCGAAGCGCGTTTACAGCTCCTAGAAGATCATAAGAAGTCTATTCAGATTCAAAGAGAAAACTTAGAAGTTACAGAGAAGATGCTCGAAAATAAAATTAGTGCATACAAGTGCTCATTGGAAAATAAATAGATGTTGTTATGTGATGAAAAATAGATTTGATCTATGAGTATTTCATCATCGTGTGCGGACAAATTAAAAAGAGCAGCTAGCAAAAGCTAACTGCTCTATTAAAGGGATCTCTCCAAGGGGGAGTGGAGAAAATATTATGTTACTAATATTATTGACAGATTATTGAGAAATATACAATCGGATGAACGATAATTTAAATAATCTTTCATCATTGACAGTTTATAAAATATTCGTGTACAATATTTATGAATGACATTCAGTCATTTTTATGTGACAGAATGCAGTTAGCTTAGAAATGGAACAAATACAATGGTAAATGAGGATGATAGTGGTTAATATAGTATTGATGAAAGAGTATATTTTTTTAAAATAAAAATGACTGATAGTCAGTCATAAGAGGTGAGAGGTATGAAAAATAGAGCTTGGTTATATGTCATATTAACATGTATCTTTGAAATTTTTTGGGTGTTTGGTTTTAATACGGCTAATACTTGGTGGCATTGGATTATTATTTTAGGAGTTATCGCTGTTGATTTTCACTTCCTTTCTAAAGCGTGTGAACATCTTGCAACAGGAACTGTATATGCTGTTTTCGCTGGAGCTGGTACGGTAGGTACTTTCTTAATGGATGTATTTCTTTTCGGTGGAAGTTTCAGCGCAGGCAAACTATTCTTCATTCTTATGGTAGTAGCCGGCGTTATCGGTTTAAAGTTAGCTGACAATAAAGAAGAAACTGTGGAAGGAGCTGCTTAAAAATGGGTTGGTTTTTCGTATGTTGTGCTGCAATTAGTGAAATAGTCGGTGTGATAGGACTTAAAATGTATAGTAAAGATAAGACATTAGCCAATGGTGCGATTTATATAGGTGGGTTTGCTACATCCTTCGCATTTTTGTATACTTCCTTCTTATTTTTACAAGTAAGTGTCGCATATGCGGTTTGGATTGGTATCGGAACAGCAGGTGCAGTTTTGTTAAACATGTTCTTGTTTGGTGAGTCGAAAAGTAAAGCGCGTATCATTAGTGTGTTTCTTATTGTATGTGGAGTGACAGGATTAAAGGCACTTTCTTAAAGGTATATTGTATTTTTATCTCCTAATTGTTTATTAGGAGATTTTATTATAAAAAAATGATTTCCTCTTAGAGTTCACTATCATTGACAGTACAATCGATTATCTTATAAAATGAGTGACAGTCATTCAATATGCGTGTGAAAGGGTTTAGATGATGAATAAAAAAGAGAAAATTGTCTATGCAGCTATTGAAGTGTTTCAGGAAAAGGGCGTCGAAAAAACGAAGATTTCTGATATCGTGAAATTAGCTGGCATTGCGCAAGGAACTTTCTATTTATATTTTCCTTCTAAGTTATCTGTTATGCCTGCAATAGCAGAAGTGATGGTTGAAAAGATGATACTTGCAGTGAAAGAAAAAGTGCAAAACGATGCGCCTTTCTCAAGTAAAGTGACGCAAGTAATAGATGCGGTGTTTCACTTTATAGCTGAATATCGTGAAATACAAGCTTTAATGTATGCTGGTCTTGCATCTACAGAACATATAAAAGAATGGGAAGCTGTGTATGAGCCCCTTTATATGTGGCTAAGTGAATTTTTAAATGAGGCAAAAGAAGCTGGTGAAATTCGTGATTCGGTTCACGCAGAGCGAACAGCGAAGTTATTTATCGCTCTAGTTGAATCAGCAGCGGAACAAGTGTATCTATATGATCATAAAGATGATGAGCAAGTCGAGCTACAAAAGGCAGAAGTACTAGATTTTTTAACACATGCACTACATATAAAGAAATAGTGAGATGAACCTGTCTGAAAAGGTAGGTTCATTTTTGAGGAAAACTGAATGATAGTCATTCACCTAATGCGTATGTATGTGTGGAAGGATAGTGTGAAATTCTAACGAGTAGGGGGCATCTCTACTCATGACTAGCCCACAAATAGAAGGATAGAGAAAAAGCTTCTTGGGCATTATTTTTTGAGAGGAACTTACGGGAAGAGGTGTTAAAAAGTGAAGAAACCGATAAAAGAACAAAAGATGGTATTGGTCATTCTTTTGAGTAATATATTTATCGCTTTTTTAGGGATTGGATTAATCATTCCGGTTATGCCGTCCTTTATGAATGATATGGGTTTAACAGGGAAGACGATGGGATATCTCGTTGCAGTGTTTGCAATGGCACAGCTCATTACTTCACCTATTACAGGCCGGTGGGTTGATCTTTACGGTAGAAAGAAAATGATAATCATTGGATTATTTATTTTTGGTGTTTCAGAGCTTCTTTTTGGATTAGGAAAAGATGTATGGATGCTTTATGTAGCAAGGGTATTAGGCGGAATTAGTGCTGCTTTTATTATGCCTGGTGTTACGGCATATGTTGCGGATATTACATCTATTCAGGAACGTCCAAAGGCGATGGGATACTTATCTGCGGCTATTAGTACTGGATTCATTATAGGTCCTGGAATCGGCGGATTTATTGCAGAATACGGTATACGTGTGCCGTTTTTCGTTGCAGCAGTAATTGCTTTTATAGCATGTGTGATTTCGATCTTTATTTTAAAAGAACCGTTAACGAAAGAAGCACTTGCAGAGATTTCTTCTAATACGAAGGAATCAAGTTTTATTGGTGATTTAAAGAAATCATTACATCCAATGTATGCAATTGCATTCATTATCGTATTTGTACTCGCATTCGGATTATCAGCGTATGAAACAGTGTTTAGCTTGTTCTCTGATCATAAATTTGGCTTCTCGCCGAAAGATATCGCAGCAATTATTACAATTAGTTCAATCTTTGGGGTAGTTGTGCAAGTATTTATGTTTGGCAAATTGGTAGACATGTTCGGTGAGAAAGTGTTAATTCAAATATGTTTAATTGTAGGTGCAGTATTAGCATTCGTCTCAACTGTAGTCTTTAATTATTGGATTGTACTTCTCGTTACTTGCTTCATTTTCTTAGCATTTGATTTACTTCGTCCAGCTTTAACGACGTTTTTATCAAAAGCAGCTGGAAAAGAGCAAGGATTCGTTGCTGGTATGAACTCGACTTATACGAGTTTAGGAAATATCGCAGGACCAGCGATGGGCGGAATATTATTTGATATGAATATTCATTATCCATATGCATTTTCAGGAGTCGTTTTAATAGTTGGTCTCGGCATTACATTTATGTGGAGAGAGAAACAGTTGGCCGAGAGTTTTGCTAAGTAATAAAACCCCTTACGACGGTAAGGGGTTTTTGTTTTATCCTGATTAAAGTTTCATTTTATAAACTTAACCCAAACCGTTTTAGTTCAATAAAAATCCCCTCTAATTGCTTTCCTTTATCTGTTAATGTGTACTCTACACGAGGCGGAACTTCTGGATATACTTTTCTCGTTATAATGCCTTGAGATTCTAATTCTTTTAGTCGAAGCGATAATGTTTTTGGACTAATACCATCCATTGATTTTTGTAAATCACTAAAGCGTAATGTTCCTTCGATAAGAAGATCACGAATGATTAGAAACGTCCATTTTGTACTAATTACATCAAGCGTTTTAGCGATAGGACAAGGTATGCCAGGTAAACCTTTCGTTAATTCAACTGGATCTATATTGTTCATGGAACAAGCCTCCATAAAATTTTTTGAATGAATTTGCTTTATAGTACCACAAAACTATACTTTTAGTAACTATATGAAAAAAATATCACTACTTCCATAAAGGAAGCTAGTGAATATACAATAGCAATACGAAATACAAAGGGTTTAGATGAAGAGGAGGTGATTTTCATGGGGATAAAAAAGTTGTTTAGATTTCTTAGTTTGTTTGTTGTTTGTATTGTACTTGTAGCATGTGGTGTGGAGGAAAAAACTGAAGTCCAGTTATTAAAAGAAATGCCAAAGCCAAAAGCAATGACAATTGATTCTTCACTAAGTAAAGAGAAAGCGACAGAAATGGTTCATGCAGCGCAGCGTTTTTATGCATTTTGGAATACAGGTAAGGAGGAACTTATTCCGCAGACTGTTACCGAAAGTTTCTTCGATAATACGTTACCAAAAGGCCGTCCACAAGGTGTTGAAGGATTAAAGTTTGCAGCGCAAAATTTTCATAAAGTCGTTCCTGATATACATTGTGAGATTGAAGACTTATTAGTTGTTGGTGATAAAGTAACAGCCCGTCTTTCTTTTACAGGAACGCATAATGGGAAGAAAATCAATTTTTTTGCAATTGATATTTTACATGTGAAAGACGGAAAGATAACGGAAGATTGGCATTTAGAAGATAATCTTACACTACAGCAGCAACTCGGCTTAATAGCTGAAGAGTAGATCATATAGGGGAGAGAAAAGCGATGAAAAATATATTCATTATAAATGGACATGAAAAATACGGTACGAAAGAAGGACGATTAAATAGAACGTTAGTTGATTATATGGTTACTGTATTAGGAGAGAATCATCATGTGAAAACAACAACGATTCAAGATGGTTACAATATGAAAGAAGAACAAGATAAATTTTTATGGGCCGATGTTGTAATTTATCAAACACCAATTTATTGGTTTAGCGTTCCAGGATTATTTAAAACGTACATGGATGAAGTATATGAATACGGTTTGTTCTTTAAAGGTGCAGATGAATATGGAACAGGTGGTTTATTAAAAGAGAAAGAGTATATGTTCTCTACAACTTGGAATGCACCTGAAAAAGCATTTGGAGATAAGACGAAGTTCTTTGAAGGAGAAAGTTTAGAATCAACGCTTAGTCATTTACACCGCGTGCAGAAGTTTCTCGGTATGAGTCCGTTAAAGAGTTTTGCTTGTTATGATGTGGTGAAGAATCCGGATATAGAGCAATATTTATTGAACTTGAAAGATCATTTAGATGGAGTAATTAAATAGTAGTTTATATTTGTATGTGAAGAAGGTACTACTAAGGAGGTAGTACCTTCTCTTTTTATAAAAACTCACACTTTAATACGTGGATGGTTGTATCCATAACTTCGCAAAATCTGCCCAACCAAATGAATCAATTGTTACGTTTTTTAAAGAAGAAGGATATGTTTTTCTTTTTAAAACGTGATAGTTAAATAAAATGATGTGTTCTGTTTGTAAAAATTCTTCGATCTTATACATGAGCTCATAGCGTTTCTCTTTATTTTCTTCTAATAAAAATGTATCAAGTAAACAATTAATTTGTTTTTCGTAGTGCGGGTCCATGAACCGATTTACGAAGCAACTTTTATTTTTAAATACATTTAAGAATGCAATTTCATGATTGGCAGCAAACACTTCTCCCATGAAAATAATATCGGCATGTTTATCAATAGAGCGATCCATATAATCTGAAACGGGAAATGGGTGAAGCGCTACTTGTATACCTAAACTTTCACATTGTTCTTTTAGGAAATATGCATCATTTGCACTATCTTTAAATGCGAAGAAGTAAATATGTATCGTTTCTCCATTATAGGTGCTCTTTTTTAAATATTCTTTCGCTTTTTCTAAAGAGTAAGATCTTTTAGAAGCTTGGCGACTTCTTTCAGGGAAGAAGCTTGATGCAGCAATTGTTCGTCTACCCTCTATGTTACGAAGTATCATTTCAACATCATATATTTCTCTCCAAGCTTTTCGGAAGTAAATGTCGTGGTGGGGACCAGGTTTTGTAAAGTTAAAGCCAGCATAAATGCAGCCTATTTCTTCTACTAGTATGTCGTACCTTTCATTTTCTTCTTCGTTTGGTAGTTCATAATCAGCATCTATTTGCACATGGTCAGGAATACCCCAAAATTCAATACGGTCTAATAACGCGCGCTCTTTAAAATAATGGGTGAACGCTTCGAGTACGATATTATCTTCAGAGTAATGAGCAAGCTTGAAAGGTCCAGTACCTATATAATGATGATTTTGAATACTCGTATCACGCGGTAAAATAGCGAGCTGCATGGAACTTACATAGTGTAAGAAAAATAAATTTGGTTTTGCTAAATGGAATCGAATTTGCAGTGGTGATGGTGTTTCAATTTGAATAATTTCTTCTGTTAACCATTCGAAAGGGGATTGAACTTGCCTTAGTCTTTCAAATGAAAATTGTACATCTTTAGAAGTTAAAATTGTTTCGTTATGAAAATATATATCTTTTCGTAAATAAAAGGTCCACGTAAGTCCATCTGCACTTAATTCCCACGTATGCGCAATGTGAGGCTCCATTTTTTCAGTAACATCGTTATAGACGACTAACGTATCAAAAATTTGACTCGTAAGATGGCTCTCTGTAGTTACAGCCACAAAAGCCGGATCTAATGGGAATATCTTTCTCGATATAGGAATCTTTAATACGTCGTACATATCATTTGAAGGTTCGTATCCAAAATGATGATGTAGTTTATTTTCTATCTTTTTTTGAAGTGCAAGGGGTAGGGGTTCTTTTAAAAGAAGAAAGATATCTTTTAATTTTTCTTGCGCTAACAGTTCATCTGTATAGGACTCAATCGCTTCTACGAAATTATGTATAAATAGAATTTCCGTTTTATTTCCGCGGCCTCGCCCTGGAGTCCAGCTAATTAATTGCTCCTCGCTCATTTTCTTTAATAAAATCTTTACGTTTTTCGTACTGCAATATAAAACATCCGCTAATTCTTGTAAGCTATTTCGCATATGTTGTTGATCTTGTGCATGTAGTCTTAGCCTAATGTAATAGTCCATAATTTTCATATATACACTTCCTTCTATTATAAAAGGGGAAACTCTTTAGAATATTCTAACCTTTTTCTTCCTTTTTTTCAAAGTAAAATAAGTAAGCATAAGGAGGGGAAACAATGGGATTCTGGAGTATGCATCGAAATATAAAAATTAGAATTATAACTTCGTTTTTAACACGTACTGTGTCCACGATGATTTTTCCATTTATGGCGATTTATTTTTCAATAAAGTTAGGTAGTGTGATTGCTGGTGCTTTACTACTTATTAATGTCATAGCTTCATTAGTAATTGGTTTATACGGTGGATATGTTGGGGATCGGCTTGGGCGTAAAAAGGTTATGATTATCGGTCAAAGTATACAAGTCATTTCCATTGCTTGTATGGGAGTTGCGAATTCGGATTACGTTGACTCACCATGGCTAACATTTGTGTTTATGTTAGTGAATAGTTTAGGGTCTGGACTTATGAATCCTGCGACAGAGGCGATGTTAATTGATGTGAGTACACCTGAAAATCGAAAAGTGATGTACAGCATAAACTACTGGGCTATTAACTTATCCATTGCAATCGGAGCGATATTTGGTGGATTACTATTTGAAAACTATAGATTAAAATTGTTTATCGTATTAACTCTTGTTGCTATTATTACTCTATATGTAATGGCAGTATATATGGAAGAGGTGTATGTAGCTAGAAAAACAGTAGAGAAGAAAAATGTATTAAAAGATATGGCGGATAGTTATAAAGTTGTAATGAAAGATAAAGCGTTTTTAATTTTTTGTGCAGCAAGTATATGTACATTGTCTTTAGAGTTTCAAATTAATAATTATCTAGGAGTCCGTTTGCAGAAGGAATTTGAAACAGTACAATTTTTCTTCGGTAATGGTTTTACGTTTGATTTAACGGGTATTCGAATGCTGAGCTGGATATCAGCAGAGAATACAATTTTAGTTGTGTTATGTTCAGCACTTCTTATTAAATTGCTGAAAAGCTTTAACGATTTGAGAATCTTATATGTAGGCTTATTCATTTACACGATTGGCTTTACAATACTCGGAACGAGCAATAGTTTATGGATTTTATTAATTGCAGGGCTTTTCCAAACGGTAGGCGAGATGATGTATGTGCCAGTGCGTCAATCTATTATGGCAGATATGGTGCCAAATGAGGCGAGAGGTTCTTATATGGCGATTAACGGAATGGTCTTTCAAGTGGCAAAAATGAACGGGGCATTAGGTGTTATGCTAGGTTCATTTATTGCATCTTGGGGCATGAGTGCTCTGTACTTTATCGTTGGTATGAGCAGTATTTTACTATTTATGAAAGCGATAGGGAAGGAGAAGTATGAGGATGAGAGAAATGTTTCTCAAATTGGATGAAACTATATAAAAGCGAACCAGTTATACTGGGACTCGCTTTTTATATAATTTTTAGAACGGATCAACTTCAGCTAAATCAGGATTGCTATTTGGATTTGTTAATAAGACTTTCAGCTCACCTACTTCAGAGAGAGCGACGAGGATATAACCACTAATAAGGACGACGAGTCCGATGACTCTTAATGTTTGCAGTGTAATGTCACGGCTATTGTTTTCGGAGTTGTCTTGGGGCGTTGAAGGTGGATTGTTATTCATAAATAAGGCTCCCATCTTGTGTATTTATATATGTGCGAAATCATTATTTAACTTATGGATAGGAATTATATAGTCATTTTCACTATATGAGAACTGTTTATGAAAAGTGATAAGAAATTTTGGGACGAGAAAAGAGGGCGTCTCACAAAATCATTGAAAATGAGTTTTTTTGGCTTTTCATACAAATAAAAAGGTTAACCAAAGTAGTCATTTAGCTACTTTGGTTAACCTATAATAACTATCCTAATATACGTAACGATTCTTCAATAAAAGCTGGGATGTCCTTCGGTTGTCTACTTGTGACTAACTGATTTTGGCATACGACTACTTCTTTGTCGTGAAAGTTTCCGCCAGCGTTTTTTAAATCGACTTCAATAGATTTATATCCAGTTACATCACGTCCTTCAAGTGCTTGTGCAGTAATGAGTAGTTGGGGGCCGTGACAAATAGCGAAAACGGGTTTTTCCGCATCCATAAATGCTTTACTAAAGCGTACAAAACGCTCATCTGCACGAAGTATATCCGGGGAAAATCCACCCGGTATGAAGAGGGCATCAAAGTTCTCTGGAGAAACATCATCAATACTTTTATCAATCACGATTTCACTTTTTCCTTGCTTACCGTGTACCGTTTTACCTTTTTCCATTTCGATGGTTGTTAATTCATATCCCTTTTGATTAAAAGCTTCTACCGGATCTGTGTATTCTGTGTCCTCGAAATAATCCGTTATTAAAATAGCAATTTTTTTACTCATTGCAGTCAGCTCCTTACATTATAGTATCGGTTCCAGAATCATCCTTGAGCAATGCCTTTTATAAAGTGAAACTTTAATTCGTATTTTTTCATTCCCTCCAGTTCCTTTGCCCTGTTAATTTAATACATACCCTTTTTATTAGGATGTAAACATGTATTATCGTTTTTGTATGTAAAAATCATAAAATATCGGTTGTTTCAGTGATTCTTGTTTGAGGAAGAAAAATAAAAAAGCCAAGGAGATAATTTATTTTGAACTGCGCCCCAATTGTTAGACACAGTCTAACAATTGGGGCGCAGTTCATTTTCTCCTTGGCTTTTAAGGTAATTCGTTTCGTTAAAACGAAGAAACGCGTTGCTTCGTTTTTGGTACAATAATAAATTTGATCCAGAGTAACCCGATAATCATAATGATAAGGCTATGTAAAAATTGTCCTGTAGCAAGGAGTATAACAATTGAAAATACAATGAGTTGAATACTTAACAATATAAAGATTAAGCGAAGGAATTGATTCATTCGTTTTTCAGTATGGATTGGATACAATGCTACAATAATATTTCCCGAAAAATATTTCCATAGTGAACGAAGCTGCATAGAGATCATATATAGAACGATATAAGCGATAGCGCCTTTTACGTATATGTTTGGTATAAAATATAAGGCGAAGGCACCGATCAATCCTAAGCGAATATATATACCGAAATAATCATTCCCACGTAAAAATGCGAGTGTATGTAAATAGAAGAAAGTTGCTCGTTTTTTATGTAATAAAGGTTCAATCCAATTTGTAAGCCATTTTCTTTTATTTACTTGTTTATTCAGTTGCGGAACATCGGTGAAGATGCTAGCGAATTGATAAAAACGAACGTTCATTTTTTCTTCTTGCTCGATTATGTAATCCCACGGTATTCGTTTTGTAGGCTGTTTTTTCGTGTATATAAGCAAGAAAGCAAGTAATAAGAGTAATCCACCCAATATGAGAACATTCGCGGAATAAAACAGCATGTAAATGATTAAGGCGTTACAAGTAATACGAATGATCAGCCATATGTTTTTTTCGTGACTATCACGCCAGATCCAATGTATATACATGTTCCAAGCTTTCGTAATCATTAACACGATAAAGATTGTACATAAAAAAGGTACAGTTAATTGCAATGATTGCATAGCAAGTGGTACGAGAATAAGGAAAGTAAATAATAATGGAAAAAGCTGAATGATGTAATTGTATAGAAGAGATTTTTTGAAATAGGATGTTAGTTTCTCTTCTAATGCAAGTAAATAGACAGCATCAGGTTTTTGAATAAATGTACGGATAGGGCATCTCGTTATAATGAATGTAAGTACAATCGTTATGAGTAGTAAAGATATTCCTTTAGAAGGATATGCTTTTAGAAACTGGGCATAATAATATGCACCAACGCATGAAATAAAGATGAAGCTATATAGTAAACCGTTAATCATACGTGCAAAGTATGTAATGATATTTTGAATATGTTGTTGGAAGCGACTGCTCCATAGCGATTCGATTGACATGTTTTTCACCTCTTTGTTCTATTATATATGTTTTACAAAAGAAAAAACGAGCAAATTGCGTTATGCAACTTGCCCGTTTTTCTTTTCGTTATTTTTTTTCTGATCACGATTCATTAATGGATAGAAAGCAAATCCGATTACGAATAAACCAATTCCGAGAAGGAACGTTTTTATATCGGATGCGCCGGTTTTAATAACCCATAGTGCGTAGCAGAGTGCGATTACTGCGACTATACCATCTGTAATTCTTGCCCGCATTTCATTTTTATATGTTTCACCAGTAGCGACTAGTTTTAACTGGAAGATTGGTGAAACGAGATATGGAATGAGGTAGGCTAGTGTTGATACGGTAATAACGAATGTATAAGCTTCCGCAATTGTTCCTGATAATGTTGAGAATAAGAACACTTGCGACATAATGTTTGTTAATCGTAATGAGTAAATTGGACTTCCTTTTTTATTTGTTTTTGTGAAGAAGGAAGGGAAGAAACCTTCTTTTGCTGCTTGATATGGTACTTCTGAGCTTAATAAAATCCAGCCTAAGATAGAACCGAACAGGGAAGTAAGAGCAAGTAATGCCATCAATTTCCCGCCTCCATGACCCATTGCAGCGTTTAGCGCATCTGCTAATGGACGTTCCGAAGCTTGTAATTTATCAACATGAAGTACACCCATTGTTAAAATTGTAATTCCTAAGTAAATTGCAACTGTAATAAGTAATCCCGCAACTGTTGCACGTTTTACCGTTTTTGGAGAAACAGCACGGTTTGATAAAAGAACAGCTGATTCAATTCCGATAAATGCCCAAAGTGTTGTAAGAGCAGCTAAGTTTACTTGTGAAAGAAGGCCGTGTGATACACCTGATTTATCGATCATCGGTGTGTACCATTGTCCAAACTTAGAAGCTTCGAATGCAAATAACGTAACGACGATGAATAAAAGGAATCCAGTTACTTTCGTTGTTGTTGCTAAGAAGTTTAGTTTTCCAGCTCCACTTACACCGTTTGTTAATATAATATGAGTTCCCCAAAGTAAGATGGAACAAATAGTAAATGTAATTAGCTTCCCGACTTCTATGTTAAACGAACCGATTGAAAATAGTAGTCGTGTATCTTTCATAATTGGGAAGAAGAGTGATAAATATCCCGCAAATGATGTAATGATGGCAACGTTACTTGCCCAGTTTGCAACCCAATATCCCCATACCATACTGAAGCCAGCCATTTTTTTCTTTTTTGGTGTTGAGAATAAAGCATATGCATGACTTTGTGGTCCTGTCGTTAAATCAGGACGACGAATTGCTAAATTACCGAAAACAAGAGCTAGCATTAAAACACCAAACCCTGTAGTTAACCAAGCTAAAGTGACACCGAGTGGGCTTGCTGTTTGTGCCAACGTACTTGGCACCATGAAAATACCAGCGCCAACCATGTTACCGACAACGAAAGCTGTTAGTACCCAAAAGCCCCATTTTTTTTGTTGCATAGAAAATACCTCCAAAGTTAGTATAACCAAGTCAAGCGAGGAGATATGTATGTCTTCCTGAGTCAGGAAGAGAAGTCCCAAACAAAACAAAAAAAGCACGTAATCTGCCGCTACATGCTTTCTATCTTATAAGAAACCCACGACATACCTCTCGATAGCTCTCCACAAACGAAACGTTTGTGACAGTTCTGCACTTATTAAATGCAGACCCAGCAAGTGTGCATGGTGGACACGACTTACTTCGGCAACCATTCCTTTCTCATTCCTTCATCAATGCCACTACATCTCCTGAAATGATACTCTTAATGATTGCAACCTCTACCTCACCGAGATACGAATGAGGATTTAAATATTAAATTAACGTCTTTAAGAGTAACAAATGAATTTTTATACGTCAATGGATATAGTAATAATCAGATTATAGAGAAGAGTTTGTGATTAGGGATGAATAATTATTTGATATAAAAAGAAGCTGATCTAAAACTAGATCAGCTTCTACATATAAAATTAAACTAAGTTTAATACTGTTACTTTTTCACGTGTCATAGACTCAAGGCTCTTACGAATACCTTGTGCGCCCATACCTGAACCTTTTACACCAATGAATGGGAAGTGGTCAGGGCCGCGCTCTGTGCGTCCGTTAATTTGAACAGAACCAGTTTCGATTTTGTTAGCAATTGCAAATGCTTTGTTAATGTCTTTTGTGAAGACACTTGCTTGCAGACCGAACTCTGATTTGTTAGCAATCTCAATTGCTTGCTCATCTGAAGAAACACGGATGATTGGAAGGATTGGGCCGAATGGCTCTTCCCAAGCAACTTTCATTTCTTCTGTTACGTGGTCGATTAATGTTGGGTAAATTAAGTTACGCTCACGTTTGTTACCAATAACGATTGTTGCACCTTTTTCTACAGCGTCGTCAACTAAACCTTGAACGAAGTCAGCAGACTTGTCGTCGATTAATGGAACGATTGTGCTGTCTTGTTCTGGAGATCCAACTGATAGTTCAGCTACTTGTGCTTTTACTAAGTCAACAAGCTCGTCCGCTACGTTTTCGTGTACAAGTACACGTTTAATAGCTGTACAACGTTGACCAGAGTAAGAGAATGCACCGCTTACGATATGGTTTGCAGCATCTTGTAAGTCAGCATCTTCACGAACGATACCAGGGTCTTTACCACCAAGTTCTAATACAAGTGGAATCATTGCAGCTTTTTTCGCTAAATGTTTACCTGTGTTTGTACCACCTGTGAACGATACCACATTGATGCCTTCGTGCTCTACTAAGTAGTCACCAATTACAGAACCGCGTCCTGTAGCTACGTTTACAAGACCTTTTGGAAGGCCAGCTTTATGAAGTGCTTCAACCATTTTAATACCACTAATTGCACCTTGAGTTGCTGGTTTGAAAATAACAGCGTTACCCATAATTAATGCTGGTGCAAGTTTTGCAGCAGATAAGTTTACTGGGTAGTTAAATGGTGCGATTGCTAATACAACACCAAGTGGTGCGCGTTGGATAATCGCAAGTTTAGATTTCGTTCCGCCAGGGAAGCTATCGCCCATCATGCTTTCTCCGTGCATATGTAGAGCTTCTTCGATAGTATAACGAATGAAGTCAGCTGTACGAACAACTTCTTTCTTCGCATCTTTATAGCCTTTACCGACTTCTTTCATAATGATATCGGCAATTTCATCCTGCATATTTACGAGCTCATCAGCCCATTTATATAAGTATTTTGCGCGATCTTGTAGGGAAGCTTCAGCCCATGATTTTTGAGCTTCTTTTGCAGATGCAATTGCTTCATCTACTTCTCCGCGAGTAATTGCTTGTACTTGTCCAATTACTTTGTGTAAATATGGAGATGGAATTTCGATTGTTTCTCCTGAAGAGCTTTCTCTCCATTCTCCGTTTAAATAAAATTTGTACGTATTGCTAGTTGTCATGATTAGTCCTCCTAAAATAGCAACTTGTAAGAGTGAGTATAAGGTGATTGTAGGGGGTTTGATAACATTTTTCAAATGAAATGTTTGTGAAAACGATTTCTTATTATTTTTTTATTTTGTATGCCCTTTCTTACGGAATATTCTCTTATTTCAAATTGATTTATCGTATCATGAATCCTCTTCATTTTTTATGATTGTCGTGTATTTTATATTATGTGTAAAAAAATAATTGACAGAATACTCAATAAAGTTGTAAGATTATAAATGGAAAATAAATGAAAGGGGTGTGCGTAATGATTGTAATCGTAAATGTAATGGGCTTAGCTCTGTTAAATGGCAGAAAACATTCATATCATTACGCAACCCGTGCGGATATATAAGGCATTCTCTGTCTTATAAGAAGCGTACGTTGCGTATATCGTAACGTACGCTTTTTATGCATTTTTGTGCATATCGTCAAGCGGCGGTATGCTTTTTTTTGTTTATTTTTCCTTGTATGGTTACGATGGAAATTTTGGAAGGTGGAAAAATGTGATGAGATTGTATGGGTTACGAAATGTAAATGTGATGGGTTTGGATAGTGGATAAAGAAGTGAGAGTTAAAAGAGAACGAGAAGGGAGAGGTTACATTGTTATCAGTATTACTAAAGTTAAAATGGTTTTTTAGGGAGCATTGGAAGAGATATAGTATCGCCATTGGAGCTCTTTTAATTGTAAATATAGTTGAAGTTATTCCCCCGAAAGTGTTAGGGGTTACGATAGATAATATCAAAACAGGAACGTTATCGAACGAAGCAATTATACAGTCTATTCTTATTTTAATAGGGGTTACGATCGTTGGGTATGGCCTTACTTTCGTGTGGCAACATCAATTGTTTGGCGGTGCATTTGTACTTGAGAAAACGATGCGCTCTAAATTTATGGGGCATTTACTTAAGATGACACCGACGTTTTATCAAAAAAATCGTACTGGCGACTTAATGGCGAGAGCAACGAATGATTTAAAAGCAATCGCTATGACAGCTGGTTTTGGTATATTAACGCTTGTAGATTCTAGTTTATACATGCTTACGATTGTCTTTATGATGGGATTTACAATTAGTTGGGAGCTTACATTTGCAGCGCTTATCCCGCTTCCAATTATGGCGTATGCGATGAATATATATGGAAAAAAACTGCATGAAAGATTTACAGTTGCGCAAGATGCGTTTGGTGATATGAACGATAAAGTACTTGAGTCAATAGCTGGTGTGCGCGTTATTCGTGCATATGTACAAGAGAATGCAGATCAGGAAAGATTTCATCGTTTAGGAGATGACGTCTACGAAAAAAATATGAAGGTAGCGAGAATTGATGCATTATTCCAACCAACTGTGAAAATGCTTGTCGGTCTTAGTTATTTAATCGGTTTAGTGTATGGCGCATACCTTGTGTTCCAATCAAAGGTGACGCTTGGCGAACTCGTTTCTTTTAACGTGTATTTAGGGATGATGATTTGGCCGATGTTTGCAATTGGTGAATTAATCAATGTTATGCAAAGAGGAAATGCTTCGCTTGACCGTGTGAATGAAACGTTAGCGTATGAGCCAGATGTAAAGAATCCAAAACATCCAAAGCTTGTGCAAGAGCCGGATTATATTCAGTTTGATGAGGTGTCTTTCTCATACCCTTCATCAACTGAAGAAAATTTAAAGAAGGTTTCTTTCACATTAAAGCAAGGAGAAACGCTAGGGGTTGTCGGAAAAACAGGAAGCGGAAAAACGACGCTTGTACGTCAGCTTCTTCGCCAATATCCGCTTGGAGATGGGGATATTGCGGTCTCTGATGTGACATTAGATAAAATAACGAATGAAAATGTACTCGGATGGATTGGGTATGTACCTCAGGAACATATTTTGTTCTCAAAAACAGCGAGAGAAAATATTTTATTCGGAAATAGGGAAGCGACTGAAGAAGAACTTGAGAAAGCAATTGAAATTGCGGCGTTTACAAAGGATTTAGAGTTTTTACCAGAAGGGTTAGAAACGCTCGTTGGAGAGAAAGGTGTTTCTTTATCAGGAGGGCAAAAACAAAGGATCTCGATTGCACGAGCTGTTATTCAAAATCCAGAAATTTTAATTTTGGACGATTCTTTATCAGCTGTTGATGCTCGTACGGAAGCAGCGATTATTGAAAATATAAGAACAGAAAGAAGCGGAAAGACGACGATTATTACGACGCACCGTTTATCTGCCGTACAACATGCGGATTGGATTCTCGTTATGGATGAGGGGCAAGTAATGGAAGAAGGTACACATGCTCAGCTTATCCAGAGCGGAGGCTGGTATGCTGAGCAGTTTGAAAGACAACAAGGTGAAAGTGAAAGTGCGGATAGTGGGGTGAAAATATGAGCATTTCAAAACGATTATTTCAATATGCGATGAAAGTGAAAGGAACGATTTTTGCAGCGATGTTAATGTTATTTATTTTCGTCATTGCAGAGCTTGCTGGTCCTTTCGTCGCTAAAACGATGATTGATGATCATATCGTCGGGATAGAGAAACCTTGGTATGAAACAGAAAAGAGTGAAGAAGCTGTTTCATATAATGGCGCTTTTTATAAGCGAAGTGATCGCTTTGAACAAGGCGAGACAAAAGGTAAAGAAGTACGTGTGATGCAAGTCGGTTTTCAATATTATTTTGTACCGAATAAAGTGAATATTGAAGGGTCACGTACTGTAAAAGGTGATATGATTACCGTTCAAAATGGTAAGGCGGTGCAAGTGTATAAAGTGAAGGCATTAACGAAAGAAGAAGTGTTTGCGTTTTATAAACCAGAAATAAACCGTCTATTATTACTTGGTGGTGGCTATTTCGCTTTATTAGTAGTCGTATCATTATTTGCATACGGAAAGCAGTTCTTCTTGCAGAAGGCAGCGAACAAAATTATTCAAATTATGAGGGAAGATGTTTTTTCTCATATTCAAACGTTGCCAATTCGGTACTTTGATCATTTACCGGCGGGGAAAATTGTTTCGCGTGTGACGAATGATACAGAAGCCATTCGTGATTTATATGTAACGGTGCTGGCAACATTCGTTTCTAGTATCATCTATATTATTGGGATATTCGCTGCGCTATTTTTATTAGATGTGAAGCTCGCTTCATTATGTTTATTAATTATCCCAATTTTAATTGTTTGGGCGATTCTTTATAGAAAATATGCGTCTGTATACAATCATAAAATGCGCTCTCGTTTATCTGATATTAATGGAACAGTGAATGAATCCATTCAAGGGATGCCAATTATTCAAGCGTTCCGTCAAGAGCGTGAAACGAAAAAAGAGTTTGAAGAATTAAATGGCGATTATTTTAAATATCAAAATAAAATTTTAAATTTAAATGCAGCGACTTCGCATAACTTAGTAGCCGTATTAAGAAATATCGCTTTCACAGGAGTAATCTGGTATTTCGGCGGTGCGTCATTAAGTGCTACAGGTATTATTTCACTTGGGGTACTGTATGCGTTCGTCGATTATTTAACACGATTATTCTCGCCAATTACGAATATGGTGAACCAGCTTGCAAACTTAGAGCAAGCGCGCGTTGCATCAGAACGTGTATTTGAATTGTTAGAGGAAAAAGGAGAAGCGGTAGAAGAAGAACGTATGCCTCGTTTAAAAGGAAATGTAAAATTTGATAATGTATCATTTTCTTATAATGGAAAAGATGAAGTGTTAAAAAATATTTCTTTTGAAGCAAAACAAGGTGAGACAGTGGCACTTGTCGGTCATACTGGATCAGGAAAAAGTTCTATCATGAATGTACTCTTTCAATTTTATGAGTTTGAAAAAGGAAAACTTACGATTGATGGTCACGATGTAAAAGAAATGCCGAAACAAGCAACTCGTGAGCATATGGGAATCGTACTGCAAGACCCGTTTCTTTTTAGCGGGACGGTGGCTTCCAATGTAAGTTTAGAAAATGAAAAAATTTCAAAAGAGCGCATTGTAAAGGCGCTACGTGATGTTGGTGCTGAAAGATTTGCAAACAATATAAATGAAGAAATTACAGAAAAGGGAAGTACGCTTTCCACTGGAGAACGTCAGCTTATTTCGTTTGCTAGGGCGCTTGCTTTTGATCCAGCTATCTTAATTTTAGATGAAGCAACGTCTAGTATTGATACAGAAACAGAGGCGATGATTCAACAAGCACTAGAAGTTGTGAAAAAAGGAAGAACGACATTTATTATTGCTCACCGACTTTCAACAATTAAAAGCGCAGATCAAATTATTGTGCTTGATAGAGGAACCATTTTAGAAAAAGGCTCTCATGATGAACTCATGAAAAAGCGCGGGCGTTATTACGATATGTATAAAACGCAAATGGAAGGCAATCAGAGTGCTTAACAGATATGGAGGAGAACTTGTGATTTTCACAAGTTCTTTTTTATTGATGAACATGTCGACTCTTTAGCAAATTACGACAGTTAAATAAGAAGTATTGTTTTACCTTTTTCTTTATAAATGCTATATTAAAAAATGTTACTTATTTTTTGTATGTAGCGTTATTTTTCCCTTTTGTTTGATTATGAAGAAAAAGGATAAACTAAATAAGAACATTTTCATTGAAAAATTGTTCAAGATTGCATACAATCAATATAGTTTTTAAATTCCTATCAGAATACTTGGAGGATTACTATCATGAAGAAATTATTTTCAGTGCTTGCAGTAACTACTTTAGCGATCGGGATTGTAGCCGGCTGCGGTAAAGAAGAGAAAAAAGATACAGCTAGTCAAGACGCTTTACAAAAGATTAAACAAAGCGGTGAACTTGTAATTGGTACAGAAGGTACATACCCACCATTTACGTTCCACGATTCAAGCAATAAATTAACTGGATTTGATGTTGAATTAGCAGAAGAAGTTGCAAAACGTTTAGGTGTAAAACCTGTATTTAAAGAAACACAATGGGATAGCTTACTGGCTGGCCTAGATGCAAAACGTTTCGATATGGTTGCAAACGAAGTTGGTATTCGTGAAGATCGTCAAAAGAAATACGATTTCTCTAAGCCATACGTTTCATCTTCAGCGGCATTAGTTATTGCAAAAGATAAAGATAAGCCTGCTACATTTGCTGATGTAAAAGGACTAAAAGGAGCACAATCTTTAACGAGTAACTATGCAGATATCGCTAAGAAAAATGGTGCGGAAATTATTGGTGTAGAAGGATTTAGCCAGGCAGCAGAATTATTAGCTTCAGGACGCGTTGATTTCACAATCAATGATAAGTTATCAGTACTAAACTACTTAGAAACGAAAAAAGATGCGAAAATTAAAATTGTAGATACTGAAAAAGAAGCTTCAGAAAGTGGATTCTTATTCCGTAAAGGTAGCACTAAGCTTGTACAAGAAGTAGATAAAGCGTTAGAAGATATGAAAAAAGACGGTACGTATGACAAAATAACGAAAAAATGGTTCGGTGAAAATGTATCTAAGTAGTGCATTGGTTTCAGATCGATTGTCTACTTGGATAGATATTATGCAGTCTTCCTTCATGCCTATGCTGAAGGAAGCTGTTTTTACGACAATTCCATTAACGCTTATTACATTTATTATCGGGATTATACTGGCAACGTTAACGGCGCTCGCACGTATTTCTGGTAGTCGTATTTTACAATGGATTGCTCGTATCTATGTATCTATCATTCGCGGAACGCCACTTCTTGTACAGTTATTTATTATTTTCTATGGTCTTCCAACTCTTAATATTGAAGTTGAGCCATATACAGCAGCAGTTGTTGGATTTTCATTAAATGTCGGTGCATATGCATCTGAAATTATTCGTGCTTCTATCCTTTCCATTCCGAAAGGGCAGTGGGAAGCAGCTTACACAATTGGGATGACATATCCACAAGCATTAAAACGTGTTATTTTACCACAAGCAACGCGTGTATCAATTCCACCGCTTTCGAATACATTTATTAGCTTAGTGAAGGATACTTCATTAGCATCATTAATTTTAGTAACAGAAATGTTCCGAAAAGCGCAGGAAATTGCGGCGATGAACTACGAGTTTTTAATTGTTTATTTTGAAGCAGGTCTTATTTATTGGGTTATTTGTTTCTTATTATCAATCGTACAACAGATGTTAGAGAAGCGTTCAGAACGCTACACATTAAAATAATCCTTTTACAAAAGGAGTTTTTGTTTTTATGATTTCAATTCAGCACTTACAAAAAAGTTTCGGAGATAATACCGTACTAAAGCATATAGATTTAACAGTTGAGAAAGGCGAGGTTGTTGTTATTATTGGACCGTCTGGATCTGGTAAAACGACATTCTTACGTTGTCTTAACGTACTAGAAACACCAAACGCCGGTAGCATTCGCATCGGCAATAAAGAGCTTAATTTTGCTCAAAAAGTATCGAAGAAAGATATTGTAAATCTTCGTACACAAACAGGTATGGTATTCCAGCACCATAACTTATTCCCTCATTTAACAGCACTTCAAAATGTAATGGAAGGGCTCATTACAGTGAAAAAAGTAGGGAAAGAAGAAGCAAAGAAAAAAGCAAACTACTTCCTTGAAAAAGTTGGTTTAGCAGATAAAGTGGATTTATATCCATTTCAATTATCAGGTGGTCAACAACAGCGCGTTGGAATTGCGCGCGCGCTTGCGATGGAGCCAGAAGTGTTATTATTTGATGAGCCGACTTCAGCGCTTGATCCTGAACTCGTTCAAGAGGTTTTAAAAGTAATGAAAGAACTTGCTAAAGAAGGCATGACGATGGTTATTGTAACGCACGAAATGCGTTTTGCACATCAAATTGCGAACCGTGTTATTTTCATGGATGGTGGTGTCGTTGTCGAACAAGGTACACCAGAAGATGTATTTACAAATCCAAAAGAAGAACGCACGAAAAAGTTTTTACAAATGTTGCAGTAAATTAAGAAAGGTCTCAGGGTATATGCCCTGAGACCTTTTTGCCATTTATATTTATTTGTGGAATCCGCCAAGGCTTTGCTCAGCCATTGCAACTAGACGTTTTGTAATTTCTCCACCAACTGAACCGTTAGCGCGAGCCGTAGAATCTGCTCCTAATTGTACACCAAATTCTTGAGCGATTTCGTACTTCATTTGATCGATTGCAGCTGTTGCACCTGGTACTACTAATTGATTTGAAGAATTTTGGTTTGCCATAGGAATATATCCTCCTTAGAGTTATAAAAGTTTTTTTGGTTGGACTAGCTGGAGTTGAACCAGATTATCGCCCCGGTTGGCGCTAATCCATCGGTAATTAAGTTTGTACTCATAGTATGGATGTTACCTAGAAAGATATACAAAATAATAATTTGTAAATTTTGTAAAAAAACTTATTGATTTCGTAAATTATGAAATAAGAGTAATCGTTGTATTTTTAAGAAAACAGGCCAAACTAAGGAGGATATTAAATATAATTTTCTCATTGTAGCCTGCTACTTGTAGGCTAATCATTAGCTTCTTATTTATGATTTATTGAAATGAAATCGGTAGCAACTTCATAGTTCTATTTTTAAGTAGGGATGGAGTGACCGCTCCTATGCATGGGTAGGTGCTCTCTTCAATCTAAAAAAGAGAGGCTTTAAACGATAACGTATGGAGGAATCATGATGGGGATTTGCCCGCTATGCAACGCATTAGAATTACAAACATATTCTTGTCAAAATTGCCAAAGTATACTCCAAGATTATGGGAAGTCTGTAGATTATATAGACGATTATAGTGCCTATATGGATCAAGAATTATTAAGTGCAGTAGATGGTTTAACGCATAATAATTCAAATGAATATTGCAATCATATTTTTTATTGCGGAGTATGTAACGTGGAAACAGAGGTTGTAGTAAAACTTGTGTAAATAGAAAACTTCCACCTTATTATCTAGGTGGAAGTTTTTGTTTTTGTATTTGTGAGTGAATCATAGGAGAAGGGATATGTTCGGTATTTGATGAAGTCTTGGATTTTATTTGAGACATTTTTTCTTTTGTATCGCGTAAAGAATGTTCAGTTAAGTAGACGGCATATTCGTAAAATAACTGGCGCGTCATTTCACTTTGCTCTTTTAACTTTTCATCTTGGAATACAGTTCGCCCAGGTTTAGAGTTGGCTTCAAAGAGCCACGGATTTTCCTTTGTGTCTAAACCGATATCAAAACCGATTTCTCCAATATTTCCGGTTACTTGTTCATCGAGCGCGTAACTTATTTGTAAGGCAGTATGTTTTAATTTGTTTTCAATTTGAACTTGTTTCGTTGAATCTGGGAAAAGCTCTTGCAGTAATTTTGTATCACCGCCGCTATTTACGTGCGTTGTTAAACTGCCTTTGCCAGCGATTTTGGCGACGATTGCACTAACTATCCAATTACCGAAATGATTTTTATTTGTATGAATGCGGAAATCAACAGGTTGCCCATCGAAGCGAAGTAACGAAATACCTTGCTGCACGATAAACTTTTTTAAATCATGTCCTTTTAATACGTGGTTTAGAAGCGTTTCTAATGATTGATACTTTCTCAGTTTATTTTCTTCATTTTCGCGATAACGACAGTAGTAGCAATTTTCTGTTTGAGAATAAAATATTTGATGAATATTTCTACCAAAGCTTCCGTGTATTGGTTTCATGTACACAGATTTATACGTGCCAAGAAACCGCTCTACTTGTTCAAAATGCTGAAATGCTTCTGTGTTTGGTAAGAAGGGTCTAATTGATTCATCTTTCATAAGAAGTTGATGAACTTCCCATTTATTGAAAAAACCTGGGTTAAACCATGGAATGGAGTAGTCATGTTCTAACTTTCTTTTTGCTCTGACAATTGGTTTGTAATTTTCTGCTTGTCGATTTGGTAATCGATCGTAAATGACATTTGGTAAAGGAACCTTTTTCTTTATCCATTGTTTCTCTTGAAAGAAATATCCTTCAATCGTTTCTTCTTCCCAGTTTATATGTTGAACGCCAAAGACGAATACGAACGGTCGTAATGAAAATGGTGGTGTTAACAACTCACTGAGGGCAATTGAACGATTTCCTAAAGGGTTAGAAGAATCATCGTTAAAGCCAGTTGTAAAAATGCCGATTAATGGTCCGAAAATAATTGTTTGGTTTTGTGTGAATGCATGAATAGTGGTTGATTGAGGTAGTAAAAGTTTTTCGGCAATATGTTTTCCGATAATAATTTCGCGAGTAAAGGAATAATGAATTTTCACCTCTTCACTTGCAATGTGACGTATACCGAAGGAGAGGGATGTAATAGGCGGCGTAATAGAAAAAACGTAAGGTAAAGTAATGCTATTTGGATTTTCATCTGAAATGTTTAATGTATATATATGTTCTTTCAAAATAGGTTTACCTCCTTTCATTATGGTGTAAAGCGACTGAATTTAAGTGGTCCGTGAAATATCTTTTCAGCTAATGAATCACTATGACGAATGTATTGTTCGTAAGGAGGGATTGTGTTGACATACATAAGCCAGATTGCACCTTTTTGATCCATAATTGTGGAAAGTTCTAGTTCAAATAACGAAGAATAAGACTGATCTAGTGTTTGGACTACTTCATTTATAATGTCGTGTAAAGCGTCGTGCAATAGTTGCACACCCGTACTAGATAGTACGTATTTAATTTTTGAAAATGAATGTAATGAATCATCGTCTGTTGCTGAGGGTAAAAGCTGATTAGGAAATGAACTTTTTTGTATAAATTGACCGATAACATTCCAAGTTTGTTCTTTGTTTTTTTGCAAAATGGTTCGAATATGGAGTGGATATGTTAGTTGATTTGGTGGTTGTAGCATAGTGTGCGCTATGTAACGTGATGAGGGTATGTTAGATTTGTACCAAGATATAAATTCATCTGTCCGTTTGAGTGGAATAGAAGTATGATATTTTTCATTTACTGTATCGATATGAAACGTTTTATTTTTGTAAGCAATTCGATATAAGTTATCCTTAGAATGTATATTAGTGGGGCGTATAATAATATCTTTAGTTTTTAACAACAGTTTGAAAATGTTTTGTATCGTTGCAATTTCAAATTTTGGTATATAAGGAGACAGTTTCTTATTAGTGAGAAATAAATCATGTAGTTCACTTAAATTAATAAGTGTGTTATTTAAAAAGGTAGTGGAAGGACGATTGTGCAAAGAGTGAATAATTGATGTTGCTTTTTCAGAGTCTGTTTCCTCGTGAAAAGAATAACGATCATATATATAAGAAGGAATAGGGAATGTTTGCTCTTTCCATTTTCCTGTATCTGTATCGTAAATAAGACCAGAAACAAGGTCTGTTTTAGGATCAATACAAAATGGCGTAAACTGGGCAACGACATTATGATAAAGCCGAGCGCGTTTAGCGATTTCGGTGTAATATGTTTGCTCATAATGAAGTTTAGAAGCTAAAAGACCGAGAACCAACGAAATCACTCCTTTACTACTATTTGCATAATAGGCGAAGCTATATATTGCAAATACGTTTTTATACCATTATACTTTTGTCCGTATGATGATATGCTATAGTTTTGGAGAAGTGAAAGGTTGATTGTAATGAATATATGGTTAAATATGTTAACGACGACAGGACTCGGAGCAATTATTGGGGGATACACGAATCATTTAGCGATAAAAATGTTATTTCGTCCTCATCGTCCTATTTATATCGGAAAGTTTCAAGTTCCATTTACACCAGGATTAATTCCGAAGCGTCGTGATGAACTTGCTGTTCAATTAGGGAAAATGGTTGTAGAACATTTGTTAACACCAGAAGGAATCGGAAAAAAGCTAACAAATGAAGAGTTTCAAAAAGGTTTAATCCACTGGGCGCAAGTGGAAGTGGATAAAGTAATTACGAATGAACAATCACTGCGACATATGTTAGAAAAATGGAATGTAGCGCATGTAGAAGAAGAAGCGACTCGAAAAATCGAACATGTAATTACAGAAAAAATTCATGCATTTTTAGCAGAGTATTATACATATACATGGGAACAGGTTTTACCTCATTCTGTAAATGAAAAAGTAGAGAATGCGATTCCGAATGTCTCGGCGTTTATTTTAGAGCGAGGAATTAGCTTTTTTGAAAGTGAAGAAGGGAAAGGTCGTCTTTCAAAAATGATTGATGATTTCTTTGCTTCTCGCGGAACGCTACTTAACTTAGTCGGAATGTTTTTAGGAAATGTAAGTGTAGTGGATCGTGTGCAGCCAGAAGTTATTAAATTTTTAGGTCAAGATGGTACAAAGCAGCTTTTAACTGATGTACTGCAAAAAGAGTGGGAAAAGTTAAAAGGAAGAGATGTAAAAGAATTAGAAGCGTTTGTAGAGAAAGAAATGATTGTAAGCTCCGTGCTGTCAGCAGTTAAAGTAGAGGAAACAGTGAGTAAGTTTTTAAATCAATCTGTTCAGCAAGTATGTGAACCAGTTCGAGAAACAATCATTGAAAAATTGGTTCCAAGCGCAGTAACGGAAGGCTTAAAGTGGGGAACAGAAAACGTAGAGAGTATACTAAACAATCTACACCTTGCGGAAATTGTCCAGCAAGAAGTGTCTACATTCTCAACAGAAAGATTAGAAGACTTAGTGCTGTCTATTACGAAAAACGAATTGAAAATGATTACGTATTTAGGAGCGCTATTAGGCGGAATGATTGGTCTCGTGCAAGGATTGTTACTATTGTTTCTTAGATAATAAGGTGAGTACATAGAAATAAAAGTGAAATTTCTTCACATCTCTTGCATAGTTTGATATGGTAAGAAGAGGTGCGTATGTAAATGCACTGAAAAGGCAGTGCGAGTGAAAAGCGCTAGCCTTCTAAAGGAGGAAAAATAAAATGACAAAGAACATTCATGATGTTGCATATGAATTACAAAAAGCAATCGCTGAAAACGATGACTTCAAAACGTTAAAAGAGAGCTACGCAGCCGTTCAAGCTGACACAGCTTCAAAGAACTTATTCGATGAGTTCCGTACAATGCAACTTAGCCTACAACAAAAAATGATGCAAGGCCAAGAAATCACTGAAGAAGACAATCAACAAGCGCAAGAAGTTGTAGCTCGCATTCAACAAGATGCTAAAATTACAAAATTAATGGAAACTGAGCAACGTCTAAACGTTGTAATCGGTGACGTTAACAAAATTATCATGAAGCCACTTGAAGAATTATATAGCGCGCAACAACAAGCGTAATAGTGGAAGACGTCCCTAGGGGGCGTCTTTTTTGTTTTTATCCTGCTATTTGTTGGGCTGCCCGTAAAACCCCCACTGATTAAAGTTTCACTTTATGGAACTCTGAATGTAACTTTATACATGTAAAATACTCTATATATAACAGGTGGGATATTAATTTTTTATTTGCACGCATTTATATTGCGGTGAACCGTATTTGGTGGTTAATAAAAGAGTAAAGTAGTCGGGGAAGTTATATGCATAAAAAGTATATCGAGGGAATACCCTTTCGGTAATCACCTATCTATTTCGTAAGGGCGCATTAGTATTTCGGTGAAATAATCGCAATTTTTACATATAATGTATTTACTAATAAGGAAATTAATAGAGATAAATGGAAGAGGTTAGAATAGATGGAGACCCTTATAGATTTAAATAGTTTTAAAACGGAAATATTAGCGAAACATGTACTTCATATGATGATAGAAAATGATTTCTTTTATCAAGGATCGCAATTGGTTGAAAATATTTGGGTAAATGATTCAACTATTTTTATAAATAATGTAAAGATATTTACAAAAGGTATTGAGATTTATAAGAAGAATAATGAATTTTATTTAACACATCAGCTAGATAGTACTAAAGTGATATTATATTAATATAATATATATATAGAAAGTAGCTTATGATTTTTTTTACTTTGTGTTATAATTTTTTCCTAATCTCATGATGATGAGTATATATTTTTATGGGGGTTCTAATTTTTTAGAAGTGTATGTAATGTATTTACTTTTGAAAAATATAGAGCTATTTTTAATTTTTTGAGTGTAAGATAAATAATTCTATCTTTATTGAGGAATGAAAATAAAAAAACTTTCCTTTTAAGAATATCAAGGGAGGGCAATGTATAATTTATTTACCTTTGAAAAAAGCGGATTTATTTTTAATGTTGAAAGTATAAGGTGAATAATTCTATCTTTATTGAGGAATGAAAAGTAAAAAATTTTTAAAGAATACCTAGGTAGGGCAATATATAATTTATTTACCTTTGAAAAAAATGCGGATCTATTTTTAATGTTGAAAGTATAAGGTAAATAACTCTATTTTTATTGAGAATGAAAAGTAAAAAATTTCCCTTTAATAATACCTAGGGGGGGCAATGTATATGGTTGTGTTTGCAAAAGGAGTTATGCAATGATAGCGAGAATGTGGAAATCTAAGTGGCAGTTGTTGATTCTATTATTTTCCCTTATAGTTAGTGGTTATTTAGCTAATTTAATAAAAGAATATCCTGAGATAGGTATATCTGTAAAATATGAATCTAAACAATATGTTATAAATGATTTATCAAAATATAGTTGGGCGGGAAAAAGAGATTTCCAAATAGGAGATATTATAGAAAAAATAGATGGCGAATCACCATCTCAACATTTTACAGTTGTATCGTATCATTCAATTGAACAAGCAAAAAAAATCATATTAAATAGGAACGGACAAATAAAAGAGTATGAGATAAAATATACACCTTATAGCAAACAATTATTTTATCATTTTATCATTCCAGTTGGATTTTATATAGTATGTTTTTTGATGGCATTATATCTTTTAATGTTTGTTCCTGAAATGAATCGTAGTACCACTAATCTAGTATATTTTTTAATTTCTCTTGGATTAAATTTTATTAGCATTATGGCTGTTGAAAGAGAAGATATATTCTCTTTTATTGTGGCTTCAATTTCATTAGTGTGTTCATTTACTTTCTTTATTCGATTCATGATGTTGTATTTCTTGCATAATGAAATAAAGTTTTTAATACCAAAACAATTAAAAGTTTTAAATGCAATATCGGTATTCCTTATTATAGTGAGTATTTTTGTATATGTAGAACATAATGAATGGGCTAATTTGTTTACAGTCACTTTAAGTTTTATATTATTTTGTTTTACAGTATACCTTTTAGTAAGGTTTTATTTGAAAAGTAAAAATAGTAGTTACATTAAATATTTAAAAATTATTATTATTAGTTTTTTTGTATCGGTAACCCCATTTGTTTGTTTATATTTAATTCCAAATTTATATTATGGGGAAGAATTTATAAGCAGTGAAACAACGGGGATTTTCTTTTTATTTATCCCAGTGTGCTTATTTTATTTAGTAATTGCAGGGAAGTTGTTTGATTTTAGATTTATCGTTCAGCGACTACCGCATTATATTATTTTATCTGTAGGGATTAACATATTTTTGGCCGTATTAACTATGGTACTTTTTGAAGAGAGTGAGGCAGGTTTATTAGAGTGGATAAAATTTAGAATTATTGCTATCATTATCTGTATTTGTTTTTTATATATTAAGGATTATATAGATTTTAAGTTGAGAAAAAGTTTATATCATCATCAAAAAAATTATCAATTCAGTTTGCATCGATTTTTACATCAAGCCAAAAATGAATATAAACTATCAAATTTAATTTATAGTATGCGAAGAGAGATAGCGGATATTTTAAAACTTGAAGAGACGTGCTGCATAGAAATAAATAAAATTGAGAAGTCTGTCCGTGTTTTGGATAGTGAATATGTTCCGCACCGGACGATAGAAACGTTATTTAATCATCAACTAGATACCTACAAGGTTGGTTCCATCGTACAGTTAGAAAAACACTTTGGATTTGTTTTATCTGCTTCAGCAGATAAAATGCTTATTTTATTGTGTAATTATAATGGGAAAGAAAATTTAAATGTAGATGAAGTAGTTTGGATTGAAACATTATGTAATTATACAGATTTATTATTAGAGTGTTCTAATCAAATTGAAGATTTATTAAAGCAATTACAGGAGATAAAAAGTTTAGAGCACCCACCCATGTGGTTGGCGAGACTTATGTTCAAACTATCGGAAAAAGAACGAACAAATCTTGCAAGTGATATACATGATGGAGTTTTGCAAGATCAAATACGTTTAACTAGAAAATTTGAGAGTTATAATGAACGTGTTAAAGATGAGGAAATGAAAGATATACTTAATGAAATACATGAAGAACTATTAGATCATATTTATACAATTCGTGAAACGTGTAATAATTTGAGGCCACCATTTCTATATGAGTTAGGTTTAAAACAAGCACTACTGAATTTATTTAAGCAGATTAATTTAAAAGCGACCTTTTTCTTCTATTATGATATTCCTGAAAGAATTGTTGTGCCTAGTATTGAACATGAACAAGCGATTTATCGAATTATACAAGAACTATTAAACAACGCAATGAAACATTCAAAAGCGACAAATGTAACGATAAGATTATTTCATAAAGACGATCACCTATATTTAACTTATGTAGATAATGGGGTTGGTATTAAGTTAGATGAAGTAAACCATTCTTACAACACGTTAGGATTGTCTGGGATTGTCACTAGGATACAAAGTCTGAATGGAAAGATGTCTGTTGAATCAAAACCTAATCTTGGTTTGCAAATAATTATTAGATTTAAAGATAATTAGTTTTCGATGAATCGTCAGATGATAGGATGATATTGTATGTAACGATATTGAAAGGGTGAGAATATGATTTCAATACTTGTAGTAGATGACCATGTTGCAGTAGGATTAGGGACGAAGGCGTTAATTGAAAAATACGATGAGATGAATGTAGATGTAGTACATGATAGTATGGAAGTAGAAAAAAAAATTAAGAATCAAAAATATGATGTTTACTTAATTGATCTACAAATGCCAAATATAAACGGTTTAGAGTTATCTAAGAAAATATTAAAGATACATTCAGAGGCATCGATCCTTATTTTCACAGGATTTGATGTATTTGCACATTATAATTTATTAATAGATAATGGGGTTCTTGGTGTATTGAGTAAAACTTCTTCTGAGGAACAAGTGATAAATGCAATACGTCATGCAGTGAAAAAAGAAGTTGTTTTACCTTATCAATTAGTTAGGCAATTGAGAATAACAGAAAATATATCAAATATAAGTATAGAGGATGGACCTGAAAGGGCAGTATCTTTAAATGAAGAAGAGAAAAAAATCCTAGTTGAAGTAAGTAAGGGGAAAACAAATAGAGAGCTTGCCGAAATATTAAATTTAAGTCAAAGGTCGGTAGAATATAAATTAACTGACATATTTCATAAGTTACAGGTGTCATCAAGGATGGAAGCAGTACAAAAGGCGCAAGAACTAGGGATTATTTATTCTTTAACAATATGAAGCAATTAGGACCGGTTATATGTGTATAAGTGTAACTTGTTTATGAAAGAGATAGATTTATATAGAACAAAATAAAGTTTATTTCGTTAGGCATAAGCTCAATATGATATTGGTTTATGCCTTTTTTATTTATGTACTATGGATAATTTTTGGTTTTTCGCGCGGTTTCCCGCAAAAATAAATGCGTTCCCCCGTGCGTACTTTTCGTTTATGTATTTCAAGAAAATGGTTAACATTATATGTAGAGTTGAAAACTTAGTTGTCTTACTTAATGGATATAGACTAAAAAAAAGATAAATTGAAGTATTTAATTATATGTGTTTTAAGTACTTTAGTGAATAAAGAAAGGAGGAAAATGAAGATATTGAATAAAAGAAAAAAAATAGGGCGTATTTGTTTAGCAAGTACGATTATGTTTACACAACTAAGTACATTAGATGCTTTATCAAGTACAGCTTATGCAATTGAAGATAATCAAGAAATAAAATTATTGTTACAATCTGAAAAGAATAAAGCTCAGGTAGATGAAGAAATAGTATTAAGAATAATGGAATTGAAAAAAACTGGTGATAAAGTTGAGATTGTAGTGCCAGAAGGTATGGAGTTTGATGAAGAGGCGACTAAAGTATTGAATGAACGCAATGGCACGTCTGAAAGAATTCGTTTAATAGAAAATGCGGTAATTCAAATTGAAAAAAATTCACAAAGTAAAGCTTTAGATGTAGTACGTTTGTCGGTGAAAGGAAAAAGGCCTGGAACTTATAAATTTGAGACGAAGCTAAAGCAAGAAAATCAAGAAGTTCAATCGAAAATAAATCCGATAGTACATATTACTGAAAATACAATGGTGAAAGGGACTTTTGAAGAAAAGAAGTCTGACATCATTCATCAAAGTGATAAAGAAGAAAAAAGCGAAAAAAATGTGGGAATCCATAATGAAGAAGGCACTGGGCTAAAAGAAGGACGCATTGAAGAAAACAAAAAACATGTCGTGAAACAGAAAGAAACAACTCAAGTAGAAATAGAAAAAATAATTGATTCAGAAAAAACACATGTTGAAGAAGTGAAAAATGAAGAGATAGTGTCTAATGAAATAGCGACTATAGAAAATGTAGAAGAGCGCCTAGAGAATCAGGAAGTAAAACATGCTGTAGTAAATGGCACAGTAGATGTTTATGATGATAAGACATTTAGAGAAGCGTTGAATGATAAGAATGTTTCAAAGATTAACATCAAAAACAACTTTACTGTAAATCACCCTGCATATGGTTTTCTCACTTTTCCAGTTAGATCAGATTTGGTGATTGAAGGAAATGGTCATACTGTTGACTTTGGAGGGCTATGTGGGATTTTCACAGCTACTGTGGCGAATAAAATGAATCTTACTATACAAAATATAAATATTCTTGGAAGTAACTGGTATGGTCCGTTTCGTATGGATGCCCCTGCAAACTCTAACTCTGCTGTTATAAAATATGAAAACTTGAGTTATATAGGACCGCAGTTAACGTGTTCTTATAATGCGGATGTTATATTTGCTGGTAAGCTGAATGTTCAATCGGTTGAAAAATACACGTCATTAGACGGAAAATCTATTCTAACTACCGGTACAGATACACAGCAAAATGTTGAAGCGACAAATGTGAAATTTCTTGAAGGTACTCATTATACTGGTAGCACTAAAAAATCAGCAGTATTTGGGCTATTTAATGGTGGAACAGTAGATGTAGGGAAAGATGCCATTATTGATGTTTCAGCATCTGATACTGGCGGAGAAAATCCGCAGGCAGTAATTGTAACGCAAGGGCAGTTTATAATCCATGACGGTGCAAAAGTTAACGTGAATACAACTTCAACTAGCAATCGAGGCGGAATACGTGTTGAAGGAACAAATTCGGGGATTACTGTAAAAAAGAATGCGGAGTTGAACATTAATACAAAAGGTAATCTAGGTTACAATGCGCTTTATCTAGGACCAAGTGCAAATCTTAAAGTTGCTGATAGTGCGAAATTAACTGTGAAATCAGAAAACACATCAACTTCTACGCAAGCAAGTGTATATGCAGGGAATGGAAGCTCTTTTATAATTGGTGAAAAATCAACGTTCGATGTACATTCCGATGGAACTGGATCAAAAAACCTTATTTATATTGGTACAAATGCAAAGTTCCAATTCGCAAATGCTGAAAGAGTAAATTTGGCATTAGATAATTCTCATGCATCAAGTAGGCTAATTTATATGTATGGTGTAAGTGGAGTATTAGATGTAGATGTACAGCGTGTAAAAGCTTGGAAAAATGGTGTGTCAATCGATGATGATGATAAACCAAGTTACATCTGGAATCCGATGTATGGAATGCAGGTTAAATATAATTATAGTGACGTTAGAGAAGCAGTAGGGAATTCATTAACTGAAAAAGTACAAAATGATTTCCGAGAAAACTTCCGAACGCAAAACTTTAAAAGAGTACTATTTGAATATATTCCAAATGTAGCAGTTTCTATTGATAAATTAACAGATAATCAGAATAAAGAAAACAGTCATATTATTACGGGTGTTACAAATCCAGGTGCGCTAGTGCGTTTATCAGGAGACGATGCAATTCCAAGTCCAACAATTGATTCTTCTGATATAAATATTTCTGAAAAGTATCACGTAGTTGCTGATAGTGAAGGGAAATATTCATTTACTTTGCCTAAAGGGAAATATTTAACGGCTGGAAATACAGTAAAAGCTTTCTCGTATTTAAATGGTAAATTTGCTGAGTCGAAAACAATTGTTAAGGATGAAACAGCTCCAGAAAAGCCTACTCTTGAGGAACCAATTAAAGATATATCCGAAAAGTTTCAAGGAAAAGCTGAACCAAATTCATTCGTACATATTTATAGTGAGGATGTGCTAATTGGATCGGTGAAAGCAGATGCTAACGGAGTATATACATTTGTAATACCAGAAGAGAAAAGACCTTTAGTTCCTGGAACTAAATATTATGTAACAGCTACAGATGCAGCAGGAAACGTAAGTGAGAAATCTGATCTCGTTAGCGTGAAAGATACAATGCCACCGACAGCTAATCCGGTTACTCAAGTAATCAAAATTGGTGATGATTTATCGGGTAATGCGAAAGATTATGTAACGAATGTAAATGATAATGCGGGTATTTCTGATAGTAATCTTTCTTACAAAGTTACGAAAAAACCAGATGTATCGAAAATAGGATATGTTGAAGCTGAAGTTACAATAACGGATGCGGCTGGAAACGCAACGAAAGTGATTGTTCCTGTATTCATAAAAGATGATCGGGTTACGATTGGAAATGAAGCTGCCCTACAGGCGAGGGATTTCGTATCTGTTGTAGATGATGTGCCGGCAGATGTGGAACAGTTAAAGCAGTTTATATTGAAAGAAGCAGAAGTGAAGGCGTGGGAACTTCCAGTCGGAGCTGATGTTACGAAGGAAGTTCAAATTGTAGATATAGGTGGTTTAACAAACCAAATCGGTGATTACACTGTAGCTTTAAAAGTTAAAGATGTTGAAAGAAAGATTAAAGTAAGTGTAATTGGTGGGAATCTTGAGCTAATTGATGTGCCACAAAGTATTTCGTTTGGTAATGTAAAAGTTCAATCAAGGGAGAAAGTCTTTAATCGCAGTGGTATGAAAGGAAAATTAATTGTTTCTGATAAACGTAAAGATAAGACTGAGTGGCAAGTTTATGTAAAGCAAACAAGCCCATTAATGAATACGGACAATGATATATTACCGGATTCGATTATATATAGTACAAATGGCATTGATACCGTATTAAATGAACAGTCTTACTTAGTTACTACTCATACTTCAACGAATAATGAAGATGTTTTGTTTGATTGGAAGGATGACGAAGGGATTCGCTTACGGGTTACTTCAGGTCCAAATATAAAAGTAAATAAGAGCTATAAAGGTGAGCTTGAATGGACGTTAACGAATGCTCCAATTTAAAGTGAAATATCTAGAAGCTAGAATGTAGATATTAAATTTAGAAAGGAGATAGTGTAATGGTGAAGAAATACGTCCTATTACTGATGATACTAGTAGTACCGGTGTTTCTCTTTTATGAAGAAGTATTGGCAAGTAGCATGAATTCAAAAGCAGGAATTACTTTTTCAAATAGTTATAATCCGTCAGAAATTGAGGATCCATTGATTCCAGATGGATCTAAAATAGTCGTTAATATATCAGATGACCGGATTACTAATAAGGTGTTGCCAAAAACAGGCGGACAAACCTCACTTATTTTGCAGTATGCAGGGGTTGGTTTATTGATAGCAGCCTGTATAACATTATTTCAAACTAGGAAAATAGAAACAAAAGTTTCTATTAAATAAATTAATTTAGTGGAGGTAAATGATGAAATTAATAAAATTAGCATTAGCAGGAGCAGTATCACTTTCAGTGCTTGCAGGGGGAACACAAGCATTTGCAGAAGAAGCAGCTTCAATGAAGTCTGTAACGGATGTAATCTTTACAGAAAATGAAGGTATTACGGGACCGGTGGATCCAACGAACCCAGATGAAGTAGTTGAGCCAATTGTAGATCCAGAAAATCCAGACGATACACATGAGCCAGGAACCAACGGCCCGTTAAGTATTGATTATGTATCTAATTTCCATTTCGGAAAACAATCGATTTCTGGTCATGATAAAGTTTACTATGCTGAGTTAGAAAATGTAAAAACAGCATCAGGACAAACAAAAAAAGTGCCAAATTATGTACAAATCACAGATAACCGTGGTACAAACGTAGGATGGAAACTGACGGTAAAACAGGATGATCAATTTACAACTGCAGACGGTAAAAAGTTGGATGGTGCTGAGATTAAATTAATGAATTCAGTTGTAAACTCTGCAACAGATAAAAAATACGCGCCAACGGCAAAACCTGTAACGTTAAATCCAGACGGATCAGCACAAGATGTAACAAGTGCACAACAAGGTCAAGGTATGGGAACATGGACAACTGCATATGGTCAAGATGTTGAACAAGCTAAAAACAGTGTTAGTTTATCTGTACCAGGTACAACAGAAAAGGTAAAAGATGCAAAGTATAAAACGACATTAACTTGGACTTTAGAGGATACACCGAAATAATTTCTGAATATTGAAAATAAAAAGGGCGTAAAAGGAGAACTAATATGAAATTTACAAAAGTAGCAGTAGTAGGAGCATTCGCATTAACAACATTAGCGGGAGGAACATCAGCTTTCGCAGAAAAAGATGGTGGAACGTTAAATTCAAAAGCTTTTATTCAGTTTGAAAAAAATACAGATACGGTAGATCCAATTAATCCAATTAATCCGGATGAAGTAGTAGAGCCAATTGTAGATCCAGAAAATCCAGATGATACACATGAGCCAGGAACCAACGGCCCGTTAAGTATCGACTATGTATCTAACTTTAATTTTGACAAACAAAAAGCATCTGGTAATAACGAGGTGTACTATGCAAAATTAGATAATGTGAAAAATAAAAAAACAGGTGCTGAAAGTGAAGTTCCAAACTTTGTACAAGTAACAGATAATCGTGGTACAAATGCAGGGTGGAAATTAACAGTAAAACAAAACGATCAATTTAAAACTGCAGATGCTAAAGAGTTAACGGGAGCTACTTTAACGCTGAAGAACGGTACGTTAAATTCCGCAGCCGGTAGTAAGGCACCAACAGCTGCACAAAATATCGCTTTAACTCCAGGTCAAGCTTTTGATGTTGCGACAGCCCAAGAAGAAGAAGGTATGGGAACATGGACGAATTCGTTCGGTGAATCAGTAAAAGATGGCGAGAAGAGCGTTGAGTTAAGTGTACCGGGTAAAACAAAAAAAGAACAAGCTCAGTACACAACTTCTCTAACTTGGGAATTAAAAGACGCACCAATGTAATAGAAGCATTTAAGAGAAATAACGAAAGAGATAAAGCTGTTTTTCAGTCTTTATCTCTTTCGTTTGTATATTAAACTATGGAATATGTGAGGAATATAGTATGAAATATGTAAAGAAAATTATGAGTTGTTTATTGGCTGTAGCGATTTGTATAACTGTTTTTAATGTGAAAGTAGAAGCAGCTGAAATGAAATTTGCGGTAACGGCGGTCATTCCAGAAAATCAAGTGGATAAAAACCAAACATATTTTGATTTGAAGATGGAACCAGGACAAAAACAAACGCTGCAAGTACAAATGAAAAATGATACAGATAAAGAAGTAGAAGTAGAGACATATGCGAATACCGCAATTACAAATAATAATGGAATCACTGATTACAGTGTAGTGAATCTACAGTTTGATTCTACATTAAAGACCCCGTTTTCAAAAATTGCGAAAGTACAAAAGGAGACAAAAATTCCAGCGAAAAGTACAGTAGTATTAAATGTGAATATTGAAATGCCTACAGAATCATATGATGGTGTGATTTTAGGTGGTTTATACTTTAAAGAAAAAGAAGATGAAGAAGATAAGAAAAAATCAGAAGGTGTGCAAATTAAAAATAAGTATGCATATGCTATCGGTGTTGTATTAAGAGAAACGGATGCAGAAGTAAAACCAGATATGAAATTAAATGAAGTAAAACCAGGTCAAGTGAATGCGCGTAATGTAGTGACAGCGAATTTACAAAATATAAAACCAGCAATGTTAAAGAATTTAAGCGTAGATGCAAAGGTATACACTGAAAAAGGTAAAGATATACTACATGAAACGAAAAAAGAAAATTTAAGAATGGCACCAAATTCTAATTTCGATTATGCAATTAGTTGGGACAATAAAGCTTTAGAGCCAGGAACATACCGTCTAGAAATGAAAGCAACGGATGGTGACCAGAAATGGGAGTGGACCAAAAAATTTACGATTGAAGGAAAAGAAGCACAGAAGTTAAATGATACAGCTGTAGAGGCCAAAAAGGATTATACTCTGTACTATATTATAGGTGGAATTTTATTACTTGTAGCACTACTAGTTTTAGTATTCTTGCTAGGAAGACGCTCTAAGAAAAAAGATGGCGAATAAGAATAGCAAACGATATATATTGATGATGTAAGTACTATTAAGAGAATGATAGCATGATACAAAACACTGTTAAGAAATAGTGTTTTGTATTTTTTTTATAAAGTATTTGAAAGAAAGAGAATATTAGTCAGAATGGCCAATTTATAGATTCGCAAGGTCGTAAATTAATAGGTTTGAAAATTATGTTTCGTAAATGAAGTGCCTTAAGAAATATATATAAATCTATATTTTGTAAAAATTACATGATTTTAGAAAGCGCGTATAATATACGGGTGTGAAAGAGAAGGGTATGTAATATAACAATATTATTATATGATTTTTAAAATGTGCACTGCGTTATGAATGGGAAAAGAGGTCGATACAAGATGCGAATTGGAAAAAAGGTGATAATTGTTATGATAATAGCAATTATCAATATTTCTTTATTATTTTCTAATCTCAATGTACTAGCGATTGAGGGTGTAAAAGAACCGCTTAATACGTTTCAAAATGATGATATTCACATTCAAGTAGAGGTATTAAATAGTAAAAAAATGACTTTAAAGTATACAGTTTCTAACATTGGTGAAAAAGAAATTCAAAATCTATCTTTGAAGCATATTAGTGAAGAAGAAAAGGGAATACACTTTATAAAACAATCATTTACGATTAATGGAAAGAAATTAATAGGTGATGAAGTAGATACGTTTTATAAAGAAGAAAAACTAGCAGGTAGTAATATGTACGCTCGGAATATCCAAGGACTACATATAAAAAGTAAGGAAAGTATAGATATTGTAATAGGTGCGAAAGAATTAAATAAAGAACAATCTCCGAAAGTGATTATTGAACAGAATGGTCAAGAGGTTGGTCATCTATTTATACAAAATAAAGTATTTACAGAAGAGAAAGGAACAAAAGATGAAAAGGAACAAAAGATTAGAGAAGAAGATAAAGAGAAAACAATAAAAGAAGAGAAACAAAAGGGTAGAGAAGAAGATAAAGAACAAACAGTAAAAGAAGAGAAACAAGAGATTAGAGAAGAAGATAAAGAACAAACAGTAAAAGAAGAGAAACAAGAGGTTAGAGAAGAAGATAAAGAACAAACAGTAAAAGAAGAGAAACAAGAGATTAAGGAAGAAAATAAAGAAAAGCTAGAAGTTGTAGAAGAAAAAAAGCAAGATGAAAACCTTGTGTTTTCTAATTCAATTCCAGTTAAGCCAAATGGTGGATTCGATACACCTATTTATGAAGAACGCCTAAAAGGGAACTTGGTGCAAACTGGAAATGTGACTTTAGGATTAGAGAAGGATCGATATACGAGAGGATCTATGGGAAGAAGAACAGATAAGTACATAGTGAATGTCGATAATGATAAGAGCACTTTTAACTCGTCAACCGGAGTACTTCCTCCAGTTCCTCAAAGTGGTAAGGTGAAAAAAGCGTATTTATTTTGGACGGCTGCTATGGGAGCAAAAGGGTATCTAGATGGAAAAAGCATAACAGATTTACAAATACAACAGCCTGTAAAAATTAAATCGGAAGATGGAAGCTATAAAGATGTATTTCCTAACAGTATAAGGAAAGAAGTAGGTTTACCGTATATTGGATCTTATTTTGCAGGTTATAACGGTGATGCTTATGTTGCATATGCTGATGTGACAAATGCAATAGAAGATTATAATTTAAATAAACCAATTACGGTCGCTAATATTCCGCAACTTTCAAATACAAATGGTACTGGTTACTACTGGGGAAATTGGAATTTAATTGTTGTTTATGAAGATCCAAAAGAAACAGTAAAAGACATGCAAGTTTGGGAAGGATTAATCACGCAAAGAGGTTATGATTGGACGCATATTAATATAAAAAATATCAATACGCCAAAAGAAGGCAACTTTAAAGCAAAATTTAGTTATTACGCTTCTAACGGTACGCCAGCAGAGAATGATGTGTATGGAAAAGATTACGCTACATATGACTTTGGAAAAGGTAAAGTTAATGTCAAAAATCATCTTGGAAATGCAGAAGATGCGAATGATGGTAGTATGACAGAAATACAAACAGATGGTACAAATGAATTAGTTACTAAAAAGTATAAGGGGTATAATCCAGACTGGACGAATTCATTTGCAACGGATATACATACGTATCATCTAGAAGGTCCGAATCAAATTGCGAATAACTTAAAGGATGGAAAAATTAGTTTTAAAGCATATAATGCGGCTGGAAATATTTATACGCTAAATAATGTTACTTTTGTTGCTGAATATGATTCTCCCAATTTAATCGTAACGAAAAAAATGTTGAATACAGAAGGCCAAGAAATTAACAGTGTTAAAGCCGGACAAGAGTTTTTATATAGAATTGAGATTAAAAATAATGTATCAAATCCGCTGGCAAAAGCATTAGGTGTACAAGGATATGATAAGCTAGATGATTATTTAGAATATATTCCAAATAGTATAACGCATGAGACACATAATGGTGTAGAGAATAGAACGGATCAACAAAAGGATGATCAAGTAGATGTGATAGGTGGGAATGAAATAAAATATCGCATCGGTAAGGGAGCTAATGCAGAGCGTGGAGGAACTTTAGATGTGGGTGCAAAGGAGGCCATTACATTTAAAGTGAGGGTAAAGCCAGGTTCTAATATTACGGAAGTGAAAAATACAGCTTACGTATCCGGGAAGGATGTATTAAATAACGCAATACATGTATCAGATAGTGTAACCGGGCATATTGTAGTTCCAGATATTCCAGCAGGTGATTTAAGGTTAGTTAGTGTACCTGATACGATAGCATTTGGAGAATTAACGATTCCTTCTAAACCAACAATATATTCTCCTTCGCAAATTAATGGGAAGCTTGTCGTACAGGATGATCGACCTGAAAAAAATGCGTGGAAGATATACGTTAAAGAGACAGAGCCGTTAACTTTGGACGGAAAAGAACAGCTAATTGGTGCCATGAGGTATGTAAAGGGCAGTCAGCAATATACGTTAGGTGAAACGGCTGTAGAAGTGGCTGCGTCTATTTCAACGAATAACGAACCGACTGAAGTAGCTTGGAATGAAGAAACGAATGGTATCCGATTATTTATTGAGCCTAGCCCGCTTATTAAAGTTGGTATGGAATATAAAGGGAAGTTAGAGTGGGTGTTAGCAGATACGCCGATGTAATAAGTTGCGGTATTCACGCAAGAAAAAATGCGTGAATGCGAGAGGAATATTCGGTGATACAAATGGAAGAATATAGTATAGTTACATTAAAGGCAAAATAAACTCGCGAGGACTAGCAGCTTAATATATTGCCTTTTATTAGGGTGTATAGTCGTATTCAAGTATATACTAATTAATAACAATCAATATAAAGAAAATTATTTGAAAGACAGTCAATTATTTTAAGACACGGTAAAAAATTGCTGTAATAAGTTATTAGTATTGCATTGTTAAAAGAGTAATTTAGGGTTGAGTTACTCCAATTGATAAAAATCCTATACTTTGTCAATATAGTGATTTTATCGTCCATTATTTGTTGTTATTTTGCGTTTGTTGTTTTTGCTTGGCCTCCTTTAAGGAGGCCTTTTTTTTATGGGAAACGGATGGAGTATATCCTTACACATAATAAAGCCTCTTTACAATTTTCATATGTTGGTGACTATTTTAAAGCGGAATGTATGATCTAACATGTATTATCACTTACTGAAATACTCAGTTTTAATGTTCTTTTCCTTCAAAAACTTTTCAATCTCTTTTTGCTTTCTACCATT
This sequence comes from Bacillus sp. ok061, assembly GCF_900108285.1. Classification (NCBI taxonomy): domain Bacteria; kingdom Bacillati; phylum Bacillota; class Bacilli; order Caryophanales; family Bacillaceae; genus Bacillus; species Bacillus sp. ok061. Next base: position 10,291 of record NZ_FNUW01000025.1, on the reverse strand, counting down.
AGCTTTCTCAAAGCGCTTTGTAAAAGAAAAATCAGTTTTGAATAAGTTACCATCTTGAGCGAGTTTGTCTAATTCTTGATCTAGTTCTACTGAAAGTGCTGTAGATGATGAAATAAATTCATATATTTCTTTTGAAGGCTTTTTGTAATCATCAGGGATTGTATTGTTACTAATAAAATTATGGAAGTTTGTATCATTTTGTTTCGCTAACTCTATTAGTTTTTGTAATTTTTCTCGGTCAGATTCAGTGATATTTTCATCGGATGTAGTGGATGAAAGTGGAACGATGTTTTCGTCTAACTCTCCGCTATAATTTAAATAACTTTTTATATTTTGTTTCATTTCGTCTTCACTAATATTTTCATTTTTCTTTGAGGAACTAAATATATTTTCTGGAACTTTAATAGCAACATCTTTAATAGATTGTACATCGTTTTCTTCCTTAGGTTGTACACTGTTTGAACAAGCTGATAGAAATAACATTGTAAGTAACATGAGTGGATATAAAATATACTTTTTCATATTAATCTCCTTTTATATTCATTAGTATCTTTGTAAAATAGCTAAATTCCATTTTAAATACTTAACTAAAAGTGAGTATATATGTTTTATTAATTGATAAGATATGACGGATATTAGTAAGCCGATGCAAAAAGCTATAAATACATTATAAACATCGGAATAACTGATTTGATGAAACCCTTTAAAGAATCCTAATCCTATTAATAAGATAGGTGAAATAATTAATAATGGTGTAGCAATTATAAGTGCTAGAAGAAGCGGTAATAGAAAGAGTAATACGAAAAATGCGATAATGATAAATATAAAGTTTAAAACACTTAAGCTCATAACAGAAAACAGTGCTGTCATAATATTTTTTAGGCTGCGCCTATTGTCAGCATTGCTTATTGCATATGAAACATTAAGTTCTTTAGCGATAGCTTTAGGGTTTCCTAGCTTTTTAGAAATTTCCTCTTCAGATATTCCATCTTGTTTACCACTAATAAAATGAGTTTCGTACTCCGAGATAATATCCTCCTTTTCTGAATTAGACATATTCCATAGGGAAGAACTAAGTTGCTTTAAAAATTCACTTTTGTTCATAACAATCACTTTCCTTTATAAAATGATGAATTACAGCTGAGAATCCTATCTTTTTTCTAAACAGCACAATCTGTATCTTCCTTTTGAAGGGGGATATACTAATTGTAAATGACATTCCAAATAATGGGTGTTCCATTATTTACAAATATATCACTTACTATTATTCTTTGCAAGGTACTGTAAAATTGTTAATAATGTGAATGGATGGAAGTATTTTTGTACATTTTTAGGAGAGATATAAAAATGTTATTTTAAGATAAACAAAAGGTTGTAAGCGTATTCTTTGGATGTTGTCAAAATAATTTCAAATTCATATTGTTGGAAAAATAATGCATTTGTAATATAATGATAACGATACTTCACCACATTAATTAACTAGGTGAAATTAAAGTCTTTATTACACACATTATGAAATAAAGGGATGATTAGTTTGAGTACAGGTGTAAAAGCAAACGACGTGAAGACAAAAACAAAAGGAGCAGATCTTGTTGTTGATTGTTTAATTAAACAAGGTGTTACACATGTTTTCGGTATTCCAGGAGCAAAGATTGACTCTGTATTTGATGTATTGCAAGAAAGAGGACCAGAGTTAATCGTTTGTCGTCATGAACAAAATGCAGCATTTATGGCAGCTGCTATTGGTAGATTAACAGGGAAACCGGGCGTATGTCTTGTAACTTCAGGACCAGGGACATCAAATTTAGCGACAGGTCTTGTTACTGCGAATGCGGAGAGTGATCCCGTTGTTGCTTTAGCTGGTGCAGTACCGCGTACGGATCGATTAAAACGTACGCATCAATCTATGGATAATGCTGCACTATTCGAACCAATCACAAAATATAGCGTAGAAGTAGAGCATCCGGATAATGTACCAGAAGCACTATCAAATGCATTTCGAAGTGCTACCTCCACAAATCCGGGAGCAACTTTAGTAAGTCTTCCGCAAGATGTTATGACTGCGGAAACGAATGTAGAGTCTATCGGTGCGCTTTCTAAGCCACAGCTTGGAATCGCTCCCACACATGATGTTACATATGTAGTAGAAAAAATAAAATCAGCGAAATTACCAGTTATTTTACTCGGTATGAGAGCGAGCACAAATGAAGTGACGAAAGCCGTTCGTAAATTAATTGCAGATACAGAACTTCCTGTCGTTGAAACGTATCAAGCAGCTGGTGCAATTTCGCGTGAACTAGAAGATCATTTCTTCGGCCGCGTTGGATTATTCCGTAACCAACCAGGTGATATTTTACTAGAAGAAGCGGATCTTGTTATTTCTATCGGTTATGACCCAATTGAGTATGATCCGAAATTCTGGAATAAACTTGGAGACAGAACGATTATTCATCTTGATGATCATCAAGCGGATATCGACCATGACTATCAACCAGAGCGTGAATTAATTGGCGATATTGCCTTAACTGTAAATAGCATCGCAGAAAAATTACCGAAACTTGTATTAAGTACGAAATCAGAAGCAGTGTTAGAACGATTACGCGCGAAATTATCAGAACAAGCAGAAGTTCCAAACCGTGCTTCTGAAGGTGTTACGCATCCGCTTCAAGTCATTCGCACACTTCGTTCTTTAATTAGTGATGATACAACTGTTACGTGTGACATCGGTTCCCATTCTATTTGGATGGCGAGATGTTTCCGTTCTTATGAACCACGTAGACTATTATTTAGTAACGGTATGCAAACGCTAGGTGTTGCACTTCCTTGGGCAATCGCAGCTACTTTAGTAGAACCAGGTAAAAAAGTAGTTTCCGTATCAGGTGACGGTGGTTTCTTATTCTCAGCGATGGAGTTAGAAACAGCAGTACGTTTAAATTCTCCGATCGTACATCTTGTTTGGAGAGACGGCACATATGATATGGTTGCATTCCAACAAATGATGAAATACGGCAGAACATCAGCTACAGAGTTTGGCGATGTTGATCTTGTGAAATATGCGGAAAGTTTTGGGGCGTTAGGTCTTCGTGTTAACACACCTGATGAATTAGAAGGGGTATTAAAAGAAGCATTAGCAGCAGATGGTCCTGTCATTATTGATATTCCAATTGACTATCGTGACAACATTAAATTAAGCGAAAAATTATTACCAAACCAATTAAACTAATGGAGGCAGATTTGAGATGACTGTTGCGCAATTAATTGATATTGATGCAAAAAAAACGAAAACGAGTAATGAAGTATATCAAACATCTACAATGCTTGCGCTATTAGATGGTATATATGATGGTGTGATTAGCTTTGAAGATTTGAAAAAACATGGTGATTTCGGCATCGGCACATTTGATCAATTAGATGGTGAAATGATTGCATTTGATAATGAATTTTATCATTTACGTTCAGACGGTTCAGCAGAAAAAGTAGAGCCAGAAGAAACAACGCCATTTGCGACTGTAACGTTTTTTGAAAAAGAAATGAGTTATACGGTAGAGCATCCGATGAATCGTGAAGAAGTTGAAGCGTTATTACATGAATTAATGCCAAGTAAAAACTTATTTTACGGTATTCGAATGGACGGTACGTTCCGTGAAGTAAGGACGAGAACTGTTCCAAGACAAGAAAAACCGTATACACCGCTCGTTGAAGTGACGAAATCACAACCAATCTTTTCATTTGAAAATACAGAAGGTACGCTTGCTGGATTTTGGACACCAGATTATGCGCAAGGTATTGGGGTAGCTGGATTCCACTTACATTACATTGATGATGAAAGAAGCGGGGGCGGACATGTTTTCGACTATGTTATAGAAAACTGTACGATCCAAATTTGTCAAAAAGCTCATATGCATTTAGCACTTCCAGAAACAGCTGATTTTATGGCGGCTGAATTATCAAGAGAAAATTTAGAGGATAATATTGCAACTGCGGAAGGTGCAGAGTAAGAGGGAAAGACTGTTCCATTTTGGAACAGTCTTCTTTTATTCGTAATGTTATTATTTGGCGATAAATCGATATTTCTTGTCGAACCGTTGATATATTGTAAGTTACGATAGATATATTCGAAAAATCGTTGATATCGCTTACTTCTTTGAAACAAACGGATGCCCCTCATAATAAAATCGCCACGGATAATGAACAGCTTCTTCTGCATAGTCGATGTTAATACGGGGCCCCGCCGTTACTTTATATTGTGATGACATGTGTTCTTCTTTTGGAACTAATTCAATATGTAACGTATCACTTTGTAACGATACGCCGCGTTCTTTTAAAGTGATGCCAAGTGCACGGCATAGTTTGCCAGGACCGTTTGTTAAGTTTTTATATTGCACTTTTGTAATGTCTGTTTTATTGAAGCGCGCTAGTTTTATTTCTTCAATACCGTCTACTGGTTCAAGTGCTCGAATGAGAACACCTTGTGGGGTGCCAACTGACGCTGTAATAACGTTAAAGCAATGATGCATACCGTAAATTAAATATACGTAAGCATGCCCTGGTGCACCAAACATAACTTCTGTGCGATCTGTCCGTCTGCCTCCGTAACTATGTGCGGCCTTATCATCTGGGCCTTTATATGCTTCTACTTCTACAATGATTCCGCTTCGCTTTATTCCGTCTACAATATGAACAAGTTTTTGTCCGAGTAATTTTTTTGCGACTTCTAACGTATCGCCTTCATAAAAGGAAGGTGGTGCCTGCATTGTACTATCTCCTTTGCTAAGTGTATATGTATATAGTAAACCAAATTTTCAGTAGTAATTCTAACTCGTTCTATTTGCTACATTTATTTCATAAATTATGGATAGAGTACAACAGCGAAGAGGGGGAGTGCGACATGATTTATCGCTTACTAGCTCTTAATATAGATGGGACACTACTATACAACAATGGAAAAATTGCAAAAGGGTTAAGAGAAACAATTGAATTTGTGAAAAGAAAAGATGTATACGTTACGTTATTTACGAGTCGTAATTTTCAATCCGCTCATAAAGTAGCAAAGGCGTTAAAATTAGATTCTATATTAGTGACACATGGTGGTGCTTTCGTTTCAGCAACTTTAGATAAGCCGTACGTTCAAAGGAGATTATCTGAAGAGAAGACTTTTAACATTGTGCAAGTGTTAGAGCACTTTGATTGTAACGTACGTATTTCTCATGAACGGTTTTCGATAGGAAATCGTGAGAGAAATACACCAAACTTAATTGCGCGCACTGTATTATCAAGCGCAGATCCGTTATTTTATCCAGTTCAATTTGTAGATTCGTTAGGTGACGCGCTTCGTGACCATCCGGTAGCGGCGCCAAAAATTGATGTTATTTTCCAAAGTAAAGGTGAAAAAGAACGCGGACTAAATACATTAAGAAAAGCGTTCCAAGATATTGAGTATGTTGAATGTGATTTAAAACGAATAGAAATCTTGCCACAAAATGTATCGAAGTTACGCGGATTACAATTGCTTGGAGAGCATTTAAATATTTCGCTAAATGAGATGGTTGCGATTGGAGATAGTATGGAAGATTTAGAGGTTATTGAAAACGTGGGACTTGGGGTAGCGATGGGGAACGCACCTGTAGAATTAAAGCAAGCAGCAGATTGGATCACACGTTCAAATAGTGAGAACGGTGTAGAGTATATGATTAAAGAGCATTTCCGTAAGCAATTCCCGCTTCCGTTTTTGAAGAATCATAAAAATACACCGAAACAATGAAGGGAAAACGTAGCTTTGTGGCTACGTTTTTTTATTGAGCTTATTAAAAGGAATGAAAACGTTTTAAATTGTGAATTGTGTATGGTATTCATACAATTCACTTGAATCCTCCAGAAAACTAATGTAAAGTGGATGATGTTGCCAAAACAGTTACACCACATGAAATATTCTTCAGATTAATTTTATTGGGCTCCCATACGTAAAAGTATTTCCGCATGATACTTTAGTTCACGTATTATTTCAAAAATGAATTGTAGCAATTTTATTAAGTAGTTGTAGTGTTTCTTTGTTTTATTTAAATGGATTATTTTAAGTTAATGTGAGTAAGGTTTGGTACATATGATATGTACTTCTTTTTGTGGTTTTAGGAAGTTTAAAAGGGGGAATGAATTTCTTGAGGAAATCATTTAATCAAAAAATTAAAAAGTTAAGTAGTAGTTTAATAGTTGTATTACTAATATGTATGAATTTTTTAATCCATTTACCATTTAAAGCAGAGGCAGCTACAACAGAATTAAAAGGTTTAGGTGATGTATCTTATTACAACGCCATCATTTTTGGAGATCATAGTGCAACGAGTGCGGATATTGAAGGTGCGATGGCTGTTCAGAAAAATATGAACGCATCAAGTTATACAGTCGTAGCGGCTGCAACTGGAGCAAATAACTTAGCTGGAGCAACTTGGGTAGATGAAGGATATCCATCATTATTACTAGGCGGTCAATTTACGAAAGCGGGAGCAGGACAAGTAATTATTCAAGATGGAACAGTGGCGATGACAAAAGACGGTGACCCAGATGGCGCAATGAAAACATCATATGACCGTATCTCTTATAAAGAGCAAGCGGAGATTGATGCTAAGTTTAAAGAATTTAGAAAAGACGTTGATGGTGTAATTGGGGATGCAAGTAAACTACACACTGATAAGCCAAAACTTAATATGAGCTTTGGAATCGGTGAAGATGTAAACAACCCTAATATTTATGTCTCTTCAGGCCAAACTGGAAAGAAAGCATTTGATGTAAAAGACGTTTTTCTTCCGAATGTAGAGAATAAAGACTTTATTGTTATTTATTCAGATGCAGAAGAAGTGAGTTTTGGTGGCGGTGCAATTTTGTATGATACAAGAAATACTGGGATGGCAACGGATTTAATTAATACATCTCAAGCATACGATCCTAATTCATCTTTTACTGAGTTAGCTAGTAAGGTAATTTGGGTATTTCCTAATGCTACAAAGATAACAACTAAAGGTTATGGTGTAGTAGGTAGTGTGTTTGCACCTAATGCAGTTGTAGAAACAAAAGGTGGTTCTATTAATGGACAAGCTTATGTTGGAGGATTACACCAAAGAGATGGTTTTGAGGTTCATAACTTTAAATTTAACTGGCCAAAGTGGAATAAACCAGCAGCTGAAAAAGGACATTTACAAATTAAAAAAGTTGATGAAAACGATGAAAACATTGTTTTAAAAGACGCAAAATTTGATGTTATAGACAAAGATAATAACGTTGTGGCTACTGTTACAACAAACGAAAAGGGTATTGCGGAAGTTAAAGATTTACCACTTGGTGACTATTTTGTAAAAGAAATAAATGCACCAGAAGGATATATAAAAGTTGATACACCAGTCAAAGTAACAATTGATAATACAAACGTAATTGAACTTGTTATGAAGAATACGAAAAAAGTAGAGAATGGCCAATTTAAATTATTGAAAAAAGATAGTGAATCTGGTCAACTTCTACCAGGTGCAAAATTTGATGTTATCGATAAAGATGGGAAAGTTGTGGAGACAATTGTTACAGATGATAAAGGTGAAGCCTTATCGAAACAACTTCCAGTTGGAAGCTATACATTAAAAGAAGTAGCAGCACCGAAAGGGTATGAATTATCATCTAGTTCAGTATCTGTTGATGTAGAGGCTAATAAAGTAGTGACTGTAGATGTGGTGAATAAAAAGATCCCCGAAAAAGTAACAGGTCAATTTGAAATTGTGAAAGTAGATGCGGAAGACAAAACGAAAGTATTATCAGATGCAGAATTCGAAGTGTATAAAGATGGTAAAAAAGTAGATACGTTACGAACAGATAAAACTGGTAAAGTAGTTTCTCAGAAATTAGAGCCAGGAAAGTACACATTAAAAGAAACGAAAGCACCACAAGGATATAAGTTGTTAAAAGAAGAAATTGAAGTCGTTGTGGAAGCAAACAAAGTAGTAGAAGTACAAGTAGAAAATGCGAAAGAACTAGGAAGCTTACAAGTAATCAAAAAGGATGCAGAGAGTGGGAAAGTTCTAGAAGGCGCGCAATTTAGACTGAAGAACGAAATTGGTCAAGTAGTTGGAGAGGCGAAAACAACAAATAAAGCTGGTGTTGTAACATTCGAAAACTTAGTGCCAGGAAAGTATACGTTGGAAGAAACGAAAGCGCCAGAAGGTTATAAGGCGTTAGAAGTAACAGTGGACGTAAACGTTGTAGCGAACGAAGTAGTAAAACAAGAGGTTACGAATGAAAAAGTAACAGGTCAATTTGAAATTGTGAAAGTAGATGCGAATGATAAAACGAAATTGTTATCAGGTGCAGAATTCGAAGTGTATAAAGATGGTAAAAAGGTAGCGGAACTGAAAACAGATGAGAGTGGAAAAGTGATGTCACCGAAATTACCGCTAGGTGAATACACAGTGAAAGAAACGAAAGCACCAGCGGGCTACAAGCTTTCAAGTAAAGAATGGAAAGTAACAATTCAAAACGAGAAAGAAGTAGTAAAAGTAGTGGCAGAAAACGAAAAAATCTTAGGTTCTCTACAAATTATTAAAATGGATGATAAAGATCAAACGAAACGCTTAGCAGGAGCAGAATTTACATTGAAAGATGCGAAAGGAAATGTTGTAAAAGAAGAAATTACAACAGATAAGTCTGGAACGGTTAAAGTAGACGGACTTGTGCCAGGTGAATATACGTTAGAAGAAACAAAAGCACCAGAAGGTTATGAGTTAACAAAACAAATAATTCATGTAACAGTTGACGGTGAAAAAGTTGTTGGTGTAAAAGTAATGAACAGTAAGAGCTTTGGTCAATTCGAAATCGTAAAAGTAGATGCGGAAGATAAAACGAAAGTATTATCAGATGCAGAATTCGAAGTGTATAAAGACCGCAAGAAAGTAGATACATTACGAACAGATAAAGCAGGTAAAGTAATTTCTCAGAAATTAGAGCCAGGAAAGTACACATTAAAAGAAATTAAAGCACCACAAGGATATAAATTGTTAAAAGAAGAAATTGAAGTCGTTGTGGAAGCAAATAAAGTAGTAGAAGTACAAATAGAAAACGCAAAAGAACTAGGAAGCTTACAAGTAATCAAAAAGGATGCAGAGAGTGGGAAAGTTCTAGAAGGCGCAGAATTTAAACTGAAAAACGAAGCTGGTCAAGTAGTTGGAGAAGCGAAAACTACGAATAAAGACGGTGTAGTAACATTCGAAAACTTAGTGCCAGGTAAGTATACGTTAGAAGAAACAAAAGCGCCAGAAGGCTACAAAGCAGTAGAAGTAACAGTAGAAGTAGACATTGTAGCAAATGAAGTAGTAAAACAAGAAGTTATGAATGAAAAAGTGAAAGAAGAAATTACAGGTCAATTAGAAATTACAAAGGTAGACGCTAATAATACAAATAAAATATTAGCAGGCGCAGTGTTTGAAATTTGGAAAGACGGAACAAAAATCGACACATTAACAACAAATAAGAGCGGTAAAGCGACTTCTAAGAAGTTAGAACCAGGAGATTACACTTTAAAAGAAATCCAAGCGCCAGAAGGATATACTTTATCCGATAAGGAAATGAAATTTACGATTTCTAATGAAAAAATTGAATTTGTAAAACTTCAAATTACAAATAAAAAAGATACAGAAAAAGGTCCGGAAAAACCAGGTGAAGGAACAGAAAAACCAGGTGAAGGAACAGAAAA
>NZ_FNUW01000025.1:0-332 GCF_900108285.1 Bacillus sp. ok061 | reverse complement strand
AGAAAAACCAGGTGAAGGAACAGAGAAGCCAGGTGAGGGAGTAGAAAAACCTAATTTACCAGAAAAAGGACAAGGTTCTTCTAATAATCAACAACTTCCAGCTACAGGACACAATACGAATTACGTTCCATTCATCGGTTTTATGCTTCTGCTACTAGGAATACGTTTAAGATTCATGGCTAAAAATAGTTAAAAGATGTAAAAAAGGCATCAGAGATTGTATAATCTCTGATGCCTTTTTACAGAGTGTTGGGAAACCCTTTAGGGTTCCCCACACTCTGGAATCATTTTGATTTTAGCGAATAAAAACAACATAAAATAATAGAGTTTCA
>NZ_FNUW01000076.1:0-2865 GCF_900108285.1 Bacillus sp. ok061 | reverse complement strand
GATAGGTGGGAGGGTAGGACCAATCAAGTTTGGATCTAATGTAGCCGCGGATAATAATTCCTTACAACTAAATTGTTCTAATTTTTTTTTATTTGACATAAATTCACCTCCTATTTATTCCTTTAAAAAGGCTTTACTATTTATAATAAATGCTCAAAGAAAAAAAATGATCCTGGTACATCACCTATTTTTAAATAAATGGAACTAGTTGCAATTTTATATAACAGAACATATAATGTTATCGACATAAATTCACTAAAAAAGAGATGACATAGGATTCCATCTCTTTTTTTTATAAAACGGGATATGTTTCAAATACAAAGCTTTACTAAAAATAAACTCACTCCAAAATAAATTACTGTTCCCACTCACAATAACTATTTTTATCGATAGCTTAGCATATATTAGTAGCAAGCTAATTGCTTCAGGAATGTCATACACCATTCCAGTTTAAAGTAACTACGGGGTTTAATCTGTACCCTTTGTAAAGGACATTTTGTAAAAGTTAGGCAACATCAAGAAGATGATTTCTGTATCCTGATATGATCCCCTTATAGTAGACAGTTGAAAGAAAGTTACTTTACTGTTTATTATGGAGGGGATTTTTTATGGGGAAAATTAGAAGAACTTTTTCAATTGATTTTAAAATGAAAGCTATTGAATTGTACTTACATAGAGGAATTGGAAGCAAGTTAATTGGAAAGGAATTAGGAGTTACATATTCAGTTATAGATAGATGGATTAAAAAATATAAAAATGAGGGTATTCTGGGCCTACAAGAAAAACGTGGAAGATCCAAACAAATGAAATAAGTCAAGATGCTAGAATACAACGATTAGAAGCGGAAAACGCATACTTAAAAAAGCTATTAGCTACGAAAAGGGGGATGAGGTCAAAAAAAGTAAATCAGGAGAATATGAGGTCATTCATACCTTAAAACAGAATTTTTCAATTGTATTGCTTTGTGAAATTGCAGGTGTTTCAAGAAGTGGATATTATAAGTGGGAAAAAAGAATCAACGATTCCACTGAAAAGATGAAAGAGGACCAATTTATCATGTCTAAAATAGGAGAATGCGAACGAGATCCAGATATAAATGGTAGCTATGGTTACCGAAGAATTTGTATATGGCTCAAAAAGTATTATGGTTTACAGGTAAATCACAAAAGAGTATATCGTTTAATGAGGAGAATGGGGCTACAAGCTAAGATTCGAAAGAAAAAGTGGAGGCATTTTGGTTTAAAAGAACAATGCGTCGTGTCGGAAAATCTGTTAAACAGAGAGTTTTCAACTACAAGACCAAATGAAAAATGGGTTACAGATATAACCTATCTTACCTTTAATACTAAGCGCATATATCTTTCAGTGATACTAGACCTTTACAATAACGAAGTTGTGGCCTATCAAATGAGCGAATACAACAATTTAAAATTAGTTACAGATACAGTCAATAAAGCCTTGAGAAAAAGAAAAGTCCATGAAACAGTATTACATAGCGACCGAGGTTATCAGTATACGTCAAAAAAATATAACCAATTACTTAAAAAGAACAAAATAATTGTAAGTACGTCTAGGAAGGGAAATTGTTACGATAATGCATGTATAGAGAGCTTTTTTAGTCATTTTAAGGCAGAATGCTTTTATAGACATACGTTTCATGAAAAGGCAGAAGATAGATAAATCATAAATTTATTGGGAGACCAATGTGTTCCAGCTGTATAGTTACCATGTTCATAATTATGAATAAATCTACCTCTATATTGATAAGTAATATCATATGGAATGATATCATAATAACGTTGTCTAACTATAGGCTGTTTGTAAATGGGATTCTTATAAGAATAGTTTGGATCAACAATAAGATAAATACCTCTAATGGATTTGTAGAACCTCGATTGATAAGGATTCCATGGTCAAATAATTTTGTATGATGCATTAACCACCAAGCTAGTAAGTATTCTTCATTATAAAAAGAAAGTTTTTTTCTTCGCTTATATATGAGTGCTTGTTAGTCTCATATAGGCTAATCCCCATGCCATGGTTTTGATGCATATTCATAAAAATCACGTTACTATTCTCTTATCTTAATGAGAATAGTAACGTGATTTAAACTTTGAGGATAATCCAAAATCTTACGTTGATGGATGTGGGTTGGGCCCCCTAAGAGACTTTAATTATTGTTAAAGCTACAGATGGAATGTTTTGACCTTGAACTGTAGTCCCTAGATCTGTTACAACATTACCAACATTATTAACAGTTAGTAATTGACCTGCTGTTATATTGGCAATTACAGTTCCGGTTTCTGGTTGGGTACCATTACCAGCACCCGATGCATTTGAAAAAATAATTGAACCAGGAATTATAGTACCATTTAACTCAAGAGCCATAACACCACCAGTAGTATTTGATGGAGATAAAAAATATTCTATTTTATAAACACCTGTCTGAAGAACTGTAATACCTCCACCAGCTAATGTAAATCCACCAGTATTTACCCCTGTAGTAGTTAAATTCGCAATCGCTCCAGCTGCTACTGATTGAGCTACTGAATTATAGAAAAAACCAGAGTTTGTTACTAGTGTCCCCATTGCTCCTGTTACTCCTGTCGCTCCCGTTGCCCCTGTTGCCCCTGTTGCTCCTGTTGCTCCCGTTGCTCCCGTTGCTCCCGTTGCTCCCGTTGCTCCTGTTGCTCCTGTTGCTCCTGTCGCTCCTGTCGCTCCCGTTGCCCCTGTTGCTCCCGTTGCTCCCGTTGCTCCCGTTGCTCCTGTTACTCCCGTTGCCCCTGTTGCTCCCGTTGCTCCTGTTGCTCCCGTTGCTCCTGTTACTCCTGTCGCTCCCGTTGCTCCTGTTGCTCCTGTTGCTCC
>NZ_FNUW01000021.1:0-102034 GCF_900108285.1 Bacillus sp. ok061 | reverse complement strand
ATATATGGGAGAAATATAAGGATATCGCTAGAAAAAACAAACTAACAGTTACAGGGAAAAAGTTGTACAAAGTACGCTGTTCAACTATAGAGCGAAGCTTTGCGGACGCCAAAGAACTACATGGCTATCGATATGCTCGATTTCGGGGGCTGAAGTCTGTCCAAATGCAGGCTTATCTTACCGCAACTTGTCAAAACATGAAAAAAATAGCCCTCCATCTGACCAAAAAAGGTCTGGTGGAGGGCTATTTTTTTGAAACTCTATTATTTTATGTTGTTTTTATTCGCTAAAATCAAAATGATTCCAGAGTGTGGGGAACCCTAAAGGGTTTCCCAACACTCTGAAAAAGGAGTCTAGTTGAAAAACTAGACTCCTTTTTATTATTTAATTAGTACCTCAACTTCATCAACAAACTCTTAATTTCCTCATCTTCCATAAAGAGATCGTGGTGTTTTTGAGTAATCTTTGCAAGTGCAACGTCGTGATAGAAAAATTCTGTAAAGAACTTTACGAAAGGTTGTGACATTGTTTTCATCGCTTGCCATGACTCTTGTTCTACGCCAGCAAATAAAATTTCACGATCGTCAACGATGAGTAGCAAGTAGCGCTCTAATGCATTAGGCTCTTCAGCTGGGATTAGAAAATGCATGTTTTCTAAGTCTGTTTCTACTTCTCCAACAATAAGGGATTCAATTTGAACACCTTGTTTTGCTTTTTGTTCTAGTAAAGGAAGATATTCTAAAAGAGTATCATTCCAAGCTGAAATACGGATTGATTCTTTTGCACTTTCAATGAGTTCTTTACTTTGAACTCGAATAGAAGATTGCATCTTTAAGCTCCAAACACGGTCATCTGTAAATGATTTTTTTGATATATTTGTTTCCAGTTCTTTAATATTTGATTGAAATTCTGTCGTTAATTTTTCAATTGCTAGCTTTAGTGGTAATGCTGTATACAATTTTTTCTTTTCTGAAACAGAATCCATTACCATTCCTTTATCGATTAGGCGTGCTAGTACTTCATATATTTTTGCTTTTGGAACACCTGAATGCTTCACAATTGTTGTAGCATCTAATGGTTCATTGCTTGATACGACAACTTCATAAGCTTGGCTTTCATATTGTGAGAAACCGAATTTTTGTAACATAGTTCCCTCCGAACGAATGAGATTATATTTTAAGGATAATGAACTATTTGTTTTTGCACAAGTGGTATTCCTTTTTCTAATTGTATTAAGGTGAGAATTAATTTCAATTTTTTAATTTTATCTATTATACTTAATATAATGATTAATGAGTTTTTAATTTAATGCGAAGGGGATGCTGGGGGGAAGATGTTAAGAAGTTTACGTTTAAAAATTGCGGTAGTGTTTTCAGTTCTTATTTCTATGATGTTCGTAATATTGGGTACAGCTGTGTATCAATTACAGAAAGAAAAGGAAGTGCGTTCCTTAGACGAGTATTCTCAAAATGCGATGGATCTTGTGACAGAGCAACTTACGACATTTGTTCAAAGAACGGATGAAGATATGGGGTATTACGCGAACAGTGAGATGATTCGTAATATACTTCAAGGTGGGGTTACTCCAGAAGAGGAAGCGTTTTTAACGAAAGAGTTTGCGGAGTATAAAAAGAATCATCCTGGTATTTTAGATTTATATATTGGTACGAAAGATAAAAAAACATTAAGTGCCAATCTTGCTGAAGGTGGGCAAGTGCCAGAAGGATATGATCCAACGACAAGACCATGGTATAAAGATTCAGAGGCTGATGTAAAAAAGGTCCATTGGGGACAACCTTCTTATGAAATTGCAACAGGAAAGTTAAGTGTAGGTGTTTCTAAAGCAATTACAGCTCAAGATGGGTCTGTATTAGGCGTTGTTGCGATGGATGTATCGCTTGGGACGATTCAGAAGTTGCTTCACAATATTCAATACAATAATGACGGAGAAATGTTTATTATAAATGATAAAAATATGGCTCTTGTTTATCCAGAAAAGATAGGGAAAGATGTTTCTAAAGAGCCACTTATAAAGAGCTTAAATAAAGAGGTAACAAAATATGCGGTCACTACAATAAAAGGTGAAGATGTAGTTGTTTATAGTCAATCATTTGATACGATGAAATGGACGATAGGAATCTTTTATCCGAAAGAAACGATCGATGGGCTATTAAATAGTACGAGAAATACAGTTATTATAATGGCATGTATTAGTTTATTAGTTGGAATCGTAGCTTCCTACTTGTTCTCAAGAAGATTAGCAAGACCACTGCAATTATTAAAGAATCACGTTCAAAAAGTAGCAGAAGGCGATTTAACGCTGCGAATGAAAGTGACAAGTAAAGATGAAGTTGGAGAGTTGACGAAGCACTTTAATGATATGGTTGAACAAATGAATGAAATGGTAAGTAAAATTAAAAACAGCGTATCAACAGTGCAACAATCAACGAATAGTTTACATTATTTAACGAACGAAACAGTAGCGGCTAGTAGAGAAGTTTCAGGAGCAATGGATGATGTGAGCGGAGGAGCTTCTACTCTTGCGAATAGTGTGGATGAAGTTTCAGCTCAACTCGAGAATATGGCGGAGTCAGTGGAACAAATGAATAGCTCCGTTGGTGAAATAAAAGGAGTGGCTGGCAAAGCGGAAGAGGCATCTAAGCAAGGGTTAAATACAATGAGGAACTTAGTCCGTACAAGGGGGCAATCATCTTCGATTGTTGTTCATACAGAAGAAGCATCGGGTAAGTTAGAACAAAGAGTTGGATCGATTCAAAATGTGGTTGAGCTTATAAAAGGTATTTCAGATCAAACAAATTTGCTTGCTTTAAATGCTTCAATTGAAGCTGCACGTGCAGGTGAGCAAGGTAAGGGATTTGCTGTTGTTGCTGAAGAGGTTCGGAAATTAGCGGAACAATCAAAAGAGGCAACCGGAGAAATCACAACGATGATTGGTGATGTGCAAGTAGAAGTAAAAAGGGTTGTAGAAGTTGTAAGTAAATTGAAAGACATTGCAGATGTGCAAAATAAAGTGACGACAGAGGCAGAAATGGAGTTCCGCACAATTATGTCAGTTGTAAATACGATTAGTACTTCAGTTGAAAAAATTGTAGAAGAGGTACATAACATAGGTTACGAGCAAGGAGAAATTACAGCGGTAATGCATACAATTGCTGGTACGAGTCAAGAAAGTGCAGCTGTTTCTGAAGAGGTACACGCTGCAACGGAATCACAGGTGAATCATCTAGAAAAGGTAGCCCACACGATGGAAAGTTTGACAGAGCATATGAAAGATTTAGAAAGATTAGTTGAGCAGTTTAAAGTGGAAGAGTAACATATTAGTAAAATGATGAGGATTTCGGTAAAATAGACAATGGATATATAAGAAGCGATTATAGGAGGAAGACTACTATGGCAATTGTTGACGTATCGATTATTCCGGTAGGAACAGGTAATCCAAGTGTTAGTGAATATGTAGCAGAAGTACAAAAGGTGCTAGAGAAAAATGCGGATCGCGTGAAGTATCAATTAACACCGATGAATACAATTATTGAAGGAGATCTTCCTGTCATTCTAGAAGTAATTCAACAAATGCATGAAGTTCCATATACGAAAGGTGCACAGCGTGTTGCAACAACGATTCGTATTGATGATCGTCGTGATAAAGTAAGCACAATGGAGAAAAAATTAAACTCTGTCCGATCAAAATTATAAGAAAAAGCAGCGATCTTCGCTGCTTTTTTCATATAGGAGGTAAATAAAATGAGTGAAAAGTTTAACGAGCAGTTTGACGGTTTACTAGAGAAATACACTGAGCTGTTACTTGGCGAGAGTAATGAAGAGCGAAAAGAACAGGTAAAGAAGTGGGCACTTTATTCTTACATAGCGAAGACGATGCCAGCTTTAGTGAAGCATTGGAATGAAACTTATCCAGATGCGAAAGAAGAGATGGTGCAGTTAATTACGGATATTAAAAGGCTGAATGAAGAGAAGCGAAATGAGAAGTAAATAAAGTGAAACTTTAATCAGTGGGGGTCTTACTGCCCGGCAAATAGCGGGATAAACTTAGGTGATGCTACTTTAAGTTTTTCTTATTAATATCCTTATATAATTTACATGGAATATTAAGGGGTTTTATAGGCCTGTCGAATATTTTCGGTATGCCTATTTTTGCCCTAGTAAACCCGTTTTTTCTAAATGTCGAAAAATATTCCCTTCATATTTACATGCGAGAATATAGGTTTTTAAATGTTTTTATAGTATTTTATAAATTATCTAAATAATTATTTGTATCCAATAATTTTAAACAATGATATAATTTTGAAGAGGGGTAAAAAACAGATAAATTACAGTCATAGGGGTGAATTACATGGAACAATTAATGCGAAATTCGTTTCTTTTCTTATCTAAAAATAAAGCGCTAACAAAACTGGCTAAAAAGTACGGTTTACGCTTTGGTGCAGGTCGCTTCGTCGCAGGGGAGACGATTGAATTAGCGACAGCTGCCATTCAGGCATTAAATAAGCAAGGTCTTTGTGTAACAATCGATTATTTAGGTGAATTCGTTGATAATGAAGCGGAAGCAAATGAAATGGCTAACCAATCGATTGAAGCGATCCGTGCAATTGGAAGAGAAGGTCTTGATTCGCAGCTTTCTTTAAAGATGACTTCTATGGGATTAGATATCTCTGATGAAATCGTAATGAACAATATGCGCCGTATTTTAGAAGCTGCAAAAGAAAATGGTGTGTTCGTTACAATTGATATGGAAGATTATACACGCTGCGGAAAGACAATTGATATCTTTAAACAGTTAAAATCTGAGTACGATAATATTGGTACTGTTATTCAAGCTTACCTATATCGTACAGAAAAAGATATTGAGGACTTAAATGCTTATAAACCTAATTTACGTCTTGTAAAAGGAGCTTATAAAGAACCTGAAGAAGTGGCGTTCCCGGACAAGAAAGATGTAGATGACAATTATAAAAAGATTATTAAAATGCACTTATTAAATGGAAATTATACTGCAATTGCTTCACATGACGAAGCGATTATTGAATATACAAAAAAACTTGCTGAAGAACATAATATTCCAAGGGATCAATTTGAATTCCAAATGTTATATGGTATTCGTAATGAGCGTCAACTTGAGCTAGTAAAAGAGGGTTACAAAATGCGTGTTTACGTACCTTATGGAAACGACTGGTATGGATATTTCATGCGCCGTCTAGCAGAGCGTCCAGCAAACGTTGCGTTCGTATTAAAAGGTATGGTTAAAAAATAACCAAGGAGAAAATACTCCTTGGTTATTTTAATTGCTGAAATGCATAATGTGCCATTTTCTTCGTATCAGGATATAGTTGCGCGCGAGTAGAAGATAATACGACGTTAATGACGCGTTTACCGTCTTTTTCATCCACTGTTACGACTGTATATTTGCCAAGTGCCGATAGACCGCTTTTACTTCCAATCGCATATGGATCGTTATATAGTTCTTCTCGTCCGTAGTTTGCGATGTTTGGAGAGCGTTCTGAAGTATGTAGAGTTGTACGTGTTGAATTCATATATTCTAAAACAACTGGATACTTTAATGCTTCTTTCGTAATAATAGCAATGTCATATGGCGATACTTTATTTCCAAGTGCATCAGCACCACTTGCGTTCTTGAAAGTCGCATGCTTTGTACCGAGTTCCTTCGCTCTAGCATTCATCATTTTCACAAATTCATTTTTTGATCCTGCGATATGTTCTGCAATTGATTCAGCTATTGGATCTGCACTAATGATAAGCATAAGTTTTAATGCCTCATCACGCTTTAATTTTTCTCCAGCACGAAGTTTAATTTTCTTGCTTTGACTTTCTGTTTTAATTGCGTTTTCTGTAACTGTAATTTCTTCATCTTCTTTTACATTCTCTAGTAAAAGAAGGGTTGTCATCATTTTGGCTATACTAGCCGGATAAGAGCGTTCGTCTTCACGTTTCCCATACAAAATTTCACCTGTGTCTGCATCGATTGTAACTCCGTATTGCCCAGTAATATTAGGTTGATCAGCTCTTACAGATTGTTGCCTTTGTGCATAAGAGAAGAAAATCATCCCTGTAAATAGTGTGGCAATCATTACAATCATAACTATTGTTCGTTTCATCATCGTTCCCTCTTTTGTTTTCCATATGTACAAATAAATTGGGCAGAAAAAGCAGCCATTAATCATTATGCCACGTTCTCTGCCCAAAAATATAGCGTTATTTTTCGCCCATATTATGCTTCTTATATTGTTGATTATTACTTTGGCGTCCTTTTTCAACACCGTGATTATGCGGACCTGCATTTCCAGTTACACTAGCTGCACTAATTCCAGCCTTTGAAGGGTTCTTCTTAAGTTTTGCCATATATATTCCTCCAGTTTCGTCAGATTATAAAAAGGAAAAGTGCATTTAAACAAAGAAAATACACATGTATAGCATAGCCAAATGAAAGAAAAATACTTATTTCAGAAAATTTTATCAATAAATATATTGCGAAAATTTAAACAGTATCATATATTTATTAGTAGAGGCTCACTCATTGATTGCGACTTATGTCGAAAAATTGAATGAGCATTCATTCAAGAATAGGGGGAGAATTGGATGTTCCAAATTAAAAAGGCTGCTGTTCTAGGTTCAGGCGTAATGGGTTCAGGGATTGCGGCACACTTAGCTAATATTGGTATTCCGACATTATTGCTTGATATTGTACCACCTGCGCTAACAAAAGAAGAGGAAGCGAAGGGACTTACATTAGAACATAAAAGTGTGAGAAATCGTTTTAGTAATACGGCTGTGCAAAAATTATTAAAGCAAAAACCAGCTCCTCTGACAGTGAAAGGAAATTTAGCACTGATTGAAGCAGGTAACTTAGAAGATGATCTTGAGCGTCTAGCTGATGTAGATTGGATTATTGAAGTAGTAGTTGAAAACTTAGATATTAAAAAGAAATTATTTGAAAAAGTAGACGCTGTTCGTAAACCGGGTTCTATTGTAAGCTCGAATACGTCAGGCATCTCAGTTGAAAAAATGGCAGAAGGTCGTTCAGACGACTTCCAGAAACACTTCTTAGGCACACACTTTTTTAACCCACCACGATATTTAAAACTTCTAGAGGTAATACCGACGAAAGAAACAGATCCACAAGTATTAAGCTTCATGAAACTATTTGGCGAAGACGTTCTTGGAAAAGGCGTTGTTATCGCAAAAGACACACCAAACTTTATTGGAAACCGCATCGGTACGTACGGTTTATTAGTAACTCTTCAAGAGATGATAAAACGCGGCTATAGCATTGGGGAAGTTGATTCTGTAACAGGCCCACTTATTGGTCGTCCGAAGAGCGCGACGTTCCGTACATTAGATGTTGTCGGTTTAGATACATTCGTACACGTTGCAAATAACGTATATGAAAACGTACAAGAAGAAGAGCGTGATGTATTTAAAGTACCAGCTTTCATGCATGACATGCTTGAGAAAAAATGGCTTGGAAGTAAAACGGGTCAAGGCTTCTTCTTAAAACAAGGAAAAGAAATTTTAGAATTAAATCCTGAAACGATGGAATACGAAGCGCGTAAAAAATTAAAAGCTGCATCCGTAGAGTTAAGTAAACAAGA
Source organism: Bacillus sp. ok061 (assembly GCF_900108285.1). Lineage (NCBI taxonomy): Bacteria > Bacillati > Bacillota > Bacilli > Caryophanales > Bacillaceae > Bacillus > Bacillus sp. ok061. The sequence goes on along the minus strand of NZ_FNUW01000021.1, from coordinate 94,391 downwards.
AAAAGGATTAGCGAATAAATTGAAAGCGCTTGTATACGCGAAAGACCGTGCAGGAGAGTTGTTATGGAACATCATTACACCAACTCTTTTATACTCTGCAAAACTTCATAAAGAGATTGCTGACGATATCGTTGCAATTGACCAAGCGATGAAGTGGGGCTTCGGCTGGGAGCAAGGGCCATTTGAAGTGTGGGATGCAATTGGTGTTGAAAAATCTGTTCAAAAGATGGAAGAAAACGGCGTAGTTGTTCCGACTTGGGTGAAAGAAATGTTAGAGAAAGGTTTCACTACTTTCTACAAACATGATAACGGAGATAGCTACTATTACGATAATGGCGAATATAAGCTAATCGAACGTAATAAAAAGGCAATTTCTCTTAAGCAATTAAAAGCGAAAAATGGCGTATTAAAGAAAAATAGCGGAGCGAGCTTAATTGATTTAGGTGACGGCATCCTTTGCTTAGAATTCCATTCGAAGAGCAATGCAATCGGTATGGATATTACGCAAATGATTAACTACGCTGTTGATGAAGTAGAAAAGAATTATAAAGGTCTTGTTATCGGTAACCAATCGAAGAACTTCTGCGTTGGTGCGAACCTAGCAATGATCTTAATGGAAGCACAAGATGACAACTACTTTGAAATTGAGTTGGTTGTGAAAAACTTCCAAGATGCAATGACGAAAATTAAGTACTCTTCTAAGCCAGTTGTAGCAGCACCATATGGTATGACGCTTGGCGGAGGTACAGAAGTTTGCTTACCAGCAGCTAGCATTCAAGCTTCTAGTGAAACGTATATGGGCTTAGTAGAAGTTGGTGTTGGCTTAATCCCTGGCGGAGGCGGTAATAAAGAGCTATACATTAAACACTTAAATAAAATGCCAAACGGTGTAGAGTTTGATCTGCAAAAAGTTGCGAATAAAGTATTCGAATCTGTAGCGATGGCGAAAGTTTCTACATCGGCACAAGAAGCTGTATCGAACAACTTCTTAGGCGATAAAGACGGTATTAGTGTGAATGGTGATCACTTACTATATGATGCGAAACAAAAAGCACTTGCTTTATATGAAGCTGGCTATAAAGCACCAATCCGTAAAAAGATACCAGTTGTTGGTGAAACAGGATATGCAACTCTTGTACTTGGTGCAGAAGCAATGCATTTATCAGGTTACATTTCTGAACATGATCTTCACATTGCGAAGAAACTTGCATATGTCATTGCGGGCGGAAAAGTACCGTACGGAACAGAAGTTGATGAGCAGTATTTATTAGATGTAGAACGTGAAGCATTTATTAGCTTAGTAAGTGAGATGAAATCACAAGCAAGAATGCAGCACATGCTTGTAAAAGGAAAGCCATTACGTAACTAATAACGAGGGGAGATATCGTTCATGAGAGAAGCTGTCATTGTTGCGGGAGCAAGAACACCAATTGGAAAAGCAAAGAGGGGTTCATTAAAAACAGTTCGTCCTGACGATCTAGGGGCATTAGTAGTAAAGGAAACGTTAAAGCGTGCGAATTATGAAGGACCAATCGATGATTTAATTTTCGGTTGTGCGATGCCAGAAGCAGAGCAAGGTTTAAATATGGCTCGTAATATCGGCGGATTAGCAGGACTTTCTTACGATGTTCCAGCTATTACGATTAACCGTTACTGTTCTTCAGGTTTACAAAGTATCGCTTACGGAGCAGAGCGTATTATGCTTGGTCACTCTGAAGCTGTATTATCAGGCGGGGCAGAATCAATGAGTTTAGTTCCAATGATGGGACACGTTGTTCGTCCGAATAGTCGCCTTGTAGAAGCAGCTCCAGAATATTATATGGGTATGGGACATACAGCAGAGCAAGTTGCTGTGAAATATGGAATTTCTCGTGAAGAACAAGATGCATTTGCAGTAAGAAGTCATCAACGTGCTGCGAAAGCATTAGCTGCAGGTAACTTCGCTGATGAAACAGTATCTGTAGATGTAACGTTACGTACTGTTGGATCAAACAATAAACTGCAAGAAGAAACAATCATTTTCGCACAAGACGAAGGTGTAAGAGCAGAAACGTCGCTAGACATTTTAGGTAAATTACGTCCAGCATTTAACGTTCGCGGTTCTGTAACAGCTGGTAACTCTTCACAAATGAGTGACGGTGCAGCATCTGTACTATTAATGGATCGTGAAAAAGCAGTGAGCGATGGCATGAAGCCGCTTGCGAAATTCCGTTCATTTGCAGTAGCTGGCGTACCACCAGAAGTAATGGGAATCGGCCCAATCGCTGCAATTCCAAAAGCATTAAAACTAGCTGGCTTAGAGCTATCTGATATTGGCTTATTCGAACTAAATGAAGCATTCGCTTCTCAATCAATTCAAGTTATTCGTGAACTTGGTTTAGATGAAGAAAAAGTAAACGTAAACGGTGGTGCAATCGCACTTGGACATCCACTTGGTTGTACAGGAGCAAAACTAACACTATCTCTTATTCACGAAATGAAACGCCGCAACGAACAATTCGGTATCGTAACAATGTGTATCGGCGGCGGAATGGGAGCAGCGGGAGTATTTGAATTACTTTAAAAAGTGCAGGTGGTTCGTTTAGAACAGGAGGGCGTTGGAAGCCCTGACGAAGAGGCGTTTTTTGCCTCACAGGAAGGGGTGAAACGACCGACTGTTCTAGCCACTGGAACTGGATTATGAAAAAAAGTGTAAGCGGCTCGCTCAGAATGTGAGGGGGATGGAGCTTCAGACGTAGAGGCGCTCTTTGCCTCGCAGGAAGAAGCGAAGCCACCGAACATTCTAGCCGCTGGAACTAGATTATAAAAAAGTGCAAGTGGCTCGCTCAGAACGAGGAGACGCCAATGCAAAGAATGGAAGCAACCAAGGTTCATAAAAAATAAAATTGAGAGCTAGCTTCTTTCAAAACGGAAGAAGCGGCTCATGAAAATATGAAGGAGGAAATTTTCATGGAAAAAACAGTAGGAAATGCGGTTAAAGGCGGTAGCTTTTTAGTAGATGAGATTACGATTGATCAAGTGTTTACGCCAGAAGATTTTTCATCTGAGCATAAAATGATTGCAAAAACGACAGAGGACTTTATCGTAAATGAAGTTCTTCCAGAGCTTGAATATTTAGAACAACATGAGTTTGATCGTTCTGTTCGTCTTTTAAAAGAAGCTGGGGAGCTTGGTTTATTAGGCGCTGACGTACCAGAAGAGTACGGCGGGATTGGTCTTGATAAAGTAAGCTCAGCGTTAATCGCAGAGAAATTCTCTCGCGCTGGCGGTTTTGCAATTACTCACGGTGCTCACGTAGGTATCGGATCGTTACCAATCGTATTATTCGGTAACGAAGAGCAAAAGAAAAAGTATTTACCATTACTTGCAACTGGTGAAAAATTAGCTGCATACGCATTAACAGAGCCAGGTTCAGGATCTGACGCATTAGGCGCAAAAACAACTGCACGTTTAAATGCAGAAGGTACACATTACGTATTAAACGGTGAAAAACAATGGATTACAAACTCTGCATTCGCTGACGTATTTATCGTGTATGCAAAAATTGATGGAGAGCACTTCTCAGCATTTATCGTAGAGAAAGAATATGCTGGCGTATCTACAAGCCCAGAAGAAAAGAAAATGGGTATTAAATGTTCTTCAACTCGTACGTTAATTTTAGAAGATGCATTAGTACCGAAAGAAAACTTACTTGGTGAAATCGGTAAAGGTCATATTATCGCTTTCAACATTTTAAATATCGGCCGTTATAAATTAGGTGTTGGTACAGTTGGATCTGCGAAACGTGCAGTAGAAATTTCAGCACAATATGCAAACCAACGTCAACAGTTCAAGCAACCAATCGCTCGCTTCCCATTAATTCAAGAGAAACTTGCGAATATGGCAGCAAAAACATATGCAGCTGAAAGCTCTGTATATCGTACAGTAGGTTTATTCGAAAGCCGCATGAGCACATTATCTGAAGAAGAAGTAAAAGACGGTAAAGCAGTAGCGGCTTCTATCGCTGAATATGCAATCGAGTGCTCTTTAAATAAAGTATTCGGTTCTGAAGTACTAGATTATACAGTAGATGAAGGTGTTCAAATTCACGGTGGTTACGGATTTATGGCAGAGTACGAGATTGAAAGAATGTACCGCGATTCTCGTATTAACCGTATTTTCGAAGGAACGAACGAAATTAACCGCCTAATCGTACCAGGTACGTTCTTACGTAAAGCGATGAAAGGTGAATTACCACTTCTTCAAAAAGCACAAAAATTACAAGAAGAGTTAATGATGATGATGCCAGAAGAAGTAGGCGATGAGCCATTAGCACTTCAAAAGTATTTAGTAACTAATGCGAAGAAAATTGGTTTAATGGTAGCTGGATTAGCGGCTCAAAAATACGGTAAAGCATTAGATAAAGAGCAAGAAATTCTTGTGAATATCGCTGACATCGTAAGTAACCTATACGCAATGGAATCAGCTGTTCTTCGTACAGAAAAAGCAATTAAAACAACTGGTCTTGAAAAGAATAAACAAAAAGTGTTATACACTGAAGTATTCTGCCAAGAAGCATTTAACGAAATCGAAGCAGATGCGAAAGAAACACTTATCGCAGTTGAAAACGGCGACATGCTGCGCATGATGTTATCATCATTACGTAAATTAACTCGCCACACACCACTTAACGTAATTCCAAAGAAACGTGAAATCGCTGCGAAAATTTTAGAAGATGAGCGTTATACAGTTTAATAGATGAAAGAGAACCAGTAGCCGATTGGCTACTGGTTTTTTATTGCTGAATTCTTGAATAAAGCTGTATTACATATGTATGTGTAAACAGCTCTTTTTATGGAGGTAAAGAAGATGAAGGTAATAAGCGTAGAAACAGTTCATCAAATCGCATTTTTACCGCGTCTATTTCCAATTAACTGTTACTTCGTTGAAGAAGAGACAGGATTAACTTTAATTGATGCGGCTTTACCGATTTGTGCAAAGAAGATTTTACAATCAGCTCGGAAAATAGGAAAACCGATTACGAATATCGTTATTACACATGCGCATGATGACCATGTAGGAGCACTTGATGCGATAAAGCAAGAGATGCCCGATGTTCCAGTCTATATTTCTAAGAGAGATGCAAGTTTACTTGAAGGAGATTTGTCATTGCAATTAGGAGAACCAGGCAAGCAGGTAAAAGTGGGTGTGTCAAAAAAGATAAAGACGATTCCAGATATTCTTCTTCAAGAGGGAGATAAAGTTGGTTCTCTTGTAGCGATTGGAGCTCCAGGTCATACACCGGGATCAATGGCGTTTTTAGACACAAGAAATGATGCACTCATTGTTGGAGATGCGTTTCAAACGAGAGGAGGATTAGCGGTAGCAGGACAGTTGAAGTGGCTTTTCCCGTTTCCTATGTTTGGTACGTGGGATGCAGAAGTTTCATTAGCAAGCGCGCAGAAATTGCTGGAGTATAAGCCGTCTTTATTGGCGACAGGACATGGGAAAATGATTGAAAATCCGTTAATACAAATGCAACGGGCGATTGAAGAAGCGGAAAGGAATTTAAGTAAAAAGAGCCTCTAATCGTTTAGAGGCTCTTTTTACTTAAATGATTATTTAGCAGGTTTTAGAAATGTATATATTGCTAATACGAAATTGAAAAACGTAAATACGAAAGGGTCTTGGCTTGGATCAGAATCATAAGTTTCTTGGCTTTTTGTAAGAAAGTCGTGGATTTTCATAATCATTGCTCCTTTGTGTTTAGTGTGTAAAGTTTATAAAAGGGTATTTTTAATTAAACTAATACTTACTAATAGAGTCGCACTAATAAATAGTAAGAAAAATGTAGTGTTACGATTTTTATAATCTTTAAGTGCTAAAAATAGAAAACAAATGAGAAATAACATATGTAAAGGTATAGAGGTGAATAGTGGTTTTAAAGTTAATACATCAATTAGTAATTTTATATATAGGATAGTGTAAATGATGAAAAAGATAACTTTAAATGTTCTTTGCATAGGCACCTCTTCTTAATATATTTGTAAATTATCAAGGTAACATAAGGGGGGGAATTGTATTTTTCTGTAATTATAACATTTATTTGTATTTATAAATAGATGTGATGGATTTGAAATGTAAGAAAGCTTTTTAATGAATACGATTTGAAAAAAACAGAATACTAAAGAAGAATGAAAGAAGAAAGGTAGGAGTATTCCATGCAAAATTTAACAGAGCTTGAAGTAGAAAATTTACGTCATTTGATCGGTGGACACGCAACAATTATTAACAAGTTGGAGCAGTATGCACAAACGTGTACAGATCCACAATTGAAACAAATGTTACAAAAGGATGCGCAAGATGCACGAAATACGAAACAGCAATTAATGACTTTCCTAGGATAGGAGGAAGCGGAACATGAATGAAAAAGATATGGTAAATGATTATTTAGCAGGATTAAATGCAAGTTTAACAAGCTATGCAAATTATATTGCTCAGTCTGATAATGAGCAGTTACATCAAACGTTAATTCAAATTCGTAATCAAGATGAGATGCGCCAACGTAATATGTATGAGTACGCAAAGCAAAAAAGTTATTACAAACCGGCAGCACCTGCGAATCCAATGATTGTGCAGCAATTAAAAAGTCAATTAAGTGCGGAATAACGGGATGACAAAAAACGGGCGAATGAAGTCGCTCGTTTTTTGTTTTGAGCATGTCAATAAATATAAAATAAATATTTTTCCAGTTGTAACAAATATGACGAAAATGGAATATGACAATTCACAAAAAGGACAAACACTTTGCTCAATATTTCACAAAGTATCCATGGTTTCTATCGTGAGAACCTTTATAATTAGGAGTGTAAAGAGCAAAAGAAATAGATTATATGATCAATTAGGAGAGATTGCTATGAAAAGACATACAAGAAAAATTGCAATTATCGGTACTGGATTAGTTGGATCAAGTTGTGCGTATTCCATTGTAAATCAAGGAATTTGCGAAGAGCTATTATTAATTGATATAAATCATGAACGTGCAGTTGGGGAAGCGATGGATTTATCACATTGCATTAACTTTACAAATACAAGAACAAAAGTATATGCAGGAAGCTATGAAGACTGCAAAGATATGGACATTGTTATTATTACAGCAGGGCCAGCACCAAAACCTGGACAAAGTCGCTTAGATACTTTAGGAGCGAGTGCGAAGATTATGGAAAGTGTTGTTGGCGGCGTAATGGAAAGTGGATTTGATGGTATTTTCTTACTTGCATCGAACCCAGTTGATATTATTACATATGAAGTGTGGAAATTATCTGGATTACCTAGAAATCGAGTAATCGGTACTGGTACATCACTAGATTCTTCTCGCTTAAGAACAATTTTATCTGAAATGCTACATGTAGATCCTCGTAGCATTCATGGGTATTCATTAGGAGAACATGGTGATTCTCAAATGGTTGCTTGGTCTCATGTAACTGTTGGTGGAAAGCCAATTCTGCAAATTTTAGAAGAACAAAAAGAACGATTTGGTGAAATAGATTTAGATGAAATTGTTGAGAAGACTGCAAAAGCTGGCTGGGAAATTTATAAACGTAAAGGAACTACTTATTACGGGATTGGAAATTCTCTAGCATATATTGCGAGTTCGATCTTTAATGATGATCACCGTGTCATTGCTGTATCAGCCATTTTAGATGGTGAGTACGGTGAATATGATATTTGTACAGGAGTACCAGCTATTATTACTAGAGATGGTATAAGAGAAGTTGTAGAACTCAATTTAACAGAGGATGAAGAATCTCGATTCGCAAAATCAAACGATATTTTACGTGATTATATGAAAACAATTGGTTACTAACTTATAGAAGAAGGTGAAACAAATGAAGGAATATATAATGTCTAGTGTATTTAAAGCATCTGCTGGAATCGCACAAGGTATTTTCGTATCCCTCGGAATTGGTTTACTGATCGAAAATATAGGAAGAATTGTTGATATACCATTACTTATTACAATCGGAGTTGTTGCAAAATCACTAATGGCACCGGCAATTGGTGCCGGAATTGCTTTTATGCTCGGTGCAAACGGTCTTGTAATCTTCTCGGCGATGGTAGCCGGAGCAATTGGTGCCGGATCCATTTCAATTACTGAAGCTGGTCTAATTATTAAAACAGGTGAGCCAATCGGTGCATTATTAACAGCAACTTTAGCTGTATATATTGGTAAACGTTTAAGCGGAAAAACTGCGTTAGATATGATGCTCGTTCCATTTGCAGCAATATTAGGTTCTGGTTTAGTTGGTATTTGGTTATCTCATAATATTACTCCTGTTTTAAATACAGTTGGAGCGTTTATTAAAGATAGCTCAGCTGGTAGTCCGTTTATTGCTTCTATCGTCATTGCAGTCGTTTGGGGGCTATTACTTATCTCTCCAGCTTCATCAGCTGCGTTAGCAATTGCACTTAGCTTAGACGGTGTTGCAGGTGGTGCTGCTCTTGCCGGATGCGTCGCTCAGTTTATCGGATTCTCTGTCATCTCAGCGAAAGAAAACAATTTAGGTGGCATATTAGCTCAAGCACTTTGTACTCCGAAAGTACAGTTGCCAAATATCACTAAAAACCCGATGATTCTCGTTCCAACTGTCGTCGCCAGTGCTATAGTCGGTCCAGTATCAGCATTAATTTTCCAACTGGAAGCAGGAAAGGAAATTGCAGGTCTTGGATTAAGTTCTCTTATCGCACCAATTAATTTAATTTCCAGCGAAGGATGGGAAGTTCTCCCGGCGATGGTAATTACTTATATCGTCATTCCAGTAGCTGTTTCTTATATACTTTACATTGCTCTTAAAAAAGCAGGTCGTATTCATTCTGGTGATATGACTGTACCGCAATCTTAAATTGAAAATCTCCTTAATAATAGATAAAAGCAGACTGAGAAGCCACAGTCTGCTTTTTTGTCATGTTACATTCTATGATTTTGTTTTACTGGAACTCTTATTGGTTCTTTGGCCAATAAGAGTTGAACGCCGAAGTAAAGTATGCTTGCAAGCGTCATTCCAGAAACGGCATCTACAAAGGCATGCTGCTTCGTAAATAACGTTGATAAAATAATAAGTGTACCGAAGAAAGTAAGGATGTAATATTCAAAAGCATGCTGTTCTCTACGCTTAAAGGCAGCTAACATAATTATAAATGTAGTAAGAACGTGAATGCTAGGGAAACAGTTTACCGGTTGATCGATACTATAAATATAGCGAACTAGTTCAGAAAATACATCTGTTCCAACGACAGTCGGACGCGGTACAGTTGTTTGCCAAAAATAATAAATAGAAAAACAAGCAAGCTTTCCAAAAATAACACTACTTAAAGTGACATAATATTGCTTTCGGTCAGCAAAGCAGTAATAAATAAGTGCGCCGTATAAGTATGGAAACCAAAGTAAATAAGGAATAATAAATGCTTTTACAAATGGAATCCAATCATCTACTACAGTTGTAACGTCTACTGCGTGAACAGTCGATTTATTTAATACGTCGTAAAGGGGACTTACGAGCACGAGTAGAAGTATATAACTTAACGGAAGAAAAGATGAAAGTTTAAATTTCTTCATGTTGATCTCCTATGTTTAGTAATGTAAGTAAATTCAATTGATTATAATATAGAAACGTGAATTGGGCTATCGATTTTACTTACACTTTCTTGAATTAACCTTACGTTTTTGTCACTTGACTAAAAAGAAGGAGAGGGTGCTAAATGAAGCGTTTATCGTATTTCTTATTTTTTATATTGATATGCCTAGTCGTTGCTGGGTGTGCAAAGGATAAAGAAGGAGAGAAATTAGAATATAACGGAAGAGCACTCGTAATTGGAGTTGTGGGAGAAAAACCGAAAGATACGTTTAGGAATATAAAGTTTGAGGAAATGAAGTTAGAGGAACTGGAACATAAATCAAAGGAAGTGGATGGTTTTCTAATAATGAAAGATCACTTTCAAGAAGCCTCAACAGAGCAGTATAAAAATGTATTTTCATCGCTAAAGAAACCAGTGTTTTTTATCGGTTTACAAGATAAATCATATTCAATTTTTATTATAAAAGGGGTAGAGTATAACAGTGCACGGAAAGATGTAAATGCTATGTATACGCAAGGGTTTGCGAATATCGGAAGTGGTGAAGGACAACAATGGGCAGTTGGTTTATCGAATGGTGGAAATACAGAAGAAAGTATTCATAATATGTATATCGTCGTATTTCAAACCATTGCAGATTATTTGAATAGATGATGAAGGAGCCTGTAAAAGAGGCTTCTTATTTTTTTAATCAAACGTTTGTTTAAGCTGTATGTTCGGTAGGAAGAAACTCCTGTAGTTCAAAGGTTAAGAAAGAAAAATGGAGAATTAATCAAACGCTTGTTTAAGATATATGTTTGGTGCAGAATCTAAAAAATTTATATATTTATTTTTTTCTTAACAAATGGCGGAAAAATAAGAAAAATTCGCAGGATTATTAAAAATTATCACGAAATAAGTAAAAGTTTAGCGAATAATGGTTTGAAATAATAAAACGTTTTCTATATGATAAAGGTAAAGGTTAGTAAAAAAGTAGGTGAATTTATGACAGTAACATTTTATTCATATCCAAAGTGTGGCACATGTCAAAAGGCAAAGAAATGGTTTGAGGCAAACGATGTAGCATATGAGATGATTCATATTGTTGAAAATCCACCATCAAAAGAAGATTTACGTAATTTACATGAAAAAAGTGAATTACCATTAAAAAAATTCTTTAATACAAGTGGAATGCGTTACCGTGAACTTGGTCTAAAAGATAAGTTGAAAGATGCAAGCGAAGACGAAATGTATGAGCTTTTAGCATCTGATGGCATGTTGATTAAACGTCCAATTGTAACAGATGGAACGAATGTAACACTTGGTTTTAACGAAGAGCAGTTTGAAAGTGTGTGGAAAAAGTACCAATAAGGTATTTTTACATAATTAATACATTCACTGGAGGTACAGTCATGAGCATTCCAAATAATTTACGTTACTCTGAAGAACACGAATGGGTAAAAACTGAAGGTAATGAAGTTGTTATCGGTATCACTCACTTTGCACAAGGTGAGCTAGGCGATATCGTATTCGTTGAACTTCCTGAAGTAGGTGCAACAATCGAAGCTAACGAGCCATTCGGAAGCGTAGAATCTGTTAAAACAGTTTCTGAGTTATACGCACCTGTAAGCGGTAAAGTTGTAGCAGTAAACGAAGAATTAAGTGACCAACCAGAACTTGTTAACGAATCTCCATACGAGGGTGCATGGATGGTTAAAGTTGAACTTTCTGATGCAAGCCAAGTTGAGAAGTTATTAACTGCAGAAAAATATGCAGAAATGACAAACCAAGACTAATTATAGTCGACTAAAGGACAGCCTTTGTGCTGTCCTTTTTTATTTTGTGTGAAATAATGAATGTAGAATCATATACTAATTATCGTGTAGGAGAACGTTTTTTGAAAAAACTTTTTCGCTTAATCTTTATGCAGGTGTAGGCGTTTTTGCTTTTCATGTCTAAGAACCTTCCGCACGAGAAGACAAAAAAGCGTTTTCTGTGCGAAAGAACTTTAGTCAACAGGACTAAACAGTCGGTTCCGCTTTTCTTTATGATCCAGCTCCAGCGGCTAGATTGTTCGGTGGCTTCGCTTCTTCCTACAAGGCAAAAAGCGCCTCTAGTTCAGGGGTTCGGGTGCCCTCCTGTTCTGAACGAGCCGCTTCCGCTTTTCATTGTCTAGCTCCAGCGGCTAGAACAGTCGGTCATTTCACTCCTTCACTTGAGGCAAAAAGCGCCTCTAGTTCAGGAGTTCCAATGCCCTTCTGTTCTGAACGAGCCGCTTGCGCTTTTCTTTTGCAAAAATAAACAGGAAACAACATGAAAATAACGAATATACTATATACTAAGTTCAAGGTTATATAGTATATGGTGATCGGGTGATGACATATGATTTATGTAGAAAAAGTCATTATTGTAGAAGGTACATCAGATAGAAGAAAGATTGAATCTATTATTCGTGAACCGGTGGAAATTGTTTGTACAAATGGTACAATTGGTTTGTCGAAAATGGATGAGCTCGTTGATCAGTTTTTTGATAAGGAAGTGTATGTGCTAGTGGATGCTGATGATGCTGGAGAAAAGTTAAGGAAACAATTTCGAAAAGAATTTCCGCAAGCCGAGCATATCTATATTGATCGCTCGTACCGAGAAGTGGCAACTGCGCCATCTACACACTTAGCAAATGTATTATGGGGAGCCGACATTGACGTTTATACAGAATATTTACGGTAAGGAATGATAGAAGTGATTGATTGGACAGGAGCCGAAGCTACAGCCCTAATAGAGAACGAAGAAAAAACAGTATTATATGTATATACTCCAATGTGTGGAACATGCCAATTAGCAAAAAAGATGTTAACAGTCGTTGAGATGACAATTGAAGAGTTGAAAATTGGGATGTTAGATTTAAATTATGCTCCGCATTTAGCGAAAGAGTATGGGATTGAAAGTGTACCTTGTTTACTTGTTTTTGAAAATGGGACACTGATGAAGAAGATATACGCATTTCATTCGGTTGAATATTTATATACGGAATTAAAGTAGGCGGCAAAATTTTTGCCGCCTCGACATATTTCTTGGGAAATATGTCGAGATGCAGGATGGATACAGTATTTGTCGAGCGAAAATAACAGGATTGCTCTTTAGTGAGAGGGAATGGTATGTAATAGAAAGTGATATGAAGGATGTGATTTAGGGTGAGATTATATTCTTTGCTTCAATCATTTGTAAATTACGCTAATGGTCAATATCATTTAGAACCGCTTTTAAGACGAGAGGAAAAAACTGTTAATTTCCGTTTGGGAGATGAAAGTTGTTCGTTACAAATTTCAAGAGATTATATAGAGCTGGTACATGAGGAAAGAGGAACGGAACAAATCATTTGCTTAGACGAAAAGGATATAGAACAATTGGTTAATGGAAATGTACGATTGCAAATGTTAATGAACGATGGACGTGTACAGTATTCGGGAACGTATCGAACGATGCTATTAGTCGAATCGATGTTTCATATATGTAAACCGATGTCAGTAGGTGCTTAAAATTCTGAAGGTTCATTTTTTGCGAAAATTTCTGTTGACATGATGTTTGGATATTGATACAATTCAATTCATAAAATATAGATAATTTCATAAATTACAAATCAGACGAAAATTGAATCTGATTTCTCTTATCAAGAGAGGTGGAGGGACTGTGCCCTGTGAAGCCCGGCAACCGTCAACTTATGTTGAAATGGTGCCAATTCCTGCAAAGCAAATGCTTTGAGAGATGAGAGAGAGGGATAATGTTGTTATATACGCACATAAACCTTTCTGCTTCTCTAAAGCAGAAAGGTTTTTTTATTGTTTGAATGTGGAGGACATTCAAATAATAAAAGTAGTAATAACGGTGGACTACACGCATTAAACATAAAAAATTGCGGAGTCGATCAAAATAAAAAAGGGGTGAACATCATGATTCTATTAGAGAATGTAAAGAAAATATATAAGGCGAAAAGCGGTGATGTCACTGCTGTAGATAACGCCAATTTGAAAATAGAAAAAGGCGAAATATTTGGTGTTATCGGATATAGCGGCGCTGGAAAAAGTTCTTTAATTAGATTGTTTAATCAGTTAGAGAAACCGACTTCTGGCCAAATTACAATTGCCAATCGTGTTATATCAGCAATTACAGGAAGTGAACTTCGTAAGGCAAGGCAAGAAATCGGAATGATTTTTCAGCACTTTAACTTACTTTGGTCACGAACTGTACGTGAAAATATAGAGTTTCCACTTGAAATTGCAGGTGTTGATAAAGCGAAGAGAAGAAAACGTGTTGATGAATTAATTCATCTTGTTGGATTAGAAGGAAGAGGAGACGCATACCCATCTCAGCTGAGCGGAGGACAAAAGCAACGCGTCGGGATTGCAAGAGCATTAGCTAACAATCCACAAGTGCTTTTATGTGATGAAGCAACGTCAGCTCTTGATCCAGAAACGACAGATCAAATTTTGGATTTACTATTAGATATTAATAAGCGCCTTGGTTTAACAATTGTACTCATTACACATGAGATGCACGTAATTCGAAAGATTTGTAACCGAGTGGCGGTAATGGAGAGAGGAAAGATTGTAGAAACGGGTCCAGTACTTGATGTATTCCGTAATCCGAAGCAAGATATTACGAAACGATTTGTACAGCAGTTAACAGATTCTGAAGATACAAATGAAACGATTGAAAGTTTAATTGAAAAATATCCAGATGGAAAAGTAATTCGTTTGCAGTTTATCGGTGAGGCTGTAGAAAGGCCAGTGCTTCAACGATTAATGCAACGCAGTGATATAGAAGTTAGCATTTTGCAAGGGAATATCGCACAAACGAATAATGGTTCTTACGGTAGTTTAATTGTTCATTTAAATGGTGAGGAAATAGCGATCCAGCAAGCAATAGAAGGAATTCATCAAGATCAAGTAGAGCTGGAGGTGATTGCACATGGATAAGTTACTCGCAAATATTGATTGGAATCAAATGTTAGAAGCAACTGGTGAAACGTTATATATGACGGCAATCGCAGCTCTTGCGACATTTGTTTTAGGACTAATTTTAGGATTGTTACTCTTCATGACAGCAAAAGATAATTTATGGGAAAATAAATCAATTAATACGGTGATTGGAGCATTCGTAAATATATTCCGTTCGATACCGTTCATCATTTTAATTATTTTATTAATTCCATTCACAAAGATTCTTCTTGGAACAATTCTTGGAGCAAGTGCAGCTCTGCCGGCTTTAATTATTGGAGCGGCACCATTCTACGCGAGAATGGTTGAAATTGCACTTCGCGAAATTGATAAAGGTGTAATTGAAGCTTCAAAAGCAATGGGAGCAAAAACAAGCACAATTATTTTGAAAGTGTTAATTCCAGAATCATTACCAGCATTAGTATCTGGTATTACGGTTACGACAATTGCTTTAGTAGGCTATACAGCAATGGCGGGAGTTGTTGGTGCTGGTGGCCTTGGAACACTTGCTTACTTAGAAGGATTCCAGAGAGGGAATAACGATGTAACAATTGTTGCGACAATTTGTGTATTACTAGTTGTATTTTTAATCCAGTGGATTGGTGATAGTTTAACGACTCGAATAGATAAACGATAATAAAAAACGGGAGGATGTTTCAAATGAAAAAATTATTACTTACGGCACTTATTTCAACTTCAATTTTTGGGTTAGCGGCTTGTGGCGGGAAAGATAAAGATGAAAAGAAACTTGTTGTTGGTGCTTCTAACGTACCGCACGCTGAAATTTTAGAAAAGGCAAAACCGTTACTTGAGAAAAAAGGAATTGAGTTAGAAATTAAAAAATTCCAAGACTACGTATTACCAAATAAATCATTAGCGGATAAGGATTTAGATGCAAACTACTTCCAGCACATTCCGTATTTAGAGAAAGAAATTAAAGATAAAAAATATGACTTTGAAATAGCAGGAAAAATTCATTTAGAACCAATTGGTGTATACTCTCAAAAATATAAGAGCTTAAAAGAACTTCCAGACGGGGCGACAATCATTATGAGTAATTCTGTTACTGACCATGGACGTGGTTTAGCAATTTTACAAAAAGAAGGCATTTTAAAAATTAAAGACGGAGTAGATCCAGTTAGTGCAACTCCAAAAGATATTGCAGATAACCCGAAAAACTTAAAGTTTAAAACGGACATTGAGCCAGGTTTGTTACCACAAGTGTATAACAATAAAGAAGGCGACGCTGTTTTAATTAACTCGAACTATGCAATTGATGCGAAATTAAACCCAGAAAAAGATGCAATTGCAATTGAAGGTGATGATTCTCCATACGCAAACGTATTAGTGGTTCGTAAAGGTGATAAAGATAAAAAAGAGATTAAAGAGCTTGTAGAAGTATTGCATTCTAAAGAAATCGAAGACTTTATTAATAAAGAATATAAAGGAGCGGTTGTTCCTGTAAAAGAATAATTGCTGACAAGGCTGGTGTATGCCAGCTTTTTTATAACTACATAACTATAGGGGAGAAGGGGACATCATATGAAAAAGATTCTATTGTCAGTTGTTACAGCGCTGTCTGTATTTACATTAGCTGCTTGCGGAGGAAAAGAAGAGAATAAGCTTGTTGTTGGAGCTTCTAACGTGCCGCACGCTGTTATTTTAGAGAAAGCACAGCCAATCTTAGAGAAAAAAGGCATTAAGTTAGAGATTAAAAAGTTCCAAGATTATGTACTGCCAAATAAAGCGTTAGCGGATAAAGAGATTGATGCGAACTACTTCCAGCATATTCCGTATTTAGATAAGGAGATCCAAGAAAAAGGATATAAAATTGTAAACGCAGGAAAAATCCATTTAGAGCCAATGGGTATTTATTCTAAGAAATATAAAAGCTTAAAAGACTTACCAGATGGCGGGACAGTTATTATGAGTAATAACGTAGCGGAGCGAGGCCGTATGTTAGCATTGTTACAAAAAGGCGGCGTGATTAAGCTTAAAGATGGTGTAGATGTGGTTAAGGCGACAGTAAAAGATGTAGTCGAAAACCCGAAAAACTTAAAATTTAAAACAGATGTTGAACCTGGACTTTCACCGAAGTTGTATGAAAATAATGAGGGAGATGCTTTATTCATTAATTCGAACTATGCAATTGATGCAAAATTAAATCCAACGAAGGATGCAATTGCGATTGAAGGATCAGACTCTCCGTATGCAAACATCATTGCAGTTCGTAAAGGTGATGAGAAGAAAAAAGAAATTAAAGAGCTAGTAGAAGTGCTACATTCAAAAGAAATTCAAGATTTTATTAACAAAGAATATAAAGGTGCTGTACTTCCGATAAGTGAATAATTATAAGGAAAGGACTGGGAATTTACCGGTCCTTTTTTCTTTATATAAATAAGAAGAAAGGTGTATCATATAAAGGTGAGAAGGAAATACTTATATACATTTGTGAAAAAACGGTTACTTTTTTTCGTCGTTTGCGATATCATTTTATTTGATATAAAATTAGAATGAGAATAAAATGAGAATATGAACGTTTTAGGAATTTTTAAAATGTATATATAGGATTAATGGAGGTATTGAGATGGCTGGTTCTACATTAACGGTTAAAGACTTACACGTATCAATTGACGGCAAAGAAATTTTAAAGGGTGTAAACCTTGAAGTAAAAGGTGGAGAAATCCACGCAATTATGGGACCTAACGGAACAGGTAAATCAACTTTATCTTCTGCAATTATGGGTCACCCAAAGTATGAAGTAACAGAAGGTAGCATCATCATTGACGGTGAAGATGTATTAGAAATGGAAGTAGACGAGCGCGCGCAAGCGGGTCTATTCCTAGCAATGCAATATCCAAGTGAAATTAGCGGAGTAACAAACGCTGACTTCTTACGTTCTGCAATTAACGCACGTCGTGAAGAAGGCGATGAAATTTCTCTTATGAAATTTATCCGTACATTAGATAAAAACATGGAATTCCTAGAAATGGATCCAGAAATGGCACAACGTTACTTAAACGAAGGTTTCTCTGGTGGAGAGAAAAAACGTAACGAAATTCTTCAATTAATGATGATTGAGCCAAAAATCGCAATCTTAGACGAAATCGACTCAGGTCTTGATATCGATGCATTAAAAGTTGTATCTAAAGGTATTAACCAAATGCGCGGCGAAGAGTTCGGTTGCCTAATGATTACGCATTACCAACGTTTATTAAACTACATCACTCCAGACTTCGTTCACGTTATGATGAACGGTCGTATCGTTAAATCTGGTGGCCCTGAGCTTGCACAACGTCTAGAAGCTGAAGGTTACGACTGGATTAAAAAAGAATTAGGTATTGAAGACGAAACAGCAGAGCAAGAAGCGTAAGAGAGGAGCATAAACATGACAATCGGTACATTACCTTTCGATCAAGAAACAATCCGTCAGCGCGCAAGCGAAGTAAACGAAGCTGCTTGGTTGACTGAGTTCCGCTTACAAGCTCTTGCACAAGCAACAGAACTTCCAATGCCAACGCCTGATAAAACGAAAATTGAAAAATGGGACTTTATCGGAAAAGGCGACGCTGCTAAGCAAGAGCCTGTAAGTTCTTTAACAGAGCTTCCAGAAGCAGTGAAAAACTTAATCGATGAAAATAACAGCGTATTAGTACAACGTACTGGTACAACTGCGTTCGTTTCTTTAGCAGACGAAGCAAAAGAAAAAGGTGTTATTTTTACAGACATCGTAACAGCTGCAACAGAGCATGCTGAACTATTACAAAAGTATTTAATGAAAGACGGCGTGAAGGTAGACGAGCATCGTTTAACTGCACTTCATGCTGCATTAATCAACGGCGGTGCATTCGTATATGTTCCGAAAAACGTTGTTCTTGAAACTCCACTTCAAGCTGTATTCTTAGTAGACGGCGAAGAAGCTAACGTATATAACCACGTATTATTCGTAGCTGATGCGAACAGTACTGCAACTTATGTAGAAAACTATGTTGCAAATGAAAATGCTAAAGGTATTGCAAATATCGTAGCAGAAGTAATCGTGGAACAAGGCGCACAAGTTAAATTTGGTGCAGTTGATCTATTAGCAAAAGACGTAACAACTTACGTTAACCGCCGCGGTGTTGTTGGACGCGACGGCCGCATTGATTGGGCTCTAGGCCTTATGAATGACGGAAATACAATTTCAGAGAACGTTACAAACTTAATGGGCGACGGTTCATATGCTGATACGAAAACAGTAACAATTGGCCGTGGTAACCAAACACAAAACTTTACAACTAAAGTTGTTCACTTCGGTAAACACTCTGAAGGTTGGATTTTAAAACACGGTGTACAAAAAGATAGTGCAACATCTATCTTTAACGGAATTGGTAAGATTGAACACGGTGCATCTAAATCAAATGCACAACAATCTTCTCGCGTTCTTATGTTAGATGAGAAAGCTCGTGGGGATGCAAACCCAATTCTTTTAATCGACGAAGATGATGTAATGGCAGGTCACGCAGCTTCAGTAGGCCGCGTAGATCCGTACCAATTATACTACTTGATGAGCCGTGGTATTCCAAAACGCGAAGCAGAACGTTTAGTCATCCATGGATTCTTAGCACCTGTAGTAAATGAGCTTCCAATTGAAGGAGTAAAAGCACAGCTTGTTGAGGTAATTGAAAGGAAAGTTCGCTAATGAATATTCATGAAATACGCAAACAGTTTCCAATTCTTGATCAAAAAGTGAACGGCAAACAACTTGTATATTTCGATAGTGCAGCAACTTCTCAAAAACCAATTCAAGTCATTGAAACGTTAGAACGTTACTATAAAGAATATAATTCTAACGTGCATCGCGGTGTTCATACGCTCGGTACGAAAGCTACCGACGCGTATGAAGGTGCACGCGAGAAAGTTCGCAAGTTTATTAACGCGAAATCAATGGAAGAGATTATTTTCACGCGCGGAACGACAACTGCATTAAATACAGTAGCGGCTAGCTATGGTCTTGAAAATGTAAAAGAAGGCGATGAAATCGTTATTTCTTACATGGAGCACCATAGTAACATCATTCCGTGGCAACAAGTTGCGAAGAAAACTGGTGCAACTTTAAAATACCTTCCGCTTCAACCAGACGGTACAATTTCTTTAGAAGATGTTCGTCAAACAGTTACACCGAATACAAAAATCGTTTCTATTATGCAAGTTTCAAACGTGCTTGGAACGATTAACCCTGTAAAAGAAATCGGAGCAATCGCACACGAAAATGGCGCAATTATGGTCGTTGACGGTGCACAAAGTACACCTCACATGAAAGTAGATGTACAAGATTTAAACTGTGATTTCTACGCATTATCTGCTCATAAGATGTGCGGACCTACAGGCATCGGCGTATTATATGGTAAAAAAGAATTGCTGAACAATATGGAGCCAATTGAATTTGGCGGTGAAATGATTGATTTCGTAGATTTACAAGAATCTACTTGGAAAGAGCTTCCGTGGAAGTTTGAAGCAGGTACACCGATTATCGGTAATGCAATCGGACTTGGTGCGGCAATTGATTTCCTAGAAGAAATCGGTCTTGATAATATTGAAAAGCATGAACATGAATTAGCGCAATACGCTTTAGAAAGACTATCAGAAGTAGATGGCGTTACAATTTATGGTCCAAAGCATCGCGCTGGTCTTGTTACATTTAATATTGAAGACGTACATCCTCACGATGTAGCGACTGTATTAGATGTAGAAGGCATTGCAGTTCGCGCAGGACATCACTGTGCACAACCGCTTATGAAGTGGCTAAAAGCTTCTTCAACAGCACGTGCGAGCTTCTATTTATATAATACAAAAGAAGAAATTGATACATTTGTTGAATCGCTAATCAAGACAAAGGAGTATTTCACAAATGTCATTTAATAATTTAGATACGTTATATCGTCAAGTTATTATGGATCATTATAAGAATCCTCGTAACAATGGCGTGTTAGAAGATAGTGTTACTGTTAACTTGAACAATCCAACTTGCGGCGATCGTATTCAACTTACGATGAAAGTAGAAGAAGGTATTGTGCAAGAGGCGAAGTTTGAAGGCGAAGGATGTTCAATCTCAATGTCTTCAGCTTCAATGATGACACAAGCAGTAAAAGGTAAGAAAATTGAAGAAGCACTTCAGCTTTCGAAAATTTTCTCTGACATGATGCTAGGAAAAGAGTACGATGACAGCATCGATTTAGGAGATATTGAAGCATTACAAGGCGTATGCAAGTTCCCTGCACGTATTAAATGTGCAACATTAGCGTGGAAAGCGTTAGAAAAGGGCTTAAACGAAGATAAGTAATGTTAAAGGTTCCTAAAAATGAGGTTATCTAAGGAGGGACACACCAACATGGCGAAGCAACTGCCAGATATCGGCGATTACAAATATGGTTTCAAAGACAAAGACGTTTCGATTTTCCGTGCTGGACGCGGTTTAACAAAAGAGATCGTTGAAGAGATTTCACGTATGAAAGAAGAACCACAGTGGATGTTAGACTTCCGTTTAAAATCACTGGATAAGTTCTATGAAATGCCAATGCCACAATGGGGCGGCGACTTAAACGACTTAGATTTCGATGAAATTACGTACTACGTAAAACCATCTGAGAAATCTGAGAAGTCTTGGGATGAAGTACCTGATGAAATTAAAGCAACATTTGATAAATTAGGTATTCCAGAAGCTGAGCAAAAATATTTAGCTGGTGTATCTGCACAGTACGAATCTGAAGTTGTATACCACAACATGAAAGAAGACCTAGAAGCTCTAGGAATCGTCTTCAAAGATACAGATAGCGCATTAAAAGAGAACGAAGATATTTTCCGTGAGCATTTCGGAAAAGTAATCCCACCAACAGACAACAAATTCTCTGCATTAAACTCTGCAGTTTGGTCTGGTGGATCATTCATCTACGTTCCAAAAGGTATTAAAGTTGATACACCACTTCAAGCGTATTTCCGTATTAACTCTGAAAATATGGGACAATTCGAGCGTACGCTTATCATCGTAGACGAAGGCGCACATGTACACTACGTAGAAGGTTGTACAGCACCTGTTTACACTACTAACTCACTTCACAGTGCGGTAGTAGAAATCATCATTAAAAAAGATGCGTATTGCCGTTATACAACAATCCAAAACTGGGCGAACAACGTATACAACCTAGTTACAAAACGTGCGGTTTGTGAAGAAAACGCGACGATGGAATGGATTGATGGTAACATCGGATCTAAATTAACGATGAAATACCCAGCAGTTATCTTAAAAGGCGAAGGCGCTCGTGGTTTAACATTATCAATCGCGATTGCTGGTAAAGGCCAACACCAAGATGCTGGTGCGAAAATGATTCACTTAGCACCAAACACGTCTTCAACAATCGTTTCTAAATCGATTGCGAAGCATGGTGGTAAAGTAACTTACCGTGGTATCGTACACTTCGGACCAAAAGCGAAAAACTCTCGCTCTAACATCGAGTGTGACACGTTAATCATGGATAACCAATCTACATCTGATACAATTCCTTACAACGAAATCAAAAACGATTACGTTTCACTTGAGCACGAAGCGAAAGTATCGAAAGTATCAGAAGAACAATTATTCTACCTAATGAGCCGCGGTATTTCTGAGCAAGAAGCTACAGAAATGATCGTAATGGGCTTCATTGAGCCATTCACTCGCGAACTTCCAATGGAATACGCAGTTGAAATGAACCGCCTAATCAAGTTTGAGATGGAAGGTTCTATCGGCTAATATATGTATGAAGAAAGCGCCCTGCTGTGCAGGGCGCTTTTTTGTTTTGCGGATTTGTCTTGGTTTGGTAGAGGATACCCAGGTGGGTGTTCAGCTAAATATATCAACGATTTTTCAAGTATATCGATCATAAACAGGAATATATCAACGATTATTTCAATATATCAACGTTTCGACAAGGAATATCGATTTGTTGACAAAGTAAGACAAAAGAAAATCCTCACATACCCCAAACATTTTATAAGAACAGAGAACGACTAGGTTTAAGACAAAGATACTGACAAATCCACTTGAACAATCAACCACTGAATTTTATATTAAACTTTTTGAAAAATCCCCCTTCTAGCAATGAATTCAACAACTAAAAAAATAAATTTTCTCATATGAAAAGGACAATCTTTTGCTTTTTCTCACAATGCGAGTACAATGTAAAATAGCAAGAAAAGACGAAAAATATTTACAGGATTATTGTGTGCGCATAGCGTAAATGGCAGTAAGGAACTGAGAGGAGGTTTTTTCTCTGAATATAAATAAAGAAACAATCATCCACCTTTATCATACAAACGATATACATAGTCATTTTGAAAATTGGCCGCAAATTTCTCGGTTTGTACAGGGAGAGAAAAAGCGAAGACAGGAAGCGGGAGAGACCGTTTTGACGGTTGATATCGGCGATCATGTGGATCGTTTTCATAGTATTTCGGAAGCGACGAATGGACTTGGCAATACGAAGCTTTTAAATGAGGCGTTATATGATTATGTAACGATCGGAAATAATGAAGGAATTACGTTAGCGAAGGAGCATTTGAATCGTCTATATGATGAGGCTGGATTTGAGGTGCTTGTCGCGAATTTATTTGAAAAAGAAGGTGTACGTCCGGAGTGGGCAAAGCCTTATAAATTACATACAACGACAGATGGGATTACGATTGCCTTTATCGGGTTAACGGTAGCTTATCCAGAGTTTTATCATATGCTCGATTGGCATATTGAAGATCCGCTTATCCATTTAGAGTCTATTTTAGAAGAAGTGCGAGATGAGGCTCATATTACAGTTGTCCTTTCTCATCTTGGAAAAAGCATGGATGAGTATATGGCAGAGCATTATGATATAGATGTTATTTTAGGGGCACATACGCATCATTTATTTGAGCGTGGCGTTCTTATGAATAATACGTTACTTTGTTGTTGTGAAAAGTGGGGGCGTTACGTTGGTCACGTACAGCTTACTGTGGATATAGAGACGAAGAAATTACTGAAAAAAGACGGTAGAGCAATTAAGACGGAACGGTTAGGGGCTTATAGCGAGCCGTTATCCACAATTGAAATACTGCAGGAAGAAAGTAAGCATATAATGGCAGAGCCTGTCGTTCATTTAAAAGAGTCATTACCGGTTGATTGGTTTCATGAGACGCCGTTTTCTCATATGTTAGCAAGTGCGCTGAAAACATGGTGCGGTGCAGAAATTGGAATGGTGAATGCTGGTGTACTTCTTGAAGGATTAGAAGAGGGTGTTGTAACGCGCGGAGATATTCACAGAATTTGTCCACATCCAATTAATCCGTGTGCTTTGAAAGTTCCAGGAAAGATATTAAGAGAAGTTATTTTGAAAGCACGTAAACCGAATATGGAGAATCTTGAGGTGAAAGGATTCGGATTTCGGGGGAAAGTGATGGGGAAAATGATTTACGCTGGTGTAGAAGTAACTCCAGATACGATTCCTGGGAATAAAATTTTATTAGAAGATGTATTGATTAACGGCGAATCGCTGGAGTTAGACCGTATATATACAGTAGGAACAATTGATATGTTTACGTTTGGATACTTATACCCAGAGCTATCCACACTTTCTAGCAAACAATATTATATGCCAGAACTACTTAGAGATGTGTTAACAGATATGTTAATAACTTATACATCTTCCGTTAAACTATAGGCTAGTTAACTTGTAACACTCATTTTTCTCTTGTCATACAGATAAGAAAGAGAGGAGTGTGAACTATGGTTAATGTGGAGCCAATTATAATTGATAATTATACGTTTATTGCAGTTAGCGTGAAACTTCCAAAGACGAATTTGCTAGCTGTAATGAGCGATAAAGGATATATTATGTGTGGTGCATTAGATGTAGGTCTTTTAAATGAGAAGTTAGGTGATCGAGGAATTATTGCTGGCCGTGCGGTTGGTGTAAGAACGATTGAACAACTTCTTGAAGCGCCACTAGAATCGGTAACGACTGGAGCTGAAGCATTAAGCATTTCAGCAGGAACGATTGGAAAAGAAGCATTATTAAAAATGAGATAAGCATATATCGTCCCTCCTTCTTGCATAGAAATAATATAAGAAGGAGGTTTTTTTATGAGTATATTTCGCTCGAAAAACTCGCGGTTTCGAAAGGGACCTATTGCCTTTCGGTATATACTGCTTATGTCGTTTATTCTTTTTGTTATATTACTTACGCAAGGGCTGTGGATTGTGAATAATAGTATTCAGCCGACCTTAATTAAATATGGAGAAGTAGAGACACAGAAAATGGCGACGGCAATTATGACGAAGGCGGTAAAGGATCGAATTAATGAAGGATTCGATGTGGATTCATTAATGAAAGTACAGAATGATAAAAACGGGAAAGTATCCACAATTAATTTAAATACAAAGCAAGTAAATGAAATCGTAACGTCAACGACCACGTACATAGAAAAATATTTGCAGCAAGTAGAACAAGGGAAGTTGAAGGAGCTAGGTATTTCTGAAAAAAACGGGGCGACTATGGCAGTTCCTTTTGGGCGTGTAACTGATAATGCGCTTCTTGGTAATATAGGACCAGATATTCCGATTCATTTCACGCCAATTGGGCATGTGAATACAGATATTAAACAAAAAATTGAACCGCATGGGATCAACACTACAGCGATTCAAATTGTTATGGAAATGGAAGTAACGTTGCAAGTAATCATTCCATTTCATACGAAAGAGATAACAGTGAAACAAAATGTTCCGATTGCGACGCGTATCGTTCAAGGGGAAGTGCCTACGTATTATGGAAGCGGAAGCGTTGCTGTACCTGATAAAAAGAAAACAGATAGTTAATTGCATATAAAGTGAAACTTGAATCAATCGGGCTTTTACTGGATAAAAAATAACCGTAGCAATGCGCTACGGTTATCGTTTTGTATTTGCTCGTTCTTTGCGTTCCCAAAGGCTTAAATGCATATATGGATCGAAGGCCCATTCTGTATAGCCATTGTCTTTATATATGCCAAAATGTAAGTGGGGTGGGAATTTTCCGGCTGTACCAGGGGGTCCATAGCCAGTGCTACCAACAAATCCGATTACTTTTCCGGGCTCAACAATTTGTCCAAGCTGTATTTCTTTTGAGAACCCGCCTAAATGAGCGTAATAATGGTAATTGTTATGAAGGTCGCGAATACCAATGCGCCATCCACCAAGGCGGTTCCAACCTTTCGTTTCAATAATGCCATAGCAAGTCGATCTTACTGGCACGCCATATCCGGCAAAAATATCGGTTCCTTCATGAACTCGTCTGCCCCCAAAACTTCTTCCAGCACCGAAAGTACTACGGTAACTATGGTCACTACGAATCGGAAGAGGAAAAGCATTTCCTTCTAAATTAATACGTCCATAATGTTTATAAATTTGGGCGTATTCGCTAATTAAATCAACTGTTTTTGCACGTCTATAATATTCCCAAAGCATAATTTTAATACGGTCTTCTGACGTTCCTTGTTTCCTTAAAATAGTCGCTGCGGTATGCAGAAGATCACGGTCGCTATTTGCATTTGCAAATCCATCTTTGTCACCATCTAAACCTATTCCGCCAAATAGAGAAATTGTATGGGGGAGAGTATCGTTACTATTAACAGGTCCAGCCCATATTTCTGGTTTGAAATAAAGGGAAATGATGGCATCTGGTTTTTTTGGAATATCTCTTCTTACGCTCCGTATATTTCTTTCATATTGATCCATTGCAGCTAAGTAATACCATGGAATGCCTGAAGACTGCTCGGTTTCTTTATATAGTGCCATGCGCTTTTCGTATATGCTTTGCTGATTATCTTCACCGTAAGCGATGTTTTGGTGGAGAAGAAAACAAATAGAAAGCAAAAGAGAAATTTTTCGAAGCATGAAATAGACTCCTTTCACAACATCACTCTTTTTAGTGTGGGATATACGGAGTATTTCATTATAGGGAACGATTGGAAAAAATCTTAGAATCTTCATTTGAGCAAATCGCTTTCATACGTTAGAATAGATATGTTACATTGAAAGAAGCGAACACGGTAAACTATTTCATATTGTGCGGAGTTGATAACCATGACAAAACAAACAGAATATAAGCGCAAGCCCGAATGGTTGAAAATTAAGTTAAACACGAATGAAAACTATACAGGCTTAAAGAAAATGATGCGTTCTAAGAATCTTCATACCGTTTGTGAAGAGGCAAAATGTCCGAATATTCATGAATGCTGGGCTGTAAGAAAAACAGCAACATTTATGATTTTAGGTGCGGTTTGTACACGTGCTTGTCGTTTTTGTGCGGTTAAAACAGGCTTACCAACTGAGCTTGATTTACAAGAACCAGAACGCGTAGCAGATTCAGTAGTACAAATGGGCTTAAAGCACGTTGTTATAACAGCGGTTGCACGTGATGATTTAAAGGACGGCGGAGCAGCTGTTTTTGCTGAAACAGTACGAGCAGTACGTCGTAAAAACCCATTCACGTCTATCGAAGTATTACCATCTGATATGGCTGGGGTAGAAGAAAACTTAAAAATGTTAATGGATGCAAAACCAGATATTTTAAACCATAACATTGAAACAGTACGTCGATTATCTAACCGAGTTCGCGCTAGAGCAAAATATGATCGTTCATTAGAGTTTTTACGTCGAGCAAAAGAAATGCAGCCTGATATTCCAACTAAATCGAGCATTATGGTCGGCTTAGGTGAAACAAGAGAAGATTTAATTGAAGCAATGGATGATTTACGTGCAAACAATGTGGATATTTTAACTCTTGGACAATATCTACAACCATCTAAGAAGCATTTACCAGTTATTAAATATTATCCACCAGCAGAATTTGCAGAGCTTAAAGAAATTGCACTTAGCAAAGGATTTAGCCACTGTGAAGCTGGCCCACTTGTGCGTTCTTCTTACCATGCGGACGAGCAAGTACGTTCTGCAAAAGAAAAAACAGCAGAAGCTAAATAATGAAAAAAGAGAGCTAACGATTAGCTCTCTTTTTGTTTGTACTCTAAAACGGTATTTGGACATGTTAATAAAATCTTTTTTAATTCTTCTGTGGATAATTCAATTGTAAATTCAGGAACACCAGGTGTAATTAAAATTTTATCGTACGTATAAACGGAACTGTCCACAATAATTGTTACATCTTGTGAATAACCAAAAGGAGCTACACATCCTGGAGTACAGCCAGTTTCCATTCTTAGTTCATCAGGAGAACAGAGCGATAAGCGTTCTCCAGTTATTTCTTTCATCTCTCCTCGGTTAAGCCGAGTTCCTTCTAACGTAAAAAACACGTAAAAATTTCCAGATGTTGATTTTAAAAATAAGCTTTTACTTGGAGTACCTTGTAAGCCAAGTCTCTCACGTACAATCCGATCTGTCTCATAATCGAGTACCGGTTCGTGTTCGAACTTTTCATAAGAAACATTTGTTTTATGTAGTAGAGCAAGTACGTCTTCGTACATATGAAATAATACCCCTTTCTATTGTTAGAACAGTCTCTTCTCGTGGCGTCAACTGAATGTTTTGGAAAGGGATATTACTTGGACGATGCTTTCCATAAGCGTGTTATGATACATTGTTCGTCGATTGTAATTTCGTAAATATCAGGATTCGTTAAAGTTCTCCATTCATTAAAGCCAATCGTATGATCAAAATGCTTTAAAATGAGTGTAAGTAAATTGCCGTGTGTAACAAGTAGTGTTGTCGTATGGTTTAATTGTAAAACATCTTGAATAAGCGATATGGCACGGTCTGTTGCTTGTTTTGTTGACTCTCCGCCTGAAAAGGCAATATCTATGTTCGTAAAAGTGGATTCTAGTTTTTGCATCCAATCATCCATTGGAACGTTGCTCAATATGCGTTCAGTTAATCGTTCATCTTCTTGGATAGATAAGTTAGCTTGGAGCGCATAGGGCCGAATGGAATCGATAGCTCGGACAAATGGGCTTGAAATAATATGATCGATTTGTAGATGATTTTCTAAGAGGAATGTAGCAAGGGTGTTTGCTTGGTCTTTTCCATCGGTCGTTAATTCATCATCACGTTTTTGCCCAGTTGCTGAACAATGTCGTATTACAATAATTTTCTTCATAATTCATCCCCATCTTTCAAGTTGACGCTATATACTTCGACAAATGTGGAAATAATTCCTTTTTATTGGAAACAGCATATGGATTTAAATATGTGGAAAAGTAATGTGGATAATAAAAAATTGAGGTGCAATGATGAAAAAAATGATATGTATCGTATTCATTATTTGTTTTCTTGCGCAATTGTCCACAACATATGCAGAATCCAACCAAAAACTAAATTATCCAATCAATCGAAATAAGTCATTTGTGAGTGAGGATGTTTTTTATAAACAGTTAGATAAGAAAATCTATAAAGAATATAAAAATGCAGCATATAGTGTTCGGAAAAAAATCTTATTTAAAGAAGTGCCTGATGAAGAATTTTCTTTTAGGCAAAAAACAGCTGTCGGTTGTCGAAGTAGAGTGGTGCTTCAAGATTTTTTTGTTCACCCTGATCGCCAAGTTTATTTTTTCGCTTCTTTTACTCAAAATGAAGTAGAAGAGTTTCATAAGTACATCGTTATAGATGCAGAAACAAAGAGGGAGCTAAAGGAGGGCAAAAGTTATCATCATTGTGATAGTCCTTATAAAAAATAACCCACCAACCGGTGGGTTATTTTTTTACTCTGGTACACTCATTAATTTCTCTTTCATTTTGCGAATAAGAACGACAGCACCAATTGTACAGAGAAGTGTAATTCCTTCGGCAACAAAGATATTGATTGTCTTTGTTTGGTAAAGTGCCGCAAAGAAGTCTACAAATGCGTGGAATAGTATAGCGTATACTAGGAAGATATATTTCTTCTGTTTTACTGCGTATAAAACAAGCATTGTAAAGGCGATTTGAAGCACGAGTGCCATAATTCTTTCTAAGCTACCAAGGAAGTATAAGTAGGCAGGTTGCTGAATTAACATGTCTTGTAAAATGCTGAGTTCGGGTTTTTGTTCAATTAGTCGAGCGAAGCTACCATCGTTAATAGAATTAGCAAAGATTAATGCTTGTAATGCAGAAAAACCGCCAATTAAAATAGATTCAATTCCGCCGTGACCAATTCCATAAGCGAAGCCATCTTTATATTCTAGATATTTTTTTAGTAAGAAGAAGAAGGCAACGAAGCGTCCTAATTCTTCAAAAATACCAGCAGTCAATCCGCCATAAATTGCGAAGGCAAACGGATTTTCTAAAAATGGAGCGATTGTTGGATTACCGCGCATAAATAGGTGGAATGGTGTTTCAAGAATTTGGGTAAATCCGATAAAGATAAGAACACCAATGCCGACCACTTTCCAATTAATATTATATTTTTTACGGAAATAAACGAGTACGATAATTGGGACCAGAATCGAGACAATGAGTTGAAATATGATGCTGGCAATTACAGTATTTGAAACCATACTTTCACCGCTTTCTAATATATGTACATATCTATTATGCATGAAATACGGGAGAGATGAAACTTTTAGAAAGAAAATGAATTTACTTATTGACTCTAACGTTGCGTCATACTTTATCGTATGTACTAAGGGGGAGATACAAATGACAATGAGAGTAAAAGAAGTAGCTGATTTAGTTGGAATTAGTGTGCGCACACTGCATCATTACGATGAAATTGGGTTGTTAACCCCAGACGAGACGACAGAGTCTGGATATCGTCTGTATTCCAATGAAAATTTAGAGATATTGCAGCAAATTTTGTTTTTTAAAGAGCTTGGCTTCCCTTTGAAGAAAATTAAAGAAATTATCATGAGTCCATCATTTGATCGGGAAGAGGCACTACAGCTTCATAAGAAAATGCTTATTGAAAAGCGTGCCAGATTAGATAAGGTGATTGCGACGATTGATAAAACAATTCAGCATACAAAAGGAGAGATTGAAATGACGAACAAAGAGAAATTTGAAGGATTCGATTTCAGCCATAACCCATATGAAGAAGAAGCACGTGAAAAATGGGGAGACGCAGCTGTAGATAAAGCGAACGAATATGCAAAAGGTATGTCAAAAGAGAACCAAGAAGAGTTTAATACTATTTATAGAAATTTAGCGGTACTGAGACACGGTGCACCAGATTCTAAAGAGGCGCAGGCAGCGATCAAAGTATGGTACGATTACTTGCAAAACTTTAGTTACTATTCATTAGACGCTTTTAAGGGACTCGGTCAAATGTATGTCGCTGATGAGCGCTTCACGAAAAATATCGATAAGTTTGGTGAGGGGTTAGCGCAGTTTATGTGTGATGCGATGGAAGTTTATGCGGATCGTAATAAAAAGTAAAACAGGTGGAGATTTTCTCCACCTGTTTTACTTTTTAATCATATCATTTAAAGTTTGATCCCCCGTATTGTTCAAATGAGGATTTTTACTCATTTCACGTTTTAACATATCGAGGCTTTGCGTATATTCTGTATCATTTAATGCGCCAGATTGAAGGCCTTGAATTTGGGAAATCAACTTTTGGTCTGTTGATACATATGCTTTATAATAGCGAGGGACGATGGACAAAGCAGCTTTATATACTTGATCTGCTACAAGTTTCGGATCCGTTGTGTTTGCACGGTATACAACGAACACTTCATCATCAGTAACGAGTGTAGCAGCGTTTGTAACGTCAGGAAGTTTGACTGTCATGCTTGTAATCATTTCAGCGACCTTCTCCCGATTAATGGCCCCTACTTGTTTGTTAGATACTTCATGTTTTTGTTTAGAAGAATAACCGACTCTCGTGAGCCTTGTATTTGTATTTTCTGTATGATACATGTCGTTTTTATTGGAAACAAGAACACGGCTTCCTTCTTCGCGCTCCATTTCGGCTTTATTATTTGTTTGGCAGCCTGCAAATAAGGAAACAGTGAGAAGGGAAAGTAAAATTTGTTTTTTCACGATGTATCACCTCCTTCTCCATAGCATGTACTAATTTGCAATTTTTTGTATTTGAAATTGTTGGTTGTTATGCTTTGTGATACGATAAAAAGAAGAATGCTTAGAGAGGAAGTTAATGATGGAGCAAAAGCAAGAGCAAGAGATTCATGCTACGGTGAGCATTAATAATGTACAGTACGAAGTAATTAAAAACTTTCGTGACGGTTTTAGTGAAGAAGCATTTAAAGAGCGCTATGCAGAAATTTTAAATAAATATGATTACATCGTTGGGGACTGGGGATATGAGCAACTTAGATTGCGCGGATTCTTTGATGATAGTAACCAACGTGCGACATATGATACGAAAATTAGTACGTTAACGGAGTATTTATACGAGTACTGTAACTTCGGTTGTGCACATTTTGTACTACGAAAAGTGAAGAAATAAAAAAATCCTCTTACAATTGTAAGAGGATTTTTGGCATATGCTCGCTTACAAACAAATCGAGATATGATCACCTTCAGAAAGTATTGCATTTGGTTTCATTTGTTTTCCGTTCAATTGAATATCCCCATTTTTAATTTTATCCACAATGAGTGTACGGCTCCAATCAGAGATATATGTGGATAAGGCCTTATCCATTCGGTGGGAACCGAAAACGATATCTAATACGATCGTGATTTCAGCTATGCCACTTTCTCTATGTTGCGTAATGGAAATGGTAGTAGTTGTTTCTATTTGATCTTGCTGCGTCATATCGACTGTTTCAACATGTTCAGTAAATGCTTTATAAATACGAAGTTTTTGATTCCACGTGTGATCTTTCGGACATTTATAAATAGCAAAGCGGTATATATTTTTTCCGTTGGCGTTATGCCTACGAATATTTGTATCAGTAAATAGGGTAGTGCGTCTGCAATTTTTACAATATTTTTCGATTGTGTTTTGCTCGTTTTCATATAAACTCCAAGAAATTTGTACTTTCTGCATTTTCCTTCACCTCTTATTTTAGTGGTAAAGGAACGTAATACAGCTATTTGGATGTCTTGTAGTATGAAGACATGAGAAATAGACAAAAATAAAAGGAGATTCCCTTAGGAAGCTCAGTAAACATCATACTACAGATGCGTTACGCTCCTTTGTAATGGGAATGGGCAGACTACTCCCTTGAAAAAAGCATGGTGCTTTTTTGAGAGTAATGCTATCCAATTGCTGGTCCATTACAAAGTAGTTGTTGGCATACGTAGTAAACGTCCTTTCTATCCAAATAGATTTATTCTTAATTATAACATAGAAGATTGAAAATTCTAAACTCTTATAATGAAAAAACACCAGCTAAAATAGCTGGTGCATACGATGAATTATATAAGTTCAAATAAAAATGAGCGTAGTTCTTCTGCGATTTCTTCAGTCATAGAAAATGCGTGCTCTAAGTAGCCTGGTTCGTTTAAATCGTCAGCACCGATGATTGCAAATTTATTACTTTGCATATCAAGGACAATTGTTTTACCGTAATGACGATCGGAGTATAAAAGCGCTAAATCATGACGCTCATTTTCTCCCATAAAGCTAACGAAACGAGTTTTTGTAGCGACAGTGTCGTCGTACAGAAAGAAACGTTCTTCCATACACATGGCTCCTTTATTAAATATCTAAGTTTAAGTGTGGTTTATGATCTAAATGGTGATGCGTTTTAATGAATCGTACTGTTCTTGTTTTGTAACGCATTACGATAGAGTATGTTTCAGCTAAATCTCCGCCAAGGAATTTAACACCGTCTAATAACTCACCAGCAGATACACCAGTTGCTGAGAAGATTGCATCATCCCCAGATACTAAGTCATCTAGCATAAGAAGTTGACGAGGGTCTTCTAATCCCATTTCACGACAACGAGCTTCTTCTTCTTCGTTCATTGGAACTAAGCGAGCTTGCATTTCACCTTCAAGGCACTTTAATGCTGCTGCAGAAATAACACCTTCTGGAGCTCCGCCAATACCTACGAATAAGTCGATACCCGTTCCAGGTAGTGCTGTTGCGATTGACGCACCAACATCACCGTCACCAAATAATTTTACGCGTGCACCTTTTGCACGAACACGGTCAATAATATCTTGATGACGCTCACGTTCTTGAACGATAACTGTTAGATCGCGAATCTTTTTATTGTTAGCTTCTGCTACAATTTCAATTGTTTTTTCAATTGGATCATCTAAGCTAATTTTACCAGCTGCTTTTGGACCAACCGCGATTTTTTCCATGTACATATCAGGAGCATGAAGAAGGTTCCCTTTGTCTGCGATTGCAATAACTGCCATTGCATTTGCAAGACCTTTTGCAACGATGTTTGTACCTTCTAATGGGTCAACGGCGATGTCTACTTCTGGACCGTTACCTGTTCCTAGTTCTTCACCAATATACAACATCGGTGCTTCATCAAGTTCTCCTTCACCGATTACAACTGTACCTGCCATGTTTACTGAATCAAACATATCACGCATTGCTGTAGTTGCTGCATCATCTGCTTCGTTCTTCTTTCCGCGGCCCATCCACTGTGCGGATGCTAATGCTGCTGCTTCTGTTACACGGACAATTTCTAGTGCGAGTTCACGTTCCAAGATTCCATTCCTCCAATTTCAAAAATCATACAAATATAACTATAACAAATAACGGAGAAAAGGTGAATTCGAAAAATTGTCGATTTTTTCAGAAGAAAGCGTTACAATTAAAATGTAAATGCTTTAATTTCCAGGTAGGTGACATTCATGTATTTTGTAGACAGAAAGAAAATAGAACAAATGCTAGTATGTTTAGAACGAGCAACAAGTACATTTCAAGAGAAAAAGATATATGAAACCGAGTTTGAATTTTACGCATTAGAGCGCATAGCCCATCTTATTATTGATACTGTATTAGATGTAGGAAATGCGATGATTGATGGATTTATTATGCGCGATCCAGGAAGCTATGAAGATATTATTGATATTTTAATGGATGAGCGAGTGATAAGTGAAGAAGATGGACAAGGGATGAAAGAAATTATCCTTCTTCGAAAAATGCTTACGCAAGATTATATTCAAATGAATCATGATGAATTATATAAGACGATTCAAAAACATATTGCAGTGGTAGAAAAATACCCAGCAAATATTCGCAGTTATTTAGAAAAGGAATTAGGACCTGTATCTGCATTTGTACCAGAATAATTATGCTTATAAGATCCCCAGAGAATGCCTTTTGGGGATCTTATATTGTATGTGAGAAAGAAAAGGGAGAAGGGTGAAGTATGGGGGAAGCACGTACTACGAAAGACGAGATTGTACAATTGTTGAAAGTAAAGGGAGAGCACACAGTAGCGGAACTAGCTGACGTTTTAGAGATTACAGAAATGGCAATCAGAAGACATTTAAGTAATCTTGAGAAAGATGGACTCATTTATTCTAAGATGGTAAGGCAACATGTCGGAAGACCAACTTATTTGTATGGATTAAGTGAAAAGGGAGAAGATACATTCCCGAAAGAGTATAAGCAATTTGCGATTGATATGCTAGAAGATTTAGCTCGGATGGGCGATGAAAAAATACTTCAATATGTTTTAAAAGAAAGAACGAAGCGTATGGAAGAACAGTTGCAAAAGCGAGTGAGTAATCAAAAGAATTTAGCATATAAAGTGCAAGAGATAGCAGCTATGCAAGAGAAAAATGGTTATATGGTTCAAATAAAGAGAGATGGAGAGAAATCTTTCGTAATTGAAAAACAAAACTGTCCGTTAAAAGAAATTGCAGAGAGATTCCCGCAAGTATGTGAAGATGAAAAAGAGATGTATAAGCGTTTATTTACGAACGCAGATGTGAAAACGCTAGCAAACATGTGCGAGGGCGATTGTAGTTGTTCTTACCAAATAAAAGAGAAAAAATGAACGTTATGGGGCGCTTTAAGGTAAAGCGTTTTTTTCTTTTGGAAAAGCGGGTAATATAAGAGTGGTATGATAAGGTGAGAACGTTAGCATAGAAGGAGAGACATAATCGATGTATAAAGGTTACTTAATTGACTTAGACGGTACGATGTATCGCGGGGAAGAACAAATTGAAGAAGCAAGCGACTTCGTCAAAGCATTAGGAGAGCGCGGCATTCCATATTTATTCGTTACGAATAACTCAACTCGCAAACCAGAACAAGTGGCAGAAAAGCTTGTTCGTTTCGATATTCCAGCGAAAGCGGAGCAAGTATTCACAACGAGTATGGCGACTGCGAACTTCATTTATGAACGTAAACAAGATGCAACTGTATATATGATTGGTGAAGAAGGCTTACACGATGCACTTGTGGAAAAAGGATTTGAACTTGTGGATGAAAATCCTGATTTCGTTGTTGTCGGTTTAGATCGTGACATCACATATGAAAAATTAGCAAAAGCATGTCTTGCTGTGCGTAACGGCGCAACGTTTATTTCTACAAATGGAGATATCGCCATTCCGACTGAGCGCGGATTATTACCAGGTAACGGTTCATTAACATCAGTTGTAGCAGTATCAACAGGTGTGGATCCAATCTTTATCGGAAAACCAGAATCAATCATCATGGAACAAGCGTTAAAAGTTCTTGGTATAGGAAAAGATGAAGCATTAATGGTTGGGGATAACTATGATACAGACATTTTAGCGGGAGTAAATGCTGGCATGCATACTCTTCTTGTCCACACTGGAGTCACAACTGTGGAGAAGTTAACAGAATATGAAGTACAACCGACGCAAGTTGTGCATAACTTGACGGAGTGGATTGAGAAGATGTAATGAAGAAAGCTGTTCCAAACTTTGGAACAGCTTTTTTTCTGATATTTGCGGGGAGCCCGATTGGTGTGGGCTAACATTCAGTTGTGACTAGTGTCGATTTTTGTAGGTAAGTCGATATATTTGAAAAATCGCCGATATAATCTGAGTTGCGCTGATATATTAAAAAAATCGCTGATATAATTTTATTAGAATGCACGATTCACAACATCTTTAACTTCTTCAAGATATTGTTTACGCACACTGTCATCCACAGACGGAACACTCGTATAGAATGTATGCTCAATTGTTTCAATGCCTGTAAATTCAAAAATACCAACATCCACTGTTTTCTTCATTGCGTCAAACATACCGCCTGCTGTGTATGCTTCTTTCGAATTTCCCATTGTAGATAATAATAAGCCCTTTTTACCGCTTAATAACTTTTCAATACCGTTTTCACCGTAAGCATAAGCGAAGCCGTGGCTAAATACACGGTCAACGTATCCTTTTAAAATAGCTGGAAGTCCCGCCCACCAAACTGGATAAATGAATGTAATGCTATCAGCCCAAGAGATATGCTCTTGCTCTTCTTTAATATCTTCTGGTGTGTTTCCTTGAGAAAACGAGATGAAATCGGAAGCGCCTAATACTGGATTGAAGTTTAATTCGTATAGATCGCGAACGCGTACTTCATGACCGTTTCCTTCTAACTCACTTTTTACCGTTTCTAAAATCGCATGGTTGAAGCTTTCTGTATTTGGGTGTGCATAAACGATTACATGTTTCATTTTTCTTCCTCC
Source organism: Bacillus sp. ok061 (assembly GCF_900108285.1). Classification (NCBI taxonomy): domain Bacteria; kingdom Bacillati; phylum Bacillota; class Bacilli; order Caryophanales; family Bacillaceae; genus Bacillus; species Bacillus sp. ok061. The sequence continues at coordinate 57,269 of NZ_FNUW01000021.1, read as the reverse complement.
TATTTGTGGATATGTGAATAGTTATTTGTATATCTGTAACTATTATGGTTACTGATTTTATAGAAATCAAGTAATACATATGTATAAAAAGACGCCCGAAAATCGCCTTTTTATACCCCGCTCATACAAAGTACAAAAAAGACAAATAAAATAATGACAATACCAATGCCGAAGTTAAATACGAGAGTACTATCCATATATGTAGCCTCCTTGTTTGAAAGTAAAAAGCACTCTAGTTAAGAGTGCTTTTTTATTTTGAATCTACTTTATAACTTTTAGAAAGTGATTCATGCGTGTAATGATTTACATTATTTTATGTATTTATACTTTGAAATGAGTAAGTCCTTGTGGGATATAGAAAAAAAGACACTCTTTCGAGTGTCTTTTAAGATGACAAAATGTGCCAATTGCTTGAGGTTGATAAGACACTAATTTCCGTGTTAGCGCCTTTTCTTTAATCAAGAAGTGTAGCAACAGCGATTCAAATAAATTGTACCATTTGTTTAATTGTGGTGCGTATGCAATTGTGCATATTTTAATCATGAGGTAGGTAATGAACTGTGAATAATTTGAAGTGATTTATTTACGATTTCTTCTGCGGCATATATGCCGATCGCGTCTGTTTTTAAAATATGGGATTGTAAGTTATCATGCATTGCTCCTAATTCACCATGAAGTGGTGCGAAGGCATGGTTCGCCTTTTCAAGCATGCATAAATCAAGTAAAGAATCCCCAGCTGTAATAATCGTATCTATTTGCAAAATTTCTTTTATATATTGCACGGCATCCCATTTGTTAATTGGTTTTGGTACAAAGTATAGCTTCCTACCTTGAAGTGAATGATTCCAGCCTTGTTTGTCTAACCAGGAAGTGAAGGATGATAATTCATCATAAGGAATGTTCTCCCGTTTAATGATGCAATAATGGAATAGATCATCAGCTGTTTTTTGTGATATAACCCAATCTTTATGAGCTATTTGTCCAAATTCCTTTAGTATGTCGTTTCTCTCTATACATTCAACCGATAGTCTTTCTTTTACTGTCCTGTTCCAAGTACCATCTTGTTTCCCGTTATGAAGGATATTACCGCCATTACTTGTAATGACGTATTCGGGAATGATTTCGTCTTGGAATAAAGCAATCCGCTGAAACTGCTCAATAGTTCTTGTTGTAACTGGGATGAAATGTGAGTGCAGTTGTAATTTTTTTAGTAGTGAAATGGTTTTATGTGATATGAAAGAAATTTCTTTCCCATCTAAAGTTTCAATGAGTTGAATTGATTCATCTTCTATAGGGGCACGAAACGATTTCCGGGAATAAATAAGCGTCTGATCAAGATCACTGGCGAAAATCATATTGTTTCCTTCCTAAGAGGCCTAATGAGCCCGCAACATGAATAAGCCATATTCTCATAGATTTCAATTGGGACATTCTTTTCTTTAGCGAGAAGTAAAATATGCTTTAAATCGGGATTGTTTTGCTTACGTATTAAAATTTTCCACGGTATTCTCCGGAGTAATACGCGAGTTGTTTCACCGACTCCTGGTTTAATTAAGTTAATATCGTCAATTTCAAAGTGATTTTGGATAGACTGTATATCTTTTAATCCCTGCCAAGAGGGATCAGTGTAAGTTGAAGTAATATAACGTAATTGATTATCTATATGAGAATGAACAGAAGGGAATAACTCTGTTACCTCATCAACGAAGAAATTTGATAAGTCTTCTTGTTCTAGCTCTTTATAATATTTAACACCATGAAAATCATTTGGACCGATATAGGTGTCATTTAGTACAGTGCGGCTAATTAGTCCAGAGACTGTTGCATTTAAGCAAGCGCTAGGAATAAGAAAATCTTCACGTGTACCGTAAATTGAAGTACAGTAACCGGGATCAGCAAGCACAGCCATACAATGAGAAATGTGTGTATTATTTCGTTCGTTAAATGTGTGTACTGCATATTCTAATTCTTTTTTTATTGCACCTTTTCCAGTCCACCCATCAATGAATTGAATTGTTTCTTTAGGGTGATGTTCCAAAATATAATGGAGTGCATTTTCATCAATACCGCGTCCGCGAACAATAGAAATACAATAGTGAGGTACATCAAGGTTGTATTGATAGCGTATGTAGCGTTTGATAAGAATGCCAATAGGTGTACCAGCACGAGCTAATGAAACGAGGACAAGGTTAGCTCCTTTAGTTTGTATAATCTGTTCGGCGACAACTCCAACAGCGATGGCTAGTTTGTGTTTGTATTGTTGCAGGGAAGAAAAGAATAAATCCATATATGCTTTAGATGGTTTATATTCCATTGGTAACATTTCGGAATAATGTGTGCCAGCTTGAATTGCTTGTTCTCTAGTTTCCGTGGAACTTTCTTTCATTAAATCACTAATATCTTTTAATAGAAAAATAGCATCATTTGGATTGTAACTACTAATATGAGAATTTACTTTTACCATAATTATCAACCTTCCTTTTCTATGCTATTTGAAAATGAGACGATATGAATAAAAGGAATAACTGTTTGTAACTGCTGTAGAAGAGGAGACAGGGCTTCTTCCCCTAAATCACGCTCAATAAAAACAAATACTTCATCGTAATCATGAGGTGAAATATTATAAAAGTAATTTGTAATAGTAGAATCTTCAGGACTTGGATATGAGAAATGATTATGAATGGCGTAGTTCACATCATTTGAAACAGGATGGATAGGGCTTCTTGTTGTAGATTGATATAAAATATTTTCACCCATTTCAGCAGCAATTTTCATTGGGATATACATAAATTCACCTGTCCCGAGACAAAGTGTTCGTTTTCCAATTCTTTCTCTTTTTAAAGTTTTTCCTGCTTCTTGAGCGAAAGAATGAATGTGTTTTTGTTCATATGCTGAAATGCCAAATCGCCCAGTATATTTTATATAATTTGATGTATAGGGTAATTTTGGGCAGGTAAGAATATGCTTTTTGAAATTAAGTTTACTTTCTTCAATTTGAATATCTGTTTTTGCAATATTCAATGGTTGGCCAGTTGTATGAATACTGCCTTCTAATAAAGAAATAACATGAATCTTAATTTGAAGTTCTTCTTCTAATTGTTTAAATTGTCTTCTATTAGTATGAGAACGCCAGTCTAATAAAGAAGCAATAATATATTCTTCCCGTGGGAATTTATTTTGAATCGATCTAATAATATTTAATGCTGTTTTTCCTGTTGTCATCTCATCATCTACGAGAACAATAGGATTGCTGTTTTGAAAAAAGCTTTCATCCACATAACAACGGTGCGATGTTGCATGAGAATGTTCTTCCTCAAATGTAATGACAGATTCTAGGTGGGGTATCGATTCCCTAGTTGTATGTACATACTTTGCATTTTGAAAGCATTGAAACATAGAATGACCAAGTGCTGTCGCTGTCTCAGCGAATCCGATGAATAAAACTTCTTCTTGCAGAGGATATTGATAACGAAATACTTCCTCTGGGATTTCATGAATCTCTAATGAAATGAGATTTAAAATTTCTTTTTGAAATGGATGAGAAGTATTATGTAGCATTTCCATATATCTTGCAGCGAGAGCAACTCCACTTGATAGGGAGACTGCAGGTTTAATAGGAAGATGCTTTCCAAGGATTGTACTCACAAATAAAAAACTACGTTTCTTATTTATTCTCGCAGCCATTTGAAAAAGACTGTCTAGCGCTAAATTATATGGATTATCACGTACTTCTACATGAACTTGTATATTATTTAAAACGTTATACGTGTTGCTTTGCGTTTGTAATAAGGAGATCGGTGAATTGTTTGTTTTCATGTAGCACCCCGTAAATATTAGATTTTAAAATGGTTTTGCGAGCCCAGCCATAATGAGGTTTTACTTCATTCATTTTGTTAGAAAAACTGCTTTTTAGCACTCCATTATACGTATCTGCATTTTGTAAAATTGATCTCGCATCTAAATAATCTTCCATTGTGACAATGTGCATTGCCTGTACAACTTTAATATGAGATGGGTGAATAACTGTCTTTCCGATTAAGCCATTTGCATGGTCAAGTGATACCTCTTGAATAAGCCCTTCTTCATGATCATTAGAAAAATATTCCCATACACATCCTGAAATAATATATTCATTTGTTGCCCTTGAGAAAACGTTAATAATGTCTGAAATACAATCACGGACAACAGTAATATGATAGATAGGTGTGTATTTATTGCGCCGAATACTAAATATACTTGAAAAATCAGTAGCACCAATACGTACATTTAAGATGTAATCGTGATAAGAATCTAGTAAATCTTTTATTTGTAATAATGATTCTGCCCGTGTTTCCTTATACATAATTTCTGGTGATTCTAAAATCGGCATGCCATATAGCGATAATGAGTATAACTCGTTTATATATGCAAGCTGATTGATATAAGTCTTTCCGTTAATAGGTGTGAATTTTGGAAAGACAAAACCACATAAACAATGAACAGCACTACCTAATTCAGTAACAATTGTCTTCATTTGACTGGGCTGTCGAACTCTAATAAAAAGAAGTGGGATGTCTGCTTGATTTAGTATGTTGACACTGACTAAGTTGGCGATTTGCTGTATTTGAACGACGATGTTTTGCTCTGCAAGTTGTACTTCCTCATCGCTGATAGCGTCCTCTAGACAAAGAATAATTGAGGTAGCATCCACATGTTTCTTTCTAATTATATCTTCTGCAATCGTTTCTTTCGTGCCAGGAGTATATAGTGTAGCCCCTAGTGCGTAAGCTAGTTGTTCTTTCCCTATATTTTTTGAAAAACTAAGAGGTTCTTTATAGAAAAAATTTTGCCGTTCTTCTGAGGAGAGATAAGAAAAGTAATTCACATTGTCACCACCTTATTTGTAATGATTCTGTTTAATCGTAACATAATAAGGAAAATCTTCCATAAAATGAAGCGAGAAATTAAAAAAATATATTGAGAAAGATGAATTATAAGATGAATATCGAATATTGTTAATAGGAATATAATAGGGGGAAAGAGAAAGTGGATATACATAAGTTAACAGAGGAAGAAGCAAATGAGATAAATACGTGGACGTACGAGGAACCATATAGTTTATATAGTTTTTCAGGCGAGAAAGAAGTAATAGAAGAGCTATTAGATGGAACGTATTATGGCTGTTGTAACGATAATGGAGAGTTCATCGGCTATTTTTGTTTTGGAGAAAATGCACAAGTACCAGGTGGAAGAGATGCTCATTTATATGGTGGAGAAGATATGATTGATATCGGACTTGGCATGAAGCCAGATTTAACAGGGAAGGGCATGGGAGAAATGTTTTTTCAAGCTGGAATAGCGTTTGCTGCTAAGGAATTTAATTCGAAAATGTTTCGATTAAGTGTAGCAACATTTAATACAAGAGCGATTACGCTATATAAAAATATCGGATTTAAGCAAGGGCCTATTTTTTTGAGTCGTGGAAGAGAATTTATGCTTATGGAATACGAAAGACCGTCAGCATGAAACTGACGGTCTAGAAAACATTATTATTCCGAGTGATCAGCTCGGTGCGCTAAACGGCTTGAGGCAGCGGCAGCAATTCCGCCAACGATATCGTCAAGGAACGTGTGCACTTTTCCAGTTGATTTATCATTTAAGTATTCTAAAATACCAGGTTTTAATTTATCGATATATCCAAAGTTCGTGAAACCGATAGATCCGTATACATTCACGATAGAAAGTGCGATAACTTCATCAATTCCGTATAAGCCTTCATCACGTTTTACGATATCTTGTAACGGCTCACTTAGCATTCCCTTTTCAGCAAGGACATCAAGCTCGATACCAGTAATCAGTGCGTTTTGTACTTCACGTTTTGATAGTACACGTTCTACATTGTAACGGCATTCTGACATCTCTAAATTTGGATGATATTTTTTTTGAAGAAAATGAACAAGTTCAGCAATATCGTCAATTGTTACACCGCGTTCTTGTAATAGTTGTAATGCTCTTTCTTGTAGTTGATTTGATTCTTTCATGTTTATCACCTTTTTTTCTTTTTAGTATTTGTATACGTTTCGTTGCTTTATCATGTGCATAGGAATGAAAGGCGAGCACAAGCTCATATATATAAAGAAAAACCATAGGTGGCGACTGCGATGATTCAGCATATTTATGAGCATTATCACATGCATGTTAAAGAATTAATCCCCCTTGGCCCCTATAAAAGCTTTTGGATTCGCAACAAAATTTATGTACTTGTTCCAATTGGAGAAATGGAGGAAGAAGTACTTGTAGAGATGAAAAAGCTCAGTGATTATATGAACCAGCAAGGGGATATAACTGTAGCGACTTTCGTTCCGACTATACACGGCTACTATGTAAGTGAGATAGAAGAACAAAATTACTGCTTATTAAAAGGTATGCGCACGTTAGAACGACATGCTATGTCATTAGGAAGTGAGCTTTCTATATTCCATAAACGAGGTGCATTCTTTCCAGAAGAAATTGAGCAATTAAGCCGCATTGGTGAATGGAAAGCGTTATGGGAAAAAAGGCTCGATCAATTAGAAAAGTTTTGGCAATCACAAGTGATGAACCACCCTTCAGATGTATTCGATCAATTGTTTATTGAATCCTTCCCGTATTACTTAGGAGTTGCAGAAAATGCAATTCAATATGTTGTCGATACAGAAATGGATGATACGCCGCAACTAACGGATGCAGCAACAATTTGCCAAGAACGATTCACACCTTTATTATGGCATCAAACGAAGCGGCTCAAACTTCCTTTTGATTGGGTGTATGATCACCCAACTCGAGATATGGCAGAATTAATTCGCTATATGATGATAGAAAAAAAGAAAGACTGGGAGCAAACAATAATTCAATTTGTTACAGATTATGAACGCAATTATTCGCTATCCTCATTTGGCTGGCGCTTATTATTTGCAAGGCTCCTGTTCCCGCTGCACTATTTTGAAACGGTCGAACGATATTATCAAACTGGAAACGAAGAACAAAAAAGCATATATAGAGATCGCTTAGAAGCCATTTTACACGATGTGAACCGCTCAGAGCAATTTATGAAGCATTTTTATGGCTCACTTCGTTTACCAGTAGATAAGCTTGGGATTAGAAAATTAGATTGGCTATCTTAAACGTATAAAAAAGAGACCGCTGGAGGCCTCTTTTTTATACCACAATTTTATGTAATACATTATGCCCCTACCTGTTGATCTGTACATATATTTAAAACGAATTGATGTCTTTCGAGTTTTTCATTTACTTTACCCAATAATTCTTGCTGGATTTCTTTAAATAAAAATTGATAGCTTGTATTCCATGTTGGTATAACGGATGAAAGGCCTAATAAATACTCTTTTTTCTTTTCTAGTTCTTGAATTGTTAAAAAAGTGTTTCCCATTCTTGGCATGTGTCATCCCCCTATGTTTTCTTACTGTATATGTGTGAACGATTCACTATATAGTATTAATTATCGCATTTTTTGAGAAGGATTTCCAATTTTGTTTTATGATGTTAACGGATAAATGTGATTTGAATAAAAAAAGGAGACCCAAATGGGTCTCTTTTTAGGAAGCGGCTAGAACAGTCGGCCATTTCGCGCCTTCCTGTGAGGCAAAAAGCGCCTCACAGGAAGGAGCTCCAATGACCTCCTGTTCTGAACGAGCCGCTTCCGCTTTTAGATTAAAATACTTGTTCTACTTCAATAACGCCTGGTACTTCTTCAAGTAACGCGCGCTCGATACCAGCTTTTAGTGTGATTGTAGAACTTGGGCAGCTTCCGCATGCACCCATAAGGCGTAGTTTTACGATACCTTCTTCAATGTCTACTAATTCAACGTCTCCGCCATCGCGAAGTAAGAATGGACGTAATTTATCTAATACTTCTAATACTTGTTCTTGCATATGTGGGTTTTCCATTTTTATCGACTCCTTTCATCAGTTTTATTATAATCAAGATAGAGGGGAAAATCTATTTTTTCTCTTCTTGTTTTATTGTCGAAATATTGTATCGTGTTTTTTCAGTATAGGGGTATGGAATAAGTTTGTAAAATGATGTGCTTATGTAATAAGACATCTGAATATACTGTTGGAACAAGAAGTGGGGGAGAAGAAATGGTTAATGTTCAAGTGTATGGGACGAAAGTAATTTGTGCGAGCTGCGTCGGAATGCCATCTTCAACAGAAACGTTTGAATGGTTACAAGCGGCAATTGGTCGTAAATATGAAGGACAAGAAAATAAATTTAATTTCGAGTATATTGATTTCCAAGAAGAACAAGAAGATGCGGATAAAAAAGCATTCGCAGAGCGCGTAGTGGAAGAAGATTTATTTTATCCGGTCGTTCTTGTAAATGGAGAAATTGTTGGAGAAGGAAATCCTCGTTTGAAGGATGTTTACGAAGAAATCGAGAAATATTTATAAAACAAGAAGTCTTTGCGAATTTGCAAAGGCTTTTTTTATTGGAGGGATAGATATGAAAAATGGAGTGAAGCATGCGTTACCGACGGAAGTACAACAGTTAATGGAGCGGTACACAGTAGAATTAAAAGAAATTTTTTTGGATGAAAAAATAGTCGGGGTATATATTTACGGATCCATCGCACTAGGTGCATTTTATAAGGAAACGAGCGATGTTGATTTTGTTACAGTGATAAATGATTCCGTGAATGAAGCTGAAAAACAGCAGCTTGTGGAACTACATAAGAAACTTAGTGATAATACGCTAGGTAAAAGAATGGACGGTATGTATATTCCGCTTGCTGACTTAGGGAAATACAATGATGAAATGAACGAGTACGTGTATTGTGCAGATGGTAAAGCTAATGTTGGTCATTGGGACATTAATGCGGTCACATGGTGGACGTTGAAAAATCAAGGCATTACAGTTACCGGAAAAGAAGCAGAAGATCTTCCGATGCAAATACAATGGAATGATGTAGTAAATACGATGAAATACAACGTAGAACAGTACTGGAGTGAAAAGGCGAAGAAGCCATATTTATTTTTTATAGAAGAGTGGGTAGAATCAGCTGTCGTTACGATGGGACGTATTTTATATACACTAAATCATAAAACAATCGTTTCAAAAGATAGAGGATTGCAATACTTGTCAGAACGTTCAGCGGAAGAATGGGAGCTCTTATTAAAAGAAGTAGCGAGAATACGGCACAATCCAAAAGAAAAGCGAATGCTCTCAAGGTGGAGAAGAGCAGATATGACGAAGAGGTACTTACTGCATTTAATTGAGACGTGTAGAGAGAAATGGTAGGGACGAAAATGGACAATACAGTGGGGTGTATTGTCTTTTTTTATGTTAAATTTGGTATATAATGGTTTAAAAAGTTTAATTATACTGGAGGGGATAGGATGAATATAGAATTAGCTACATATGAAGAAAAGAATGAACAAATGAGTATGCGCCAAGTAATTAGCATTCTATTAATTATTTTTGGGGTCATGCATGGAATTGGTTTTTTGAACCTTTTATATGATTCTTCCTTATACCCATGGTATGTAGATCATCTTATTCCACCTTTCACGTTTTGTATGATTATCGTAATATATGCACCGGCAAGAAATTGCTGCTTACATTTAATAAAATCATTACAATTCAATAATTTTAAACACTATGTAACGATAGTAATGACAGCGATTGTAATGCTTATATATCTTGCAATATTAAATTTAGTTCTACCACATGGGATTGGTGTGGACGAGTCTAGTATAGTAATAAAGCCTACTAAAAGTGAAATCATTTTATACGTAGTTGTACTCACGATTTTTGCACCGGTTTGGGAAGAACTTTTATTTCGGGGGATGTTTTTCACGAAATTATCCCAGCGCTTTTCTACACTTACTAGTGCCGTTATAAGTGCTTGTATATTTACTTTAGGCCATCCCCTTACAGTAGGTAGTATTTTATATATTTTTGGTATGGGTATATGTTTAGCATACACATATAAGAAAACGAAGAATTTACTCGTTCCAATTGGGATTCATTTATTAAATAATTCGTTTTATTTATTAATAAATTTTCAACTATAAAAAGATGCCTTTTAAAAAGGATGTCTTTTTTATTTTGTAGTAGATAGAAAAGTATTTACAAGTATTGTGTAGAGGAAAGATAATAGAAAAAAATATGTGCATGGGGGAAGCGGATGAGTAAATATAAATTACATATAGATAAAGAACAATTATGGAAAGGGTGCATTTTAAATTCGATTGCCCATGCAATTAATGTAGCACATTGTCCAGATTTCTCACATGAAAGTTCATGGGACGGATTTAACTATAGTATGCAAGATACTCAAGGCGGACAAGGGACAATTACGTTTCATCCGAATTACACGATTGTATGTCTTCAAGATGTGAATAGTGAGAGAATTGATGAGTGGATTGATGCGAAAAATTATTTTGAAGGGGCACCTTCGGAAGTAATAGATATTGCGCAAGAAGAAGCACTTCAATACGTATTAGAAGAAGTAGAAGGCGAAACAGTTCCTTTTATTACAACTGCATTTTGGATTGAGGATAGCGGTGCGTATTCAATTGATTCATTTGAAGAGATGGAAGAGCACGGCGGATTCTTACTAGAAATTCCATTACTTGATACAGAATCAGCAATTGAAAGACTGGAAGAAGAGTATGAACTGACAGAGGAACAAATAGAGCTTTTACAACTCGTGTATAAGAAAAAATCCAAAGTCCAAATGAGGAAATTAAGTTGTCTAAAGAAGAAGTAGCAATGATTGGGACGGAAGATAACGAAGGATTGGAAGTTAGTAAGGACTCATTTGAAGAAATGAATATTACTTGGGAGTTGTAGGGGGAGATAACATGTTTCCGATTGGTGATCAGCCGAAGATTATGAAAGACTTAGCAAGTATAGCTGGTGATTTAGAAGAAGTAGCGATTGAGGGGAAAACAAAAAATATAGAACGACTAGCATCTTTGAAAGTTAAAAAATTATGGGTGTTCACAGTAAATCAAAAGCAGTTTGATCATATTCTTACGTATGTTTGTCCCGATATATTATACGTTTACGAAATGAGGGTCGAGGATTTAAGTAGCCTTCAGAAATTGTCTAATTTACAACAGTTGTATATGTGCTGGAATACAAAAGCGAAGACGTTATGGGATATTGATTATAATAAAAAACTCAAATCCTTACTAATTGATGATTTTTCTAAGTTAGAAGATTTAAGTGCTTTAAGTAAGTGCACACAACTCAATACCTACTATATGGGTGGTGGGATAAATACAGCGATGAAAGTACAAACTTTAAAACCACTCGCTGAATTACAGCAGTTGCAAAAGCTTACTTTGATGAATTTAAAGGTTAAAGATGATTCATTAGAACCGTTAATGCAATTGAAAAATTTAAAGGAGTTAAGCTTATCTAATCAATTTAAGGTGGAAGAGTATGCAAAGCTTTCTGTAGCATTGCCATATACGGTATGTGAGTCTTTTAAACCTTACGTATATATAAACGATGCAATAGATGGGAAAAATATAATGGTGACTGGGAGAAGAAGGCCAGTCCTTAATTCAAAAACGGATACTGTGAAGATGCAAAAGTATGAAGAACAATTTAAAAAGTTACAAGAGGAATATAAAGCACTAGTAGAAAGCACAATGTGAAATTACATTGTGCTTTCTACTAGTTTTTTCATATACATATCAACTTCGTGAAAGAATATGGGCTCTTTTTCCTCGGTATTCAGATGCACAGTGCAATGTAAATATTGCTGTAAATAGCGATTAGCTTGTTCGTGCTGTTTTAATTTGTAGAAAGAAAAACAGGTAAGAAGTAGAAACGCTTTTTCTTCTAATATTGGAACGACAGCTAGTATCGGAGTAATGGAATGTATATTTACTTCCACTAAATTTTCATAAGACGCCCACGTTTGAAACCAGTCGAAAATAGTAGAAAGGTAACTCGGAATGTTGATAGTTTCATGTGAAACATTATGCAATAACTGGTTCTGTTTGATATGCATAGGCTCTATTCTCGTTTGTAGAATGCAATCGAATATTGAAATGTTTTCTTTTATTTGTAATTGGTTCGTAATAAGCTGCGGGAGACCGATAGGGTGAACTCCTATATTTATATAAAAATCATCTCCAAACTGGCTTTTTTGTATGTTAATGAGCTTATAAAATCCGTTTTCAGCTTTGAAAAATGTATGTCTTTTTTTCTTAAAGCCGAGTGGTTTTAAAGTGGCGTGTAAATTTGTAATGAAATCTCGATCCTTTTTAGAGCGAGACTTATTCTTCGTCATATTCATACGTAGTTAAGTTTTGTAAGAAACTTTCAAAGTTAGGTGCTAATTCAATAATTTCCTCAAACTCATTATCGATAAATATAACTGGAGGATTTTCAGCTACATTTCGATAGTCTAATGCAATCCATGTATGTCCATCACCAGATAAAAGTACGATATTTTCAGGCATTTCCCATTCTCGAATTAAATAGCGACTCTCTAAAATACTAGATTCATTTTCATCAAAAGAAATACCATATAAACCAGATACATTAACGTGATCGTCTGCCCAAGAATTTGGCTTCGAAGTAGGGTGAGTATCAAGACGAAGAGTTCCCCCATTTTGTTCTTTTAGAAGGTTTATGTATGATTCTGGAAGCTTTACGTTCAGTACCTCTTCTGCTTTTTTGATTAGTTCGTCGTTAATGGGTGCTAGTTTTAAATAGTCATCTTCTGCCCAAATTGTACTCTTCATATTTGGTTACCTCAAATAATAGTTTTAAGAATCTTAAGTCATATATTATAGTTAGTTTAGATAACGCGCAATAGAGGGAGGGATGGAGTATGAATGTGTACGAATACCTTAATCACGTAAATTCTAAAGAAGATTTATTAAAATTCCTTGTATACCTCCAAAAGGATTTTAAAGTGAACAAAGATGAATGGGAGAATGTAGAGGTAGAGACTTATTTAGAGGCATTAAATGGTTGGTTAGGTGATTATGAAGGCGTTTATATAAATCAAGGGGAGAAGATTCCAGAAAATATTCCATGGAAGTTCATTGCTCAAATGTTACTTGCGGCAGCTCATTATGAATAAAATTAGATTTTTAAAAGATAGAATGGAGAAGATGTCATGATTAACCATAATAAAATTAAACAACTTTTAGCACATGTAGATCGTGCTGAGGATAATGAAATTGAGCTAGAGTATGAATCTGAACCTATGACGATAGAATTGTTTAATAGTGAAGAAATAGAAGAAGGGCAACTTGGTTATAGTTTTGATGAAGAAGGGCAAAGCTTAGCCGGGAATGAAGAAGGAGATTGGAAAGAAGGATGGATTGTAATCGGCATAGATTCATATCTTGGAGACCCGATTTTTGTAGATAGTAATGATGAGAATTGTCCAGTTTATACAGCTATGCACGGTGAGGGAGAATGGGAGAAAGAATGTATAGCGGAACGTATAGAAGATATTATTGAGAAAGTGAAGGGGAATGTGGGGTAAATAAACATAGTATTCCAACGTGATTAAGAGGGAGGAAATGTAGTATATATTCACTAAAAAAGATGTATAAAAATGATTTTGATGCATCCTTTTTAGTGAATATGTAAAATAATTAACTTAGTGTATTAAAGGTATGATACATGATTATTTTAATATATTTAAAAGTAAAATGAAATAAGAAACGGATAATTGTCGGAATATATTCGATTTCCGTTCATTTTTATGAAATATGTGTACTTTTTGTTAGATTCCTTCATTTTGTACATATACAATAAATGTATATAGAAATAAGAAAAGGATGATGTACGTGAAGGACACTGTTTTACAAGAAACAATTTCTCCACAAGAATTACATAAAGTTGTTCAAAAGAATACAGCTTATTATGACTTTAAGTGGGGGAAAGTAGAAAATCCAGCGCAAGGGAATACATGGAATTGGGTAGCCTTTTTCTTCCCAACTTTTTGGTTAGCTTATCGTAAAATGTATAAGTTATTTATTATATTTGCGTTATTGGCTATACCTAGTATAGTTATACCCCCTTTTATAGATATTCCAGATGGGATTTATGTAACATTTAGTTTAGCTCTTCAATTAGGAATGATGATATTTACTGGATGGCAAGGAAACTGTTTATATTATAAGCATGCTGTTCGTGTTTTTCGTAAGGGAGAAGATGCGTCTGATCATGAGAAGGCGTATTTCTTACAATCAAAGGGTGGCGTTAGTGTAGCTGGTATGATTGGTTTACAGATTATAGTCGGGATTGTGTTTGGGTTAGCTGCGTTCGGGCTGTCCTTTTTACCAACTGAGCCGAATATTAAAAACGTTGTTCGTTCAAGTGATGAAGGGGTTACTTTAGAGATTATGACTGATAATCCAACTTGGAAGTTTGTGAAGAAAGAAAAAGATTATGACGTAGTAGAGTTTACTGGTTATGATTATACAGAGAAGAAAAACGTGAAAATTAAATTCGCTGTTTATTTCGATGAAGATTATTTCGAGTGGCAAGAGGTATATGAAAATAATAAAAAGTTAAGTGAAGAAGAAGTAGAAGAATATCAAATTTACATTGAAGAAAATAATTGGGGTTTCTAGAGGGAACTCGTTCATTTTGAAAAGAAGAATCTTGTGAAGGTTCTTCTTTTGTTTATTAGGGGGGAGAGAAATGATTTCAGCATTAATAGAAGCTCTAATAGAATCTATTAGTTTAAGTACGGGTTTACACACGAAAAAGATTGATGCTAACATACTTTACTTGCAGCAGTATGAATGGTTTCGAATGATATATGAAGACGAGAAGTATCGAAAGTTATTTATTACGAACTACAAAGTTCGCTAAGGGTTTGATTGCTCGTAAAAAAATAAAAATGCACAACGAAGATTTTTAAAATTAGTAGAAGAGCAAATGGAAAAAAGGCATACGAATTGAAATTTTGTAAAATACAATAAAAAATGAGAATTTGAGGTAGGGTTGTCAATAACGTGAGACTATGGCACTATAAAGAAATGCTATACAAATTTTATTTATCGAGATGTAAACATCAATTTTGATTTTTACGTATAAATAATGAACGGAGGAAATGAATTTATGGCTACTTTACCAAATTGTCCAAAATGTAATTCAGAATATACGTATGAGGATGGCGTTCTTTTCGTATGTCCAGAATGTGCTCATGAGTGGGGCCAAGACGCAGAAGCTGAAAATAATGATGGTGCAAAAGTTGTAAAAGATGCGAACGGAAACGTTCTTCAAGATGGCGATGCTGTTACTGTTATTAAAGATTTAAAAGTAAAAGGAACTTCTTCAGTTGTGAAGATTGGTACGAAAGTAAAGAGTATCCGTCTAGTTGATGGCGATCACGATATCGATTGCAAAATCGACGGTTTCGGAGCTATGAAGTTAAAATCACAGTTCGTTAAGAAGGCGTAGTAAATAGAAGAGGAGGCGAATAGCCTCCTCTTTTTATTATGTCACTTTTTGTCGGTAAATCGATATTTCGTACAAAATCGTTGATATATTCTGAGTTATGATAGATATATTTGAAAAATCGTTGATATATTGCAAGTTATGATAGATATATTGAAAAAATCGTTGATATAATTTCACTCACCGTGAACGGTGCATCATTTACCAAGCGAGAGGTACGATTCACTTCGCAGCATAGTCAACCTCTTTCAACTGACACCGCTTATTAAAGAACGTTTTATATCCAAGCTGTAAAAAGATAATGACAGCAAAGGCAGTACTTCCAGAAATACCGAGTATGATGGCGATTTGATATTGAATGGCTGTGAATGGTGATACACCGGATAATATTTGACCGGTCATCATGCCTGGTAAGCTTATAATTCCCATTCCGACCATAGAATTAATTGTTGGTAAAATAGCAGAGTCGAAAGCGTCTCGAATGAGCGGAGTAGCAGCTTCTTTCGGTGTTGCGCCGAGCATAAGTGCACCTTCAATTTGACCTCTTTGCGATTTCATATTGTTTAAGAACGTATTTGCTCCAAGAGAAACACCAGTCATGGCATTACCGACTAACATTCCCGTAATAGGGACGATATATTGCGGAGCATACCAAGGGTCATGACCGATAATAACAAAGATAAATAGTAGAAGTGGCCCAATTGATCCAGCGACCATGGAAAGGGCGGCTACTCGTTTTAATTCTTTAGACATTGGGATATTAACTCGTTTATAAATATTAAAAATTGCAAAGGTAGTAATAGAAGTAATGAGAGCAATTGTATAAAATGGATTACTGTTTTCAAATACGTATGTAAGGACATATGCAACAAGTACGAGCTGAATCGTCATACGGAATGTTGCGAGCGCGATTTGTTTTTCGCGAGGTATTCCTTTTAATTTTACAAGTCCAATTAAGATAAGGATAAAAATATAGGCAGCCGCCAGTTGCCAAATTTGGAGTTCAATAACGCCCTTCAATAGAGAGCACTTCCTTTCTAGTTGCACCGTTTGTTTTACTAATTTCAATAATGTCGTCTGCAATTTCTTCTGGAAGTTGTTGCGAGTGCGTGATGAAGATAACTGTTTTTTTCTTTTTTCGTGCTAGTTCAGTAAATTGTTTCATAACGCGGCGTTCTGTATCACTGTCTAGTGCTGAAGTGGGTTCATCTAATAAATAGACAGGCGGATCCATAAGTACAATACGAGCAAAGGCAAGTCTTTGTTTTTCACCGCCGGATAATGAGGTGGCGCTATCTTCTAATTGCTTGTCTAAGCTAACGGTTTGTAGTGCACTCCGCAGGGCATCATCATTTGGAAATGTTTTTTCAGCAAGACGAAGTCCCATTAATAGGTTGTCTTTAACGGTTCCATCAAAAATAGGTGGAGTTTGCCCAAGCATAACTACGTCACGACGTAATTGAATAGGCGGATAATCAGAAATTAATTTTCCGTTATATTCAATTGTACCGGATGTTGGAGATTGTAAATCGTTTAACATGCGGAGCAATGTACTTTTTCCGCTCCCACTCTCACCGATAATGCATGTGATTTTTTCATTTTTAATCTGTAAATAAGGAATGTGTAGGATATCTTTATATATAACGTCTTTTAATATAAACATAAATCGCTCCTTTCTGATTCTAGTTATATCGTATCAAAAAAGGGAGGATAATGGTTATAAAGAGCAACGTTTTTTCTTCATCTTGAGTTTTATTAATAAGTTAAGTAAACGATCTAATTCTTGGCTGAAAGAAATCACTTTATCATGAGTGAATCCGTATCGTTCAACGAGATAGATTAACTCTTTCTTTTTCGCTTCTATTCGATTGTTTAGTTTCGATAAGTTCATAAGTTGAATGTAATGCCTCCTACAAAAGTATTTATCACATAAAAAATAAGACCGAATGAATTCGGTCTTAAAGGAAATAATAAGACAACTTACAAATAGCATACACTGTTTATCAATAGTTTTTAATATAAAAATGAAAAATAAATCATTATACATATTGAGAAAGATGTGTCTGATAATTTTTAAAAACTGATGCAAAGAGGCTGCCTACATAGTAGACAGCCTGTAAAGTATTAACCCTTATGATATTTGTACATCCAAAGAAGACCAGATTTTAATAATCTCGGTACACGTCCCATTAATGGTTGGTTTGCTAATAAACCAAAACCGTGCTTCTTACCAAGAGAACCGAGAACACCTTTTAATTTAATTACAGGTAGTTCGTCAGGAAGTGGTTCATTATTCCAACGTTTTAATAATATTTGGACAATTTGTTCTCCTTGACCTTCAGCAAGTTGGGCAGATGGTGCATGTGGAAGTGCTGCGCAATCTCCTACAACGTAAACGTGCTCGTTATTTGGAATATTATGATATTTAGTTAAGACAACCCGTCCGCTACCATCTTGTTCAACTGGAAGGTTTCGAACAACTTCATTTGCTTGAATACCAGCTGTCCAGACGATTGCATCACATTCAAGTGGTTCATCGTGGTTGTACACAATATTTGGTTCTACTTTTGTAATGTTAGAGTTTCGTATAATGTTAACTTTATGCTTTACAAACCATTCTTCTACATATCTACTTAATTTCTCTGGATATGGGAATAAAATTCTATCTTTTCGATCAAATAAATAGATTTTTAAATCAGAACGGCTTTCACGAAGTTCACTTGCTACTTCAACGCCACTTAAGCCAGCGCCAACAACAGCAACTGTTGCATTCGGTTCTAGACTATTTAATTGTTCATATGTCTTACGTGTTTGTTCAATCGATTGTAGACTGTGTGTATATTCCTTTGCTCCAGGAACGTTATGATATTTATCTTCACAGCCAAGTCCGATAATTAAATCATCATATTGGATTGCTTCGCCGCCATCAAGATGAACAGTTTTTTCTTCGAGATCAATATTTGTTATTGTGCCGTATTGAATATTAAGGCGTGGGTGCTCAGGAAACGGTATGCGAATATGAGTTTCTGAAATTGTACCCGCTACTAATGCATAATATTCAGTTTTGAAACAGTGGTATGGTACTTTGTCGATTAATGTCACTTGTACATCATCCGGAAGTTGGTTGCTTGGAAGTAGCCGCTGCAGAATTCTCATTCCCCCGTAGCCGCCACCTAGTATTACGAGGTGTTTCATGATGGATTACCCCTTTTCTGTTGAAATATCCCCTAATCATAAAATTATATATTAATAAAATATTTTGACTTTACTCAATCAAATTATATCGAATTTGTGAACAAATAACAATGCATGAATGAATACTCTGTTGTACAATAAGAAGAAAAGTAAAGTAAACTGTTTTTCCTTTGTAGTTACTCTTTCATTGGAAGTAGCATGTTATATAGAAGAAGTCATCTACTTTGAAGTGAAGTAATGAAGTAACTAAATAGTTTAGACTGTGTAACGAAAACAACAAGAAACAGCTTAGTTTTCTTCTTATAGATAAAGTGAAACTTTAATTGGTGGAGGTGTTCGTCCCACACTAATTATTAGCCTTCACAAATCGAGCATTTACGGACAGTTATCTCCCAACTAACTTCCTTGCATTCGCCGAATTTTGAGGTGGGAGTCTTACTGCCCGTTATGCAGGATAAAGTCAGAAGGTAATTTGTTTTGTAGTACAGGGGGGAGAATTTTGATTAAACCATTAATTGAATTTTGTGTAGGTAACCTTGCAAGTGGTTCACAAGCAGCTCTAGAAAAATTAGAAAAAGATCCGAATTTAGATGTAATGGAGTATGGTTGTTTAGGATATTGTGGTATTTGTTTTGAAGGACCGTTTGCACTTGTAAATGGTGAGGTTGTACAAGGTGCAACAGTAGAAGAGCTTGTTAATAATGTATATGAGTATTTGGATGAAAATCCAATGTTTTAAGGTGTTGCGAATGAGCAGCACCTTTTTCATTAGATAAAATGTTATTTCGTAGGGGAGGCTAATACTGATTATTAGCCTTCACCAATCGAAAATAGTGGGATAAATAAAAAAAAGGCCCTTTTTAGAAGGGCTTTTTTCTTACACAAGTTGTGTAAGAGTGGCTCATCGCCAAACGTTGTCAAATATGAGAAACGGGGGACATTCATATTGTGTTCTAAAAGCATGCATTTTATACTTAACATAACAAATTATTTTTGGAGTGAATATAAATGAGCCAATTTTCTTTTACAAAAATGCATGGTCTTGGCAATAGTTATATATATGTAAATATGTTTGAAGAGCAAATTCCTGAAGAAGATTTAGCTCTTGTGGCGGAAAAGGTTTCAAATATTAATACTGGTATTGGAGCAGACGGGATGATTTTAATTTGCCCTTCAGACGTAGCTCCTGTGAAAATGCGCATGTTTAATAATGATGGTTCTGAAGGAAAGAGCTGTGGTAACGGTTTACGCTGCGTAGCGAAATATGCGTATGAGCATAAACTAGTAGAAGAAACAATTTTCACAATTGAAACGTTAGCTGGTATTGTAACGGCTGAAGTAACAGTAAAAGATTGTGTCGTGACATTAGCGAAAATCGATATGGGAGCACCGCGTCTAACACGTGCAGAAATACCGATGCTTGGTGAAGGTGAAACACCATTTATTCGTGAAAACTTCTTATACAATAATCATCGTTATGCATTTACAGCTGTTTCAATGGGAAATCCGCATGCGGTTATTTTTGTTGATGATGTAGAAAAAGCACCTCTTACAACACTTGGACCAGTTCTCGAGACACATGAAATGTTTCCAGAGCGAGTAAATGTTGAGTTTATCGAAATTTTGAATGATGACGAGATGAACTTCCGCGTTTGGGAACGTGGATCTGGTGTAACGCAAGCTTGCGGAACAGGAGCGTGCGCTGCCGTTGTAGCTGCTATTTTAAATGGAAAGATGGAACGTGGTAAGGAAATTACAGTCCATTTAGCCGGCGGTGATTTAATGATTGCGTGGACTGAAGAAGGAAACGTGTTAATGAAAGGACCTGCGGAAGTAATTTGCCGCGGAGTGTATGAGTACAAGATAGAAGCGTAAAGATGTATAATAGAATGAGAACAGAAAGGATGGTGTATTTCATGATTGAAGTAACAGAACAAGCAGCTTTTCAAATTAAAGATATGTTAAAAGATGCTGAAGATGGAGAGAAGTACGTGCGCCTTGCTGTACACGGCGGCGGATGTACTGGCCTTTCTTACGGCTTAGGATTTGAAGTAGAACCAAAAGAAGACGACACAGTTCTTGAGTTTTTCGGTGTTGAATTTGTTATCGATACAGAAAGTGCTCCAATTGTTAAAGGAGTAAAAATTGACTATAAACAATCTATGCTTGGCGGCGGATTCACAATCGACAATCCAAACGCAATCGCATCATGCGGATGTGGATCATCTTTCCGTACAGCGACGAATGCTGGTAAGCCAGAAGAGTGCTAAGTTTTTAGCAGAAATAGAGAAAGACCTTTTTAGCGATGGGATAAAATCGTTAAGGAGGTCTTTTCTTTTGCCGTAAAAGCCTGATTGGTACGGGCTAATTAAAGTTTTACTTTATCTTTGCATAGATGCATGTATCAGCTAGTTGTTTACCGTCAGCTGAAAAATCTTCATTACGTAATACCCCTTCAAGTTCAAAGCCTAGTTTTTCAGGGATCATACGACTTTTCGTGTTATTAGATTCACATCGTATTTCAATCCTTCTAAATTTGAATAACTGAAATCCAAGGTTTGTTAACGCACTTACTGTTTCTGTCATATATCCACTGCCACTAAATTGCGTGTTAATCCAATATCCAATTTCGCATTTCGAAACCTTCCAATTAATTCGATGAAGGCTAGCCGTTCCAACAAAATCATTCGTCTCCTTGTGGTAGATAAGATAGCGAAAGCTTTCTCTTTTCAAAAAATCTATATGCGCATTTCTCAGGAGGATTTCCGTTTCTTCAACAGTAGGAATGGACTGGAATAAAGACAACCATTGCTTTAATTCACGAATTGAATCTTTAATAGCTTCGTGTACTACATTCCCTTCACCTGCTTGAAGTGGTGCTCGAAGAATGAGTCTATCTGTTTCTATTTGTAACGGAACATCTAATAAAATAGGATTCATATTATTTCTCCTCTCGAAACCTTTAAATTATGACAGAATGAAACTTATATCATAAAAAAACTTTCACCCAAAAGAAATAATCCTTGAGGACGAGAGTTGCAATTTATAATAAATGAATTGAAAAATACTTTATCTCACTAATAGAAAATCCCGTCACAGCATCACTATTAGTTATTATAGAACTGTGCGAAGTACAGGAATATAGTAAAGCTTATCTCCCATAAAGGAACCTCTCAAAAACGCGTAAACAATAAATATATATTCAATTCATCATTTAGAAATCCCTTTTCACATATTGAAAACTAAACTATCATTTGGTACAGCAGCATTAGGCTGTTAAACTAATGCATATGTTAATTAAATAAGGAATTATTATTTTTTAACCTGCTTTAAATTGAACGCATAATTCACGATTGATTATCTAAACGCAATCGCATCATGCAGATTTGGATCATCTTTCCGTACAGCGACGAATGCTGGTAAGCCAGAAGAGTGCTAAGTTTTTAGCCAAAATAGAAAAGACCTTTTTAGCGATAGAATAAAATCGTTAGAAAGGTCTTTTCTTTTGGCGTTACAACAGAAAATGCATGCAAAGTGACTTTTAAATTAAATTTTAATGTTATTATATACGGAATGTATGATAAGTATTGTTAATTCGAGTTTAATATTGTTCGTTTCGGACAATATTATGTAACAAAAATGTAAATGAATAGCAGAAATATACTATTTATTAGTTATATTTAATGTTAATATTTGTAACGAAGATGATTGGTGAGGGTTGATTAAAGTTTCATTTTATATAAAAAGGTGCATGAGGGAGAAGGCTATAGCAAGTTGTATAGAACTGAATAGTTCCGTATTAATTAAAATACGTTGATTACTAGATATTAAAAAAACACCAGGGGGATTAGAATGAAGTCATTTAAGAAAGTACTTATAGTAGGGGTGGCGTTGACTACAATATCGATTTTGGGAGCTTGTTCTAGCGATACAGACGTATTAACAAAAGTAGGAGTAAAGCAACCAGCGAAGGCGGAAGGTGACGTACTAAAAGATCAGAAGAAAACACCTATGACTACGAGCAAACGTGAAAGTATTAAAAATGAGGACGCTCCATCATCAAAGAAGCGTTATATTTCTCATGACGAATTTCAAAAGATTGAGGAAGGTATGACGTATACGGATATTCTTAATACGATTGACTACGGTGGTGAGAACATAAAACAGTATAATAACAATGAAAAACGCGTATTTTATACAGAAAAAGATACGGATGGTACATATGAAATTATGGTTGAATTAAATACATATGGTTACGTCGTGAATATTGAACGTAATGCTATAAAGGATCCAGATAAAGAGAATGAGGTATCTACGAAACGTAGTGAAGAGCCTGTAAAGGAATATGAAGAAAAAAACGATCGTGTACCGTGGTATAAAGATGTAAATAACGATTCGGCAGCAGTAAGTTACAATCACTATTTGAAAATCAAAAAAGGTATGCCCGCGAATCAGGTAAAAGCTGCAATTGGACAGCCACATGTGATTGAAAAATATAAATCTTATTCAGTATATGACTATACTGGTTATGGTGGAGAAGGATCATTACGTGTAATCTTTGAACCAAATGGAACTGTTACCGATGTAGTGGAAGACGGTTTACCACGATAATAAATTAGTTACGGGAAGAGTTGTAGTAAAGTTTTCGTTGATTTTATAAAGTTTTTGGTAGCATACCCGAATATAGGTGGAAAAATAATACTATTAGCTATGTTAACTATAGTATTTACCGAAGTTTCTTCCAAATTCAAAAGCGTTATTGTGAATGTTGTTGTCGTATTATTCTTGTTGGTATATACCGCAGTAGGGCAGCAATTGTAACTGGACGTAAAAGGACGCGGAGTAGTAGTAGCTTCCTTTTGAAAGAAGGAGGAAAATATGATGGAGGATATTTTTGAATTCATAGGGAGATACGTAATTAAACCTATTATTAGTTTAGTAAGATATCTTGTAATAGAGATTGTAATTGAGGGCGTAATAAACGGTATAAGGAAATTACGTGATAAGTGGCGAAATTGGCGTGAAAGACGTTATTGGCGGTAGTGTAGCTGATGAGGGTGCGAAACAAAAACGTTATACAGAAGTTATGAAGAAGTTTAATGAAATGATAGCATACGACCCGCATTTAGAATCCGTACTCGTTCCAATTGGTGATGGAATGACGATTTCTAAAGTGAAGAAATAATTATTATCTTACAAAAGTGTAATGTTCATGTCATGTTTTTGAATTTCTTCTTTAAGCTCCGGGCTTTAAGATAACAATATAAGAAAAAAACATGAGGTGAAGGAAATGAAAAGATATATTGCACTGTTTAGTATTTTAGTTGTATTCGCAAGTTTGTTAGTTGGTTGTGATATTAACCGTATGGGGAAAGATGAGTATTACGTTCAAATCACAGCTGATGGAATTGAAAAAAATGAGAAGTTTGATAACGGAGAGCCACATAAATATTTCGAGTATAAATTAAAAGGATTCGATAAAGGTGGAGAAGTAAAAGAATTAGAATTCACAGCTCCAAAAAATCTTCGTAAAGATGCATTCTTACGCGTATACAATTCAGATAAAAAAGGTGTAACAGCTTGGGAAGAAGTGAAAAAAGAAGAGCTTCCTGCGAAAGTGAAAGAAAAATTAAGTGTGAAATAAGACAGATAAAAAGGAATTGACGCACAGGGTCAATTCCTTTTTTGATTTTCAAAATCCTCTTCTGAAATGACTTTAAAGCCATGTCTTTTAAATAAAGCAGTTGTTACCCCGTAACCAGTTTGCTTATTCCCGTTAAATTCTCCAGTGTAAATCGTAGAACTACCACAAGATGGACTGCGTTCTTTCAAAATAATATATTCTGGGTGTAAATCTTTCATTTGTTCTAGAGCTTTATAAGCACCATTTACAAATGCTTCTGTGACATCTTCACCATCTTTTGTCATCACTTTCGCTTTTCCATCCAAAACGTCATCGCCATTCCCGCCAATAATTTCAGCGGAAGGACGAGGCGTTGGCAATCCTCCTAATACTTCAGGGCAAATGAGGACTGTATCTTCTTGTTGCAGTAACTCCTCTATTTTTGAAACGAGATTGTCATTGCCGTCATATCGACAAGCGATACCACCTAAACAAGCGCTAATTACGATCATATTTTCATCTCCATTAAAAAAATATTAAATTCCACGCCAAATTCTCTTCCTGCCTCTTACTTATAAATGAGGTGATATAAATGGGAAGCTTATATAATTTAATGAAACCATATAGTGAATTTCGAAGTAAAGAAGAGTTTAATACATATCAAAAACAAGTTTTGAAGTGCTACCGATTTCAATTGAATAAAACGGATGCTACCATTATTCATTTTTTAGGAAAGTATGCGGTGAATGAGAAACAAAAAACAGTAGGAGTCGCTTGTCCGTTAATGGAGACGATTGCGACTAATGTTGGAAAGAGTATTCGTACAGTACGCCGCTCAATTGCAAAGTTAGAGGAACTAGGAATTATAAAACGTGTTGCGACGAAAGAAAGGCATAAGCGCGGGGGATATAGTGCGAACTTATATGTTTTTCTTATATCTGCAATTGACCGCATGGATGACCGTATGAAAATGTCCGCTTGTAAAAGTGAGGAATATGCAGCTGGCTGTAGCAGAAAGGAACAAAAAAACGAGGGGGAAACAATTCTTTCTAAAAACATTCCACAAATAAAAGAGAATAGAAAAGTAACGTACGAGCTTGATGAGACGTATTGTCGCCATGATATACCGAAGCCTTTTATATACGCACTTCTGCCGATGACGAGTAATCCGAAGAAGATTAATATATTTTGGAGCAAGGTGGAACTTGCTTATAAGAAGAGCGGGTTACTAGAACAAGGTGTTTTACTAGAGCAAATATTAGCTGACGAAGAAGTGTATGGAAATTTAATTTGGCGCGTGAAAAGTGTTGTGAGAGCTTATAAATATGGGGAGATTCGTAAAGATGTTAGGGCACTTTTATACAGTACAGTGCGAGATTTATTTTTAGAGGTTGGATTAGAATGGGGAGCAGCACTGAGAAGAAGTAAGGGAATAACGTTATTTGATCCGTTTAAAAAGGAGCCATGCGTATAGCACATGACTCCAAGTAGTTAATCAAACTTTCTTACAACTGGAACACGAATCGCTACAAATAGTACGAAGACAATAACAGCTATTGCACCACTTTTCATAACGGTTACGATTGGAATTCCTATTGCAAGTGCAATGGATGTGAATGCATAAGAGAGCGGGATAAAGCCCATTGATGATAGCATAAGTAAACTCATTACGCGTCCCATCATCTCTTCTTTTACGGTTGCTTGAATCATTGCCATAAGCGGTACAATGGCCATTGCAATTGTAATACCATAAAACATGCCGGCTAATAATGCTTGCCAAAGTACGGTGCTAAAGTTGATGGATAAGAAGAATACACCAGACAGTAGCATCATGATAATACAAAATAGACCGCGTCTACGATTAATATTTTTTAAACCGACAATGACAGCACCGATTGCCATTCCGCCGCCTACAGATGCTTCTAAGTAACTAAACTGGAGCGAATCACCATGTAGCACGTTTTTAACAAAAAGCGGGAAACCAACTTGCATTGGGCCGATTAAAAATAAGTTTAAAAAAGCACTACAAATAAGGAAAGTTGAAAGGAATGGCGATTCTTTTACATATAAGATTCCTTCTTTAATGGAAGTGAACATACCTTTATCTGTATCTTTTAGTTCTGGCATCGTAAATTGTATTTTTTGAACGAGTATGGCCGCGACAATCAGTAATAAAATTGTAATGGAAAATATTGTCTCGTAGTTTGTGAATTTGATAAGAATTCCGCCAAGTACAGGGCCTAAGATGACCGATGCTTGGTTTGTCATTTGTGTAAGTGAGTTTGCTTGTGTTAAACGGCTTTTTTCTACCAATTCCGGTAAGATAGATCCATCTGCTGACCAGAAGAAAGCATCAGCAAGTCCAAAGAATAAAGCGAATAAAGCAAATGTATATAGTGTTACATCACCAACGATAAACCATGTGAGAATGGTTGCGACAAGAATCGCTCGAATAATATTGGAGTAAAACATAATGTTTTTTTTCGGGAATTTATCAGCTACAGCGCCGCCGATAATCATAAAAATAAGCCTTGGAACACTAAGAGCTACGAAAACAACACCGAGTGAAGCTTCAAGGTTTAATGTTTTTGCTATGTACCACGTTTGTGAAAAAGTAAAAAAGGCTAAAGCAAAGCTTGAAAAAAGAGTAGCCGCCCAAAGAAAAAGGAAATTCGTATTTTTTAATAACGGTTTTCCGCTTCCTTCTAAAGCAGTTTTATTTTGTTGTAGTTCCTCCATATTGCTTCCTTTCTATGTGACAAATTTAAACTAAAAAACCTGTAAACGCCTGATTGGTGAGGGCTAATACTCAATGGGAGATGCCCTTCGCTGAGTATAGTTTCACTTTATACAGTTTCTAATATTTCTATACTGCACTTTCTCATTGTAGACAATAATAATGAATTTGCACAGTAGCTATTTAACGACAAAAAAGAAGATACCAAATGGTATCTTCTTTTTTGTCGTTCAGGCTAATGCAATATAAATATCCAATTGTACGTTGGTTGGATCTGTTGCTTTTTCATCATAAAGCTCAAAGTCTGTTGTAAAAGCACGTTTATTTTCTTTCGACCATTTCCAAATATATTCCCAAGCTTCGCAAACGACTTCAGCAACTGGTCCCTTTCTCGTTGTAAATACCGCATACGTAGCGGCGGGTATTGTTAAAGTTGTCATATTTTCAGGAACGTCTTTTAGTGAAGAAACGGGCATACCGATTGTAAATGTATATGTACCAGTTTCATCTGACTCGTAGTTTGAATAGAAAGCGAGTGTTTCTTTCGTTTGTTGATTTGGGATGTGATGCATCATTTGTTCTTGAAAGTATCGGTTCCAAAGTTGTGGAATGTTTCCTTCAGTAGATGCCTCTTTTTCATTAGTCGTCGTAACCGAAACGCCGATTGCTTGGAAAGCTTCTTTTTTTACGATAATAGGTTCTTTCATCTTTAAAATATCCCCCTTATTGAATAGAACGTTTGTTCTGTTTTATTGTAACATATTTTGGAAGGATACGGTAGCACAATAATAAAAAACTCCTTCGCGTAAAAGGAGTTCTTTTCATTGCTATATTAAAACATACTTGAGCTATGCATCGGTTGAAGTTTTGCATTTGGATCGAAGTAAGCTTTTGCATTGTTTACTGCTGTCGGTGCTTCGCCAAATCCACAAGCGATAAGTTTTACTTTTCCTTCATATGTACAAATGTCACCAGCAGCGTAAATGCCAGGAATATTCGTTTCCATTTTTGAATTCACAAGGATGCTATTTTTTTGTATATCTAAGCCCCAGTTTTTAATTGGACCAAGAGAAGAAACGAAGCCGTAGTTTACAATTACGTCATCAACATCGATGATAACTTTTTCTTCAGTTTTTACGTGCTGAAGAACGACTTGTTCAATTTTGTCATCACCAATGAGTTCAACTGGAACATACGGTGTACTTACTTCTGCACGAGAATTCATTAAGTTTTCGACGCTATGTTCATGTGCACGGAATTTATCACGGCGATGAACGATTGTAACTTTTTCAGCAATCGGTTCTAACATCATCGTCCAGTCTACTGCTGAGTCGCCACCGCCAAATACTACGACGCGCTTGCCAGCAAATTTATTCATATCATCAACGAAATAATGTAAGTTTTTCTTTTCGTATTTTGCTGTACCTTCTAATTCTAAGCGGCGTGGTTGGAAAGCACCATTGCCGGCAGTAATAATGACTGATTTAGAATAGTGAGTTTGTTTATTCGTAACAAGTTTAAATATACCATCAGCTTGTTTTTCAAGCGTATCAACCGCTTCTTCTAAGCAAATGGTTGGATCAAATTTCTTCATTTGCTCTTTTAAGTTATCAACTAATTCTTGTGCACGCACTTTTGGAAATCCAGCCACATCATAAATGTATTTTTCAGGGTAGAGTGCGGATAATTGTCCTCCAAGTTGAGGTAAGCTTTCAATGATTTTTACACTTGCTTGTCTCATACCGCCATAAAATGCTGTGAACAGTCCCGTTGGACCACCACCAATAATTGTTATGTCGTAAACTTTTTGATTTTCTGCCACTTTCATTCCCCCTATAGATGGAATTTTGATATTGATTTCATATATTGTTCATATGTACACGAAAATCCTGCAAATGATGACACTTTCAAATAAATGATAGCATATTTGAGTTCATAATACTTCTGAAAACGACTGAATTGTGTGTAAGTTTTCGCATAGGTTCCTTTTTATTGTATAAAATATGCAGAAAGGAAAATACATGAAAAAAAGGCTGAAAAACCCTTGAAAACGCTATGTTATTTTAAAATATTGATAATTCGCCAGATGCTTGAATTCTGGAATAAAACCGACTAATATAGGGAAGTATTATGTTAAATTTCTATGACAAAATTCGTACGATTTTTTGACTGCGTTTTGTTATGATATAGAATGTGATAAATTCCACATTCTTGACAAATAGAGTTTTTAGTACTTGGTATTATTTCTCATTACTATTATATAAAGAAAAGGGTTGTGATTTGGTGAAGACTCCAAAAATCGTAGTTTTAGGTGCAGGTTATGGCGGGATGATTACGACTGTTCGTCTGCAAAAAGCATTATCTGTAAATGAAGCTGAAATTACGTTAGTAAACAACAACAGCTATCACTACCAAGCGACTTGGTTACACGAGAGCGCAGCTGGTACATTACAAGATGAAAAAATCTGTCTAGATATTCAAGACGTTATTGATACAAATAAAGTGAACTTTGTACAAGACACAGTAGTAGAAATTAAAGCTGCTGAAAAACGCATTATCTTAAAAGACGGCGAGTTAGAGTATGACTACTTAGTAATCGGTCTTGGTTTCGAATCAGAAACATTCGGAATTACAGGATTAAAAGAGCATGCATTCTCAATCGCTAACATTAATGCAACTCGTGAAATTCGTGAGCATATGGAAGCTAGTTTCGCTAAATATGCAGATGAAAAGCGCGATGAGTTAGTAACAATCGTTGTTGGTGGTGCTGGATTTACTGGTATCGAGTACGTAGGTGAGCTTGCAAACCGTGTTCCTGAACTTTGTAAACAGTACAATGTACCACGTGAAAAAGCACGTATCATCTGTGTAGAAGCGGCTCCAACAGCACTTCCAGGTTTCGATCCAGCATTAGTAGAATACGCTGTAAAACAACTTGAGAAAAAAGGCGTAGAATTCCGCATCGGTACAGCAATTAAAGAAGCAACTGAAGAAGGAATTATCGTTGCAAATGGCGATGATACTGAATTAATTAAGTCTGAAACAGTAGTTTGGGCTGCAGGTGTTCGTGGTAATGGTATTGTGGAAGAGTCTGGATTTGAAGCAATGCGCGGACGTGTAAAAGTTGATGAGTACATGCACGCTCCAGGATACGAAGAGGTATTCATGGTTGGTGATGCAGCGTTAATCATTAACGAAGAAATTAACCGTCCATACCCACCAACAGCACAAATTGCAATTCAACAAGGTTACAACATTGCACACAACTTAACTGTATTAGTTCGTGGCAAGGGCGAAATGAAAAAATTCGCATTTGATAATAAAGGATCTGTATGTTCTTTAGGTCATGACGATGCAATGGGCGTTGTTATGGGTAAAAAGTTAACAGGTTGGAAAGCTTCCTTCATGAAAAAAGTAATCGATAACCGCTACCTATTCTTATTAGGTGGACCTTTATTAGTTCTTAAAAAAGGTAAATTAAAGTTCTTTTAATATATAGTAGAAAAAGCAGAAACGGCTAAGCGCTGTTTCTGCTTTTTTTTCGTATAATACATGTTTTCGATATAACAATAGAAAGATGGGGGAAATGTTTTTTTGAACATTGCCGTATCATGAAATGGATGAATCCAATGTTTTATTTTCTTCATAATTACATTCCTGTATCTTGATATTTTTTTGTTAACAGTATATCGACAAAATGGGTTTTTTCACTTTTTGAAAAAAGGAAATTTCACAGCAAATTAAAAAGTATAGTATAATATATAGAAAAGAAAGAATATTCTGTCCGTT
Source organism: Bacillus sp. ok061 (assembly GCF_900108285.1). Lineage (NCBI taxonomy): Bacteria > Bacillati > Bacillota > Bacilli > Caryophanales > Bacillaceae > Bacillus > Bacillus sp. ok061. The sequence continues at coordinate 26,495 of NZ_FNUW01000021.1, read as the reverse complement.
CGGATGGAGGAGGATGCATCATGGGGAAGCGCGGGAAAGTATGGTTAGCTGTTAGTGGCCTAGTAGCTACAAAAGATGGCAGGTGGCTATTCGTTAAGAAGAAATACAGTGGGTTAAAAGGGAAATGGTCTTTACCGGCTGGTTTTGTAAATGAAGGTGAGACAGTTGATGAAGCTGTGAAACGCGAAGTGTTAGAAGAGACAGGCATTGTTGCTCATGTGAAGGGGATCATTGGTGTTCGATCGGGTGTTATTCGTGATGAAATTAGTGATAATATGATTATTTTCCTTTTGGAGCCTGAAGGAGAAAATATTATTGTACAGGAGAAAGAATTGTCTGAAGTGGCGTTCTTACATCCGGAGAAGATTGCGGACGATCCGAATACGTCTGTGCTTATTAAATATTTGTTAGAAGGAAGATCAGAACTACATCTTGAAGTGGACAAAACATTAAATCCAGGAGAACCATTTGGTTATACAGCTTATCACGTATTTACGGCATGTGCGAAGGAGAGGGAAAAAGAGTGAGTATACCGGTACTACTTATTTCAATGATGTTATTCTTTATTTTGTTCTTTGGAATTGGATTTTTACTCAACATGATTTTGCGAGCTACATGGGTAATGGTTATTGTGTATCCGATTGTTTGTATGCTTATTATTAATAAAGCGAGTATGTGGGATTATTTTTCAAAGCCGAAAGAGACATTTTCTTCATTTGGGACAAGTGTATCGCACTTAGGACAAGCAGACTTATTTATTCTATCTACTGGATTAGTAGGGGCTGCTTTAGCAGGAGTCGTGATTAAGAAACTTCGGAAAAGCGGATATCAAATGTTTTAATCTCCAATTCATTTGGAGATTATTTTTTTGCATATTCCTTCATCGTATAGGGAATGATTAACGATGAAGGAGTGTGGAATATAAAAATGTTAAAACGATATTGTATTCGCATTATGATGACTTGTTTACTTGCAATTGCATTATGCGTAACATGGAATGCTTTCACAGGAGTTTCTCTATTAGAGATTGTAAAGAAATATGAGGGAACGAGTGCAAAAGAAGTACATGCAGCAGAAGTTAAGAGAAATGTTGCTCCGAGTAAAGAAGTGATAAATGCTTTAGAGCAGGCAAACGACTGGTCTAAATATCGTTCAATTGAAATGACTGCAACAGGTTATACATCGGGGATTGAGTCAACTGGTAAGAGGCCAGGGCATCCAGAGTATGGTATTACATATTCAGGTGTTAAAGTAAAAAGGGATTTATATTCCACAATTGCTGCGGACTTACGCGTATTCCCGATTGGAACGATTCTCTTCGTGCCAGGTTACGGGTATGGTGTAGTAGCTGATAAGGGCGGTGCAATAAAAGGAAACCGTCTTGATCTATATTATGATACGGTGAAAGATGTTTATAGCCAATGGGGTAAGAAAAAAGTAAATGTGTATGTAGTAAAAGTAGGAAATGGTAAGTTTACAGAAGAAGAGTTAACGATGTTAAATCAAGACGAAACGATGCAAGTGTTTCGTGGTCAATATTTAAAACAAAGATAGTCTAGTCGTAATTACGCTAGACTTTTTTTCTTGGCTTATTTCATAACAGAGGAGATTTTACACGTCATATAACTGTAGTTAGAATTATCGCATTTTATCGAAAATAAAGTTATAATGGTGGTAGAGAAATTTAGGGGGTCTGAACATGTTTCAAGTACAAAAAGAATTAGCAGGTCATGAAGTAGTGATTGTTGCTCTATTTGAAGAAGAGAAAATGAGTAGTTTTGTACAAGAACTGGACAAAGCGTTTGAAGGACAATTACAAGTTTTACTAGAAGAGAAAGAATTATCTACGAAGAAAAAGGCCATTTCGAAAGTACATAGCTTAGGAAAAACAAATGTGAAACGTTATTACTTTGTTGGTTTAGGAAAGAAAGAGTCTTACACGACAGAAACGTTACGTGCGGCTCTTGGAAAAGCGTTTAAAACATTACAAGTAGCAAAAGTACAAGATGCAGCAATCTTACTTGATTCTTTCGTAACAGAGAAATTAGACGCGATTGATGTCGCTCATATTGCAGCAGAGGTACAAGGCCTTGGTACATATGAGTTACAAACGTATAAATCAGATAAAAAGGATCGTGTAGAGTTAGAGAAGTTCACGGCTATTACAGCGGAAGATGCACAAGAAATTGAAGCCGCATTAACAGTTGGCTACGTACATGGACGTGCAACAAATTCGGCTCGTACACTTGTAAATATGCCGCCAAACGTATTAACAGCGACAAAGCTTGCTGAGTATGCTGTTGAGTTAGCGGAGAAGTATGATATGGACTATAAAGTTCTTGAGAAAGAAGAGATGGAAGATCTTGGTATGGGTGCGTTACTTGCAGTAAACCAAGGTAGTACAGAGCCGCCAAAAATGATTGCTCTTATTTATAAAGGAAAAGAAGAGTGGACGGATGTCATTGGATTCGTTGGAAAAGGTATTACATACGATACAGGTGGTTATTCTTTAAAACCACGTGAAGGCATGGTTGGTATGAAAGGTGATATGGGCGGTGCAGCTGCTGTATTAGGTGCGATGGAAATTATCGGAGAACTGCGCCCAGAAAAAAATGTGATCGCTGTTATTCCTTCAACTGATAACGTTGTAAGTGGTACGGCATTTAAGCCAGACGATGTAATCAAATCTATGAGCGGAAAGACAATTGAAGTATTAAATACGGATGCAGAAGGTCGTCTAGCTTTAGCTGACGGTATTACGTATGCGAAAAAACTTGGTGCAAACTATCTTGTTGATGTTGCAACATTAACAGGCGGTGTAATTGTTGCACTTGGAAACTATACGACAGGCGCAATGACAAATAATGAAGAGTTATTTGAGCAAGTGCTAGAGGCTTCTATGGAAACAGATGAGCCAATTTGGCAACTACCGATTTTTGATCGTGATAAAGAACGTGTGAGAAACAGTAAGTTTGCTGATTTAAATAACTCACCAGGCCGTGAAGGACATGCGGTTATGGCAGGTACATTCCTAGGCGAATTCGCTGAAGATACACCGTGGGTACACTTAGATATCGCTGGAACATCAGAAACAAAAGGCGCGCACGACTTAGGTCCAGCTGGAGCAACTGGTGCAATGGTACGTACACTTGCAACACTTGTGGAGCGTTTCGGAGAAGAATAAGAGTATAAGTGAAGACTGTTCCAATATTTTGGAACAGTCTTCTTTTTTATAGGTTTGTTTATCCAGCTATTTGCCGGGCAGTAAGACCCTCAATTCAAAATTCAGCGGAAGCAAAGAAGTTAAGTGTGGATTGAGCTGCTCGTAAACGCTTGATTGGTGAGGGCTGATTAAAGTTTCACTTTATAAAGAAATCGTATACAAAATCCCATTTAAGGCAAAAGAAGTACGGCCCGTTTCTTCAGAGACAACTAATATAAGTGCATCACTCTTTTCTGATAAGCCAATTGCAGCTCTGTGACGTGTTCCCAGCTCAGGATCAACTTCTGTACTTTTCGTTAAAGGAAGAATATTAGCAGCTGAGACAATATGATTATTTTTTACCAGAACGGCACCGTCATGAAGAGGGTTACCTGGATAAAATATTGATTCGAGTAATGGTGCAGTTAAATGAGCGTTTAATGTCGTTCCAGTTTGAATGAAAGCTTCAAGCGTCTCGTTTCGTTCTACAACGATAAGAGCACCATGTTTTCTGGCGCTTAAATGTTGGATAGCTGTTGTAATAAAAGATGAACTTTCCGTATAAGGTGATAAATATGCTTGAATATAGTATGTAGCTGCCAATGTTTGTACATTTGCCAACATATGATGAATATCTTCCATTTTGCATAAAATGCATTCATCTTCTTTATCGATTGCGTTCCTCATAATCGATAGTTCTCTTTCAGCAATTTCAATCATTTGTTTTGTTTGTATTTTGAGCTCTTCTGACAAGCCCCATTCGTGCATAATCCTCATTCCCTTTAGTGGAGTATTTAACAATAGTGTATACAAATATTCCTAGTAAAATCCTGCTAGATTTTATAAAATATTGAGATACAGCATGTTTTTTTCATATAATAAAGGTATGACGAGCGAGAGGAGAGAGAAGAATGAATTGGAAACAAGAATTTAGTCGCTGGCTTTCTTACGCACAATTAGATGCAGAATTAAAAGAACAGCTAGAAAACATGAAGCAAGATGAGAAGAAAATCGAGGATAGCTTTTATAAAAATCTAGAGTTCGGCACAGGTGGTATGCGTGGTGAACTTGGTGCTGGTACGAACCGTTTAAACGTATATACAGTTCGTAAAGCAACAAAAGGATTAGCAAGCTTTATTGAAAAGTTAGGTGAGGAAGCGAAAAAACGAGGTGTTGTTGTAGCCTATGATTCTCGTCATAAATCACCTGAGTTTGCAATGGAAGTCGCTGCTACACTTGGTGCACGTGGTATCACAACATATGTGTTTGAAAGCTTACGTCCAACGCCAGTACTTTCTTTCGCAGTTCGTCATTTACATACAGTAAGTGGAATCGTTCTTACGGCAAGCCATAATCCGCCTGAATATAACGGATACAAAGTATACGGTGAAGATGGTGGACAGTTGCCGCCAAAAGAAGCGGATGAGTTAATAAGCTACGTAGATGCAATAGAAGATGAATTAACAGTTGAAGTCGCTGATGTAGAGCAATTAAAAGCTGACGGTTTATTACATATTATTGGACAAGAAGTAGATGATGCATATGCTGCAGAATTGAACAATGTCATCATTAATAAAGAAATGGTGGAAAAGGCCGGCAAAGACTTAAAAATCGTCTTTACACCATTACACGGAACATCAAATATTTCTGTACGCCGTGGTTTAAAAGAAGTTGGATTTACAGATGTAACAGTTGTAAAAGAGCAAGAGTTACCAGATCCAAACTTCTCTACAGTAAAATCACCGAACCCAGAAGAGCATGCAGCATTTGAGTATGCTATTCGTGACGGTGAAAAGGTAGGCGCAGATGTATTAATCGCAACTGATCCTGACGCAGATCGTCTAGGTGTAGCAGTCCGCAATCATAATGGTGAGTTCCAAGTATTAACAGGAAACCAAACAGGTGCTTTAATGCTTGATTACTTATTATCTCAAAAGAAAGAAAACGGAACGCTTCCAGAGAACGGTGTCGTATTAAAAACAATCGTAACGTCTGAAATTGGTCGTACAATTGCAAAAGCATATGGTTTAGATACAGTTGATACGTTAACTGGATTTAAATTTATCGGTGAGAAAATTAGACAGTATGAAGAAAGCGGACAATACGAATTCCAATTCGGTTATGAGGAAAGCTATGGTTATTTAATCCGTCCATTCTGCCGTGATAAAGATGCAGTACAATCTGTCCTATTTGCATGTGAAGTAGCTGCATACTACAAATCACAAGGGAAAACGTTATATGATGGTCTATTAGAAGTATTTGAGAAGTACGGTTTCTTCCGTGAAGACCTTGTATCGTTAACGTTAAAAGGAAAAGATGGAGCGGAACAAATCCAAGAGATGATGGCGACGTTCCGTGAGAATCCTCCAAAAGAAGTAGCAGGCTTAACAGTCGTAGCAGTTGAAGATTATAAAGCAAGCATCGTTACATCTTTACAAGATGGACATAAAGAAGAGATTCACTTACCGAAATCAAATGTGTTAAAATATCAATTAGAAGATGGTTCATGGTTCTGCCTACGTCCATCTGGAACTGAACCGAAGATTAAGTTCTACTTCGGTGTACAAGATAGTTCTTTACAAAATAGTGAACAAAAGTTACTTACTATTAAAGAAGACATTATGAATCGTTTATAATACAAAGTAATTTTAAGTAGTAAGGAACAAAAGGGAGCGAAATCTCCCTTTTGTTTTATGTAGGAAATGATTGCTATTAATTCCGACAGGAGAGAGGGTATTTTGTGATGAAAAAAGTAAGAAAAGCGATAATCCCAGCAGCTGGATTAGGAACACGTTTTTTACCAGCAACGAAAGCAATGCCGAAAGAAATGTTACCGATAGTAGATAAACCAACGATTCAATACATTGTAGAAGAAGCAGTGAAATCGGGAATCGAAGATATTATTATCGTTACTGGTAAAACAAAGCGCTCTATCGAAGATCATTTTGATAACGCATTTGAACTAGAACAAAACTTATTAGAGAAGAAAAAATATGAGTTGCTTGAAAAAGTACAAGCTTCTTCAAAAATGGTAGATATTCATTACATCCGTCAAAAAGAGCCGAAGGGACTAGGACATGCTGTTTGGTGTGCACGTAAATTCATTGGTGATGAGCCATTTGCAGTGTTACTAGGTGATGATATTGTCCAAGCTGAGAAACCATGTTTACGTCAATTAATGGATGAGTATGAAAAAACACTTTCTTCTGTTATTGGTGTACAAACTGTTCCAGAAACAGAAACACACCGTTACGGAATTATCGATCCATTAGAACAAGAAGGTCGTCGTTACCAAGTTCGCAATTTCGTTGAGAAACCAGCACAAGGTACAGCACCTTCAAACTTAGCGATTATGGGCCGTTACATTTTAACGCCTGAAATCTTTATGTTCTTAGAACAGCAACATGTCGGTGCTGGCGGTGAAATTCAGTTAACAGATGCAATCCAAAGCTTAAATGAAATCCAACGTGTATTTGCTTACGATTTCGAAGGAAAGCGCTACGATGTAGGTGAAAAGCTAGGATTCGTTCAAACGACAATCGAAATGGCTCTGCAACACCCAGAATTACGTGATGACATGGTTGCGATGATGAAGAAAATTTTAGAAGAACAAGCGAACCAAGAGTCTTAATAAAAAAAATGAGTTATTTCAGTATACTGAAATAACTCATTTTTTTATTAGGAAATCGTCGAATGAGAATGCTGATAAGCAGAACGACGCACAGCATAGTATATGCGAGGTGCGATAATAGCACCGATAATTGTAAATGCAATATCTTTTACTGCGAACCACATCATAATCATCCAAGCAGCTTTATAACTCATATTACCGCCCATAAAGAGATTGACTGCCCCGTACATGTAAGTAGTACCGATTATATAAGTTAAAATAATTCCTGTGAAAGAGGCAATAGCAAATGTAATGAATGTTGGTCTTTCTTTTTGTTCTACTAGTTTTCCCGATACGTAAGCAACGATAATAAATGCGATAATAAAACCACCAGTAGGATCTAAAAGTGCTCCAAATCCAGCTTTGAAGTTAGCAAAGATTGGTGCACCGGCTACGCCAACGAGCATATATACAGTCATGGATAAGGCACCAAGTCTACTTCCAAGAAGAAGACCTGCTAAAATTGCGAAAAATGGTTGCATAGATAATGGGATGCCCGCTACTTGCAGGAATGGTGCCCAAGATACAATATTTGCACCAATGGCCATAAGAGCGACGAACATGGCAGCTAATGCTAAATCTAAAACATGAAATCTCCTCATAATGTTAACCTCCTGTTGTTTTTAGGTTAACATTATCGTAGCGAAAATATTTACTTGTTGTCAATCAAAATATTTTGATAAGAAGGCTTCAAATAGTCTCTTAGCAACGTATATGGAATACGAAATTGCGGAATTCCACTTGAATACGGAGCAATCTCATATAAAGGGAAATAAATGACGAGATTGTCTGGCTCTAAAAAGAAGTGAAACTTTTTCATACTCATTACCTTTTCAGTTGCATCAGGAAAATAAATACTTTCATTTTGTTTAATTTGTCTTACAATCTCTGCACGGATTACATCTTTATATTTATCTTTTTGTTGAAATAAATCGTCTAAGTGCAGTAGCTTTTTTTCGTTTAAATCAAATGTATTTGCCTTCCACGTATAAAGACCATGTGCTCCGCCAGTATATTGATAGTAATTCACATATAGGCTAAGAAAAGGTGGTTTGTTTAATGAGACTTTATAATCGACATTTGCTACGTACGGATGAAATGGTGTACTAGATCCTTCTGTTTCTTTATAATATTTTTTTGCTTCTTTTTCTAATTTGTTTTTAAACTTGTCAGTGGATTTTTTGTAGTATAAATTGAGCTTATTTTGAAATTTAGAGTCAGAAAAGTTGTGAAAAGAAGGCCTATTTATTTGATATTCTATATAAGGTTTCTTACCTTTTTGCGTTACAGTCTTAACATCGATTGTCAGGTTAGATGCTTTGGCTGTTATTGCACAATTTGGTACAATAGTCAGCAAGGAGAACATAAGCAGTAATATACAAAATTTCTGTTTCATTTAGGTGAAGCCTCCTTATATAAGTGTTATAAGTAGTTTGAAAATAAATAGGTAAAATTATACATTTAATTAAAGTATGAGAAGGGGGAAGCGATATGGCAAAAACTTTAATGGATTCACTTGGAATTGAGTTGTTAGAGATGACAGAAGATAAGGTGGTTGCTACGATGCCTGTTGATGAGCGTACGCATCAGCCGTTTGGATTTTTGCATGGTGGTGCATCGGTTGCATTAGCAGAAACAGTGGCAAGTGTTGGTTCATATAATTTAATTGATCAAGAAAAATGTATTTGTTTCGGATTAGAAATTAATGCAAACCACATTCGCTCAAAGAAAGATGGAATTGTAACAGCGATTGGGACACCGATACATAGAGGACAATCGACAATGGTTTGGGATGTTCGCATTATTGATGAAAATGATGATTTACTATGTATATCAAGATGTACAGTAGCAATTAAAGAAAAACGTGAAAATTAAAAAAGAGGCGCTCTTATGAGCAGCCTCTTTTTCTTATAATTAGAACTGGATTTTCTTCTCTAAGAAACCTTTTAGTTCGCTAATTGGCATACGAACTTGTTCCATTGTGTCACGGTCACGTACTGTAACAGCTTTGTCTTCAACTGAGTCGAAGTCGTATGTGATACAGAATGGTGTACCGATTTCGTCTTGACGACGGTAACGTTTACCGATAGAACCAGTTTCATCAAAGTCTACCATGAAGTCTTTAGCTAATTCTGCGAATACTTCAGTAGCACCTTCAGATAGCTTTTTAGATAATGGTAAGATAGCTGCTTTGTATGGTGCTAAAGCAGGGTGGAAACGAAGAACTGTACGAGAATCGTTTTCTAATTGCTCTTCTTCATATGCATCACATAAGAATGCTAATGTTACGCGGTCTGCGCCTAAAGATGGCTCGATACAGTATGGTACGTAACGCTCATTCGTTTGTGGATCGATATAGTTAAAGTCTTCGTTTGAGTGTTCCATGTGACGTTTTAAGTCGAAGTCTGTACGAGATGCAACGCCCCAAAGTTCGCCCCAACCGAATGGGAATTTGAATTCAATGTCAGTTGTTGCATTACTGTAGTGAGATAACTCTTCTTCACCGTGGTCACGAAGACGCATGCTCTCTTCAGTCATACCAAGTGAAAGTAACCAGTTTTTACAAGTTTCACGCCAGAATGCGAACCACTCTAAATCTTCACCAGGCTTACAGAAGAATTCAAGTTCCATTTGTTCGAATTCACGTGTACGGAATGTGAAGTTACCAGGTGTGATTTCGTTACGGAAACTCTTACCGATTTGGCCAATACCAAATGGAAGCTTTTTACGCATAGAGCGTTGAACGTTTTTGAAGTTTACGAAAATACCTTGTGCTGTTTCAGGACGAAGGAAGATTTCGTTTGTGCTAGACTCTGTAACACCTTGGAATGTTTTGAACATTAAGTTGAACTGACGGATTTCAGTGAATTCTTCACTACCGCAATCAGGACATTTTACTTCATGTTCTTTCATTAAGTCAGCCATTTGGTCGAAAGTAAGACCGTCAACAACCATTTCGATGCCTTTTGCATCTAAAGCATCCTCAATTAATTTGTCAGCACGGTGACGAGCTTTACATTTTTTACAGTCGATCATTGGATCGTTGAAGTTACCAACATGACCAGAAGCGATCCAAGTTTTAGGGTTCATTAAAATAGCTGCGTCTAAACCAACGTTGTGTGGAGATTCTTGAATGAATTTTTTCCACCAAGCTTTTTTAACGTTATTTTTTAATTCGATTCCAAGTGGACCGTAATCCCAAGTGTTTGCAAGACCACCGTAAATTTCAGAACCAGGGAAAACAAAACCGCGATGTTTCGCTAAGTTTACAACTTGTTCCATTGAATACATAAGAAAATCCTCCTTTTGAAAGTTAACGTATTGGCGATGACATACTCTGATACTTTGGAAACGAGCAGTATATGCTAAAAAGAACATAAAAAAACGCTCATCCCAAGGCTTATTTGCCTAGGGACGAGCGTTTGCCCGCGGTTCCACCCTAGTTGATACACAAAAGGTGCATCCACTTTATCATGTATTGCTCGGGACTGCCGTTTCCTTGCGGCTTCAGGCTTTCACTATCCCTGAATCGCTTTTTATGCAAGTACTTATAAGTCCGTCATCGCTACTTATATTAATAATAATGAACATATTCTAACACGTTCTTTTTTAAATCTCAATAGAGGAACGCGTCTATCTATGATAGAGTCTCACCTATTTTTTCATTATTTATTCCGTAATTTTGTTTAATATGCTTAATTGCTTCACGCTTACTTAATGGAGCGAGTTCATTGTTTTGCACGTATTCCCAAACTACATCCGGATTTGTTTTTGCATATTCACGAAGGACCCAGCCAATCGCTTTTTGAATGAAAAATTCTTTTGAAGAATGTAGTTGTCCAATAATCCAGAAAAGAAGTTCTTCATCCATCTTTTGTTTATATTTCAGTTGGAATAAAATAGCGGCACGTTGTAACCATATGTTATCTGATGCAATCCATTTTGGAATATACGCAGAAATCAATTCTGGGTGTTTTAAAAAGATAGTACCTAAGAATGTAGGGACGATGCTATCGACAGAGTCCCACCAAGATTTTGTGACAATAAGTTCTTCTAAGAAGGGGATATGAGTTTCGTTTATATGCTTTTTATATTTTTGCATAATATCAAGTGCGGCCGCTTGGAATTCACGTTCTGGTAAGTCCCACAGCTCACGTACGATAATTTGAAAGTCTTTTTTATCTGGGAGAGTATGTATTTGAATGACGTCTTTTAACAATTGGCGTCTTTCCGGTGTTTGAATACCTAGAAATGGGAAGTGATTTTTCATATAACGAGCCATAGGTTCTGCTTTTTCAGGATTTTGATGAGCTGTAAAATGCTCTTGTAATGCTTTTACAAATGGATGCATATGTGTTTCTCCTCTCTTATTCTCTTTCTCCTCTTATTATACAAAGAGTTTGGATAAATTTTAAAACATAACTTGCAATGTAATGAAATATGTTGAAAGTAGAGAGGAGAGGATAAGATGGAGGATCAAGGCGTACTAGCAGGTTTCTTTGCTCTTAGTTTTGCGTTTATTCTTGTTGTATTGATTTGGGCAATTATTGCGTATTTATTAACGGCTTTTGCACTGTATACGATGGCGAAAAATGATGGTGCAACGGATGGTGCTCTTGCGTTTATTCCTTTTTTAAATAGTAAGATATGGGGTGATTTAGCAAAAGACAAATTACCGGATTTCTTAAAAGAAGAAGCGGGATGGAAAGTATTCGGCATATATGTCGCGTGTTTCATTTTTAACTTCGTACCAATTCTATATTTATTAGCAACAGCTGTATCGATTGTGCTGTCTATTTATCTTATCTACGCAATTTTAGATAGATACGGAACGAATTCTATATTGTTTACGATTATTCATACAATCACATTTTCGGTTTTCTTACCGATTCATTTATTTATTATTCGAAATGAACCGGTGAGATATAAAGAGTAGATTTTTCGTTTCTGTTGATAAGTCGATATATTTTAGATATAAGTAAAAAAGCGCCCTGATTATCAGGGCGCTTTTTCTACTACATAAGGTAGCGTAAATAAATATAAATGTGAGAAATGATTAATGAAACGATCATAATTGGGAAACCGACTTTTAGGAATTCCATGTAACTAAATTTATGCCCTTCGCGGCTCGCGATACCTGCAACGATTACGTTAGCAGAAGCTCCGATTAATGTTCCGTTTCCGCCGAGACAAGCACCTAGTGCTAATGCCCACCATAATACATCGATTTGTGCGTCAGATGGTGATAAGCCTAGCCCAACTGCCATATCGTTAATAAGTGGAATCATTGTTGCGACGAATGGGATGTTATCAATTGTTGCAGAGGCGATACCAGATACCCATAAAATAAGGATGGATGCGTAAGAAATATCTCCGCCTGTTATACCAATTACTTTTTGAGCTAACATTTTGATAAGACCGATATCGATAAGTCCTCCAACAAGTACGAATAGCCCTGCGAAGAAGAAGATTGTTACCCACTCTACGCTTGCAAGTACTTCTTCAATTTCATGCTCTTTCACACCAATTAACATAAGTACAGTAGCACCAGTTAAGGCAATGATAGCCGCATCAATATGGAAAATAGAATGAGTCATGAAACCTACAATTGTAAGTCCAAGTACCGTTAAAGATTTTTTCATTAATACTGGATCTTTAATGTATTGTTTTTCATCTAAGCTCATTAATTTTTTGACTTGTACAGGATCGGCAATTAATTGTTTGCGGTACATGAAGTAAAGTATTGTTGCTGTAACTCCAATAATAATAATTACGATTGGTGCTAGATTCAATAGGAAAGCATTGAAGTCTAAATGTTTATTGGCAGAACCAATCATAATGTTAGGTGGATCACCAATTAATGTTGCAGTTCCCCCAATGTTTGAGAAAATAATTTCAGAAAGTAAATAAGGAACAGGATTTACTTGCAGTATGCGCGTAATAGATAAAGTAACTGGAACAACAAGAAGTACAGTTGTAACGTTATCTAAAAATGCGGAGCCAAGCGCAGTAAGTAGGGAAAGGGAAATTAAAATTTTAATTGGATTTCCTTGTGCCCCTTTTGCTGCTTTAATGGCAACGTATTGGAAAACACCTGATTTACTCGTAATGTTCACCAAAATCATCATACCGATGAGTAGCGTAATCGTTCCCCATTCAATATGTTTCGTAAAGGCGTTATGTAAATCGACGACCCCCACAATTACCATGAGTGCTGCACCAAGAAGTGCGATGACAGCGCGATTAATTTTTTCAGAAATAATAATGGCATATGTAATTAAAAAGACTGCGATAGCAAAATAATACTGCCAGTTAGCGAGTTCTTGCGTTGTTTCGTGCAAAAATCTCATCTCCTTTCATTCATTTTTCTTAGTGTGTCAAATATTAACTAGATGAAACACACATAACGTCATTATAAAGTAGAAAAACTGCGGATGTAAATGAAAGGAGGGATTTTGTCATATTTTCTGCATAGGTCATTTTTTCTTATTTTTTAAAATATTTGTGGGCATTTGACATATATATAAGATACATCCAATCTGAATATTTAAAATGGAATTAGCATTCGAGCTTGTTCGTGTAGGAGTGTCAAATAGAAAGGAATGACAAAAATGATAAGGAAGGGATCGTATGGATGAACAACGATTTTTATTTTTAGACTTTGAGTTTACGATGCCCCAGCATAGAAAGAAACCGAAAGGATTTTTTCCGGAAATTATTGAGGTAGGACTCGTTTCAGTTGCTGGCTGTAAGGTGGAAGATACGTATTCATCACATGTCAGGCCGAAAACATTTCCCTCTTTAACGGATCGGTGTAAGAAGTTTTTAGGAATAAAACAAGAAGTCGTGGATAAAGGGATTTCATTTCCTGAACTCGTTAAGAAGCTTGCAGAATACGAAACGAAATGTAAACCGACAATTGTAACGTGGGGAAATATGGATATGAAAGTGCTGAAGCATAATTGTGAAATGGCAGGGATAGCTTTTCCATTCTTCGGGCAGTGTCGTGATTTATCGCTTGAGTATAAGAAGTTTTTTGGGGAAAGAAATCAAACAGGATTATGGAAAGCAATTGAGGCGTACGGAAAAGTAGGGACAGGGAAGCATCATTGTGCGCTTGATGATGCGATGACGACGTATAATATTTTTAAACTAGTAGAAAAAGATAAAGAGTATTTAGTAAAACCAGCACCTCCAACATTAGGAGAACTCGTTGATTTTTCAAAAGTGTTAAAGAAAGTGAGCACACAGTAACGACCAAATTGCACATTATGTAATTTGGTCGTTTTGTTTTTTTAGAGTTTGTAGTCCTTCTTTAACTGTTCTAATGTTTCTAGACTACGCTCTGCAAAAGGTGAATCATCTTCAGAAAATGAATTCATTTGAGTTTCTAATGCTAATTTTAGTGACTCGGTATAATCAGGAATTTCTCCTTCATATTTCTTTACCATTTGCTGTGGAATGTTCGTTTGCTCACGAAAAGCTAAAGCGCGTCTTTCGTGGAAAAATGGTACGTCAGCTTGTTTTACGTTATGTAAGTCACCTTGCACCGGATGTTTTAAAACAGCTAATACTTTTACGACATAACTACCAGGACGGCTATTTGTAATTTCGCCGATGTATTTTCCTGTTTTATAAATACCAGTAACCATTTCACCAATTTCAAATGTTTCTCTCATATTTTTCACCTCAAGTTTATAGTAAGGAAAGTAGGAGGAGGAGTCAAAGAAATCATTCACTTTCGGAACGCCCCTTGAGAATATGAACTGGTTCAACTATAATTTAAAGATATATAACAGAAAATTCTGATGTTTTTTGAATCCTATAATTAAGGAGTGTTCGTTATGATGCCTTTATATTTTCCAGAAGATAAAACAGAATATATTATTCCAGGGATTGTGTGCGTTCTATTTATTATCGGTGCTATTGCCACGTGGCGCATGTTTATTCGTATATCAAAAAGAGAAGCAGAGCGATTACAGAAAGTTGAAGAAAAACTATTAGCTGAAAAGAAACAGTAACGCATTTTTGTATGTTTCCCTCTATGCTCGGACAATCTAAGGGCAGAATATATTTTGGAGGGAATGGAATGAAGAAACGGCTTTTTTTCAGTTGTTGTTTATTATTTCTGATGGCAGGTTGTGACCAAGGAAAGCCGAAAGAAATTGAAGTGAAATTACATAATGCTTCAGGAGATGAAGTAGGGACTGCGAAAGTAGTTCAGCAAACAAGTGGAGTGAAAATTACGATTAAAGGGGAAGGTTTCACGCCAGGACCACACGGACTACATGTACATGAAATCGGAGAGTGTAAGGCACCTCGTTTTGAATCATCCGGGAATCATTTTAATCCTGATGATAAAAAACATGGTCTTCTTAATCCGAAGGGTGCAGAAAACGGTGATTTACCGAACGTAATTGCAGACGGTTCTGGAAAGATCAAGGCAGAAATCGACGCGCCGCACATAACGCTTGAAGAAGGAAAAACAACGATTCATAGAAAAGATGGAGCGTCTATTATTATTACAGAAAACGCTGATGATGGTATGACACAACCGACAGGTAAATCAGGTGATCGAATTGCTTGTGGTGTCATTGTAAAAAAAGCATCGGATATGAAGAAAAAGTAAAAGCTACCGTGCATGGTAGCTTTTTTTGTGAAACGTAATTGAAAAGATATGGATAAAGGAGGTTGTCCTAAAATGATTTATGACAGCCTCTTTTCTTATTATGAAAACGTATGACGCAGTCTGTTCAAAATTTCTTCTAAAACAGATCGTGGACAGCCGATGTTAATTCGAATATGTTCTTCGCCACCTAACCCGTATTTCTCACCAGGTTCAACGATGATTTTTCCTTTTTCCTCAAGTAATGCAGTACGCTCGTTTTGAGAAAGCTTTAGACGAGAACAATCAATCCATAATAAAAAGCTACCTTCTGGCTTCGTTACGGAAAGAGTAGGTATGTGAGTTTTAATATATTCACAAGCAAATTGAGCATTATCTTCTATATATAATCGAATTTCGTTTAACCAATCATTACATTCTGTATAGGCACTTTGCATCGCTGTATAAGCGAAGATATTTAACCCGTGGAAGCCTTGTCTATATTGGATAGCTGTAAAGGCGTGACGGAGTTTTTCGTTTGGAATGATAATAATCGATGCTTGTAATCCAGCGATATTAAATGTTTTACTTGGAGCCATACAAGTGATAGTGCGCTCTGCTAATTCTGCAGATAAGGAAGCGAACGGCGTATGTGTATGGTCTGCATAAATGATATCGGAATGAATTTCATCCGCGACAATGATTACGTTATATTTAGTACATAACGATCCGAGCTGCACAAGTTCCTCTTTCGTCCAAACGCGTCCGATTGGGTTATGAGGGCTACAAAGAAGCATGAGTTTGACGCCTTGCTGAAACTGCTTTTCTAAATGCTCGAAGTCTATCACATATGTATCATTTTGTTTCTGTAATGGACTCACGCATAACTGCCTGTTGTTTGTTGTGACCATTTCGAAAAATGGAGGATAAATAGGTGGTTGTACAAGAACGGCTTCGTTTTCCTTTGTGAAAGCCTGTATGCTCGTACTAAGAGCTGGAACGATTCCGGCGCTAAAGACAAGCCATTCTTTTTGAATATCCCAGTCGTATTGTTGTTTTGTCCAGTTACAAATAATATCCCCAATATTTTCGGGAGGAAGTGTATAGCCAAAAATCGGATGTTCGATTCGTTGTTTTAAGGCAGTTTGAATTGGTTTTGGTACTTCAAAATCCATATCAGCAATCCAAGCATGGATAAGTTCTTCGTTTTTATATGTATCCCATTTTATACTATGCGTTCCACGTCGATTGATTGCTTTATGAAATAGTTGCATACGTTTGCCCCCTTCTTCTGTAAAACCAATAAGTTATGAAAGTTCTCTCTCTTCTTATAGAATAGCTGATGTGATAGGATAAAGAAAAGTATTAAAAAGTGAAAAGGCGGGAAGCGAATGGGTACATATGAAAAGATGATAGAGGTTGTGAAGAATTGGGATCCGTTTCAAATGGGACCGGAGTTTTATGAAACAGAAGCGAGCGATGTTGTGAACGTCATAAGTGTGTTTGATGATCCAAAATACATCGCAAAGAAGATTCAACATATATACTTTATGTCTTTTGAGGAAGTACCTGCGCTTGAAAAATGTGAGAAATTAGCTGTGGAATTACTTGTAATAAAAGAAGGCGGAAGCTGTTCATTATAGGCTGTCGGAATTTCCGACGGCCTTTTTTATATTATCCCGCTATTTGCCGGGCAGTAAGACCCCCACCTCAAAATTCAGCAGAAGCAAAGAAGTTAGGTGGGGGCTAATTAAAGTTTCACTTTATTGCGCAGAAAAAGCGATAATTTCTTCATAAACATGTTCAGGCTTTTCTTCAGGTAGTAAATGTCCTGTATTTTCGTAAGAAATAAATTTTGAATTCGGTAAATCTTTGTGTAGACGATGACCTACATGTACAGGGACGACGCGGTCTTTTTCACCCCAAATGAGTAGTGTAGGTGTTTCGATTTTTTGTAATTCAGTTGAAGATAAGTCACCTTCACGGTCTCGTATCATGCGAGTTAAAGCGGGAAATATACGGTCGTCATAAAAAGGAGCGGAGTAACCTTTTTTCATTTCATCGTCAATTAATGAGTGATCATGAACGACATTCATTAAGTTATGAACAATGCCGCGTCTAATAATCCAGTTCTTTACGTATAAATGAAAGAACGGTAAATAAGAAGAGTATAGTAAAGGTAAGGTTGCGCGTGCTAAATAGCTAGAGCTGCATAGTAAAATCGTCTTTGAGATGAGTTCAGGACGTATACGGTTTACATAGAGAGAAATTTGCCCACCCATAGAGTGCCCAACTAATACAATGTTTGAGAGAGATAAATGTTCAATTAAATCAATAATGATCGTTGCTAAATTGTGATAAGAATACTTAAACAGATGAGACTTATCACTTTTTCCGAACGGTGGTAAATCAAGAGCAATGACTGTTCCTTCCTTCGATAGTAAGGGAATGAGACGACGGTAACTGAATGAGGAAGATAAAAAGCCGTGAACGAGTACGAAAGTAGGACGTTCTGTTTTATTATCATGTTCATACAATTCGTAATGAATAGTAGTGCCGCGAGTGGAAAAAGTGAAATAAGGACAAGTATATTCGTGATTCATTTTTTGTCACTCCATTGATTTTTGTTCATATCATCTCCAAGGAAGAAGAAAATATGTTAACAAAAAAAGGCAAGATGACGATGTCATCTTGCTTTTCGTTTATTCAGTATTACCCGCGAACAATATTAGGCGGTGTTTTTCCTTGCAATCCTGCAACTAAATTTTCAGCGGCGGTCATAGCCATTTGCTGCCTAGTTTTTAATGTTGCAGATCCGATGTGTGGTAAAGTCACAACATTTTGTAATGATAAGAGTGGATTATCTTTTTGAATTGGCTCTTGTGTAAATGTATCGATACCTGCTGCAAAGATTTTCTTTTCTGTTAAAGCATGGATTAACGCTTCTTCATCTACTGTTTTCCCGCGAGAAGCATTAATGAAGATTGCTGTTTCTTTCATTAATGAAAATTCCTTTTCTCCGATAAGGTGATATGTTTCATCTGTTAATGGAGTAAGAAGAACAATAAAGTCAGACTGCTTCAGTAGCGTCTGTAAATCACAATATGTAGCATCGAATTTTTGTTCAGCTTCTTCTTTACGACGGCGGTTATAGTAAAGAACATTCATATCAAATCCGAATTTTGCTCGTTTTGCAACTGCTTCTCCAATTCGGCCCATTCCGATAATACCAATTGTGCTATGGTGTACATCTAGTCCGAAGTGTTCTTTTCCAATTTCAGTGTTCCATTCACCATTTTTTACATAAGAATCGAGTTCGCAAACACGGCGCCCAGCAGATAACATAAGGGCGAAAACAAGATCAGCTACTGTATCATCTAATACGTATGGTGTATTCGTTCCGATAACATTTCGTTTTTTCATCGCTTGTAAATCAAAATTATCGTAACCAACAGAAATGTTGCTCACTACTTTTAAGTTAGGAGCTACTGTTAGTAATTCTTCATTAATAGCAGATCCGAAATTTAATAACCCATCTTTATCTTGTATTTTCTCTAATAGAACATCACGAGGTACTTTTTCATTTTGATCCCATTTTTCATAATCACAGTGTTCTGATAAATAGTTTTCTACAAATGTTGGAACTGGTTCAGCAATATAAACTTTTGGTTTCACGATTCCATCCCCTTTCGCTTTATCACGCATTTTTCCACTGATTAAAGTTTCACTTTACCCCGCATTAACGGACAGCAAGTCTCCCGCCTCAAAAAGCAGCTCAAGCAAAGAGGTTAGGTGGGAGAGCAACTGTCCGTAAAAGCCCGATTGGTTCAACTAATAATCAGCGGGGTGAAGCATTTCGCTGATTAAAGTTTCACTTTATTTTGACATAATTCAATAGAAAAATCTTCTTTTCAAACTGGAAAGGGTATTTGTATAATTTAGACACAAACGAAAAGGAAGGATGATTTATATGGTGACAGAAAAAGAATTAGAATTATTAGCTTGTCTTGAAAAGAGTAGTCGATTATCTGTAGATACATTAGCGAAGCTGTTAAATATAGAAGTAGAAGAAGTAAAGAAGATGGTTGCGAGATTAGAAAATGAAAAAATTATTGTGGATTATGTAACACATATTGATTGGACGAAGGTGAAAGAACATACAGGTTTAACGGCGATGATCGATGTGAAAGTTACACCAAAGCGCGGCGTTGGGTTTGATGCGGTTGCTGAACAAATTTATCGTTATTCAGAAGTGAAATCCGTTTATTTAATGTCAGGGACATATGATCTTTCTATTACATTAGAAGGGAAAACGATGGGGGAAGTAGCGATGTTTGTTTCTGAGAAATTAGCAACAATTGAATCTGTCGTTTCTACAACTACTCATTTCATTTTGAAGAAGTATAAACATGAGGGCGTTATTTATGAAAAAGACGATGATGATAAGCGAATTGTGGTGACACCATGAAGCAATTTGAACTATCCAGATCAGCAGAATCTTTAAAACCATCTGGTATTCGGAAATTTTTCGATTTAGCAGCAAATATGAAAGGTGTTATTTCCCTCGGGGTAGGAGAGCCAGATTTTGTTACACCTTGGAATGTAAGGCAAGCATGTATTCGTTCTTTGGAACAAGGGTATACGTCATATACAGCAAATGCAGGATTATTGGAGCTTCGTCAAGAAATAGCAAAGTATCTAAAAAAACAATTTGCAGTATCGTATGATCCAAGTAATGAAATCATTGTTACAGTTGGAGCGAGTCAGGCGTTAGATGTAGCGATGCGCGCCATTATAAATCCTGATGATGAAGTGCTCATTATTGAACCGAGCTTCGTTTCTTATGCACCACTTGTGACATTAGCTGGAGGAGTTCCGGTTCCTGTGGCGACTACGTTAGAAAACGAGTTTAAAGTACAACCAGAACAAATTGAAGCAGTTATTACAGCGAAAACAAAGGCGATTTTACTTTGTTCACCAAATAACCCGACAGGTGCAATGCTAAATAAATCCGAGCTTGAAGAAATAGCAGTGATTGTTGAGAAGTACAATCTAATCGTATTATCTGATGAAATTTATGCAGAGCTTGTATACGACGAAGTATATACAAGTTTCGCAAGTATTAAAAATATGCGTGAGCATACGATTTTAATTTCAGGATTTTCAAAAGGATTTGCGATGACAGGATGGCGCCTCGGTATGATTGCAGCTCCTGTTCAATTTTCAGAATTAATGCTCAAAATCCATCAATATTCAATGATGTGCGCACCGACGATGTCTCAGTTTGCAGCACTTGAGGCGTTACGCGCAGGGAACGATGAAGTAATTCGAATGAGAGATAGCTATAAGAAGCGTCGTAACTTCATGACGACATCTTTCAATGAAATGGGCTTAATGTGTCATGTGCCGGGCGGAGCATTTTATGTTTTTCCTTCTATATCTTCAACCGGATTATCTTCAGCGGAATTTGCAGAACAGTTATTGCTGGAAGAAAAAGTGGCCGTTGTCCCTGGTAGCGTATTTGGCGAAAGTGGTGAAGGATTTATTCGTTGTTCATATGCGACGTCGCTTGAACAACTTATGGAAGCAATGAAGAGAATGGAACGATTTGTAGAAAATAAAAAAAGGACAAAACGTAATACGTTTTGTCCATAAAAGGGGGGGAATACTAGAAAGCCATGTGTTAGTAGTCTATCCCAATATTGGAGAATTATACTTCTTTAAGGGAAATTTTTCATGAATTTTGAATGAGTTCTGTCATAGTGGTATAATTTACTAATATAAGGTATACGCATTCTAGATATCATTATCTAGAATGCGTACTAACCAATCGGATATTTAAAATAAATATATCTGCTTTGCTCTCTATAATTGTAGAGAGAATGGTAAACGTATGGGAGTGTTTCATATGTCAGAACAATATACAACAGGAGTGGTTGTAACAGGGAAAGTGACTGGAATTCAAGATTACGGTGCATTTGTAGCGTTAGATGCAGAAACACAAGGACTTGTGCATATATCTGAAATTACAAATGGATATGTAAAGGATATTCATGACTTTTTAAAAGTCGGCGATACAGTAGAAGTAAAGGTACTTTCAATTGATGAAGAGCACAGAAAAATGAGTTTATCGTTAAAAGCGGCGAAAAGAAAACAAGGAAGGATTCTTATACCGAACCCATCTGAAAACGGATTTAATACGCTGCGAGAAAAGTTGGCAGAATGGATTGAAGAGTCCGAGTTAACAAAGTAAAAGAGGAACGCATATGAGCGTTCCTCTTTTACTTTATCTTATGATATATATTTGCAAATATGATTGCATGCAATCATATTCGTATGTCGGAGGTGAAAGGACATACTGATTATCGAATTTCGTTTGTTTCTGGGTGCGTACCAAGATTTTCAGATGGTTTAAACAGTAAACCAAGATTGATAAGCCCAGATATACCAACGATGCCGTAAATAATACGTGCAAGAGCTGAATTTTGTCCACCGAAAATGGCTGCTACTAAGTCAAACTGGAAAAATCCGATTAGTCCCCAGTTCACAGCGCCAATTACAGTAAAGACTAATGCGATACGTTGCAAAGTACTCATGAAAAAGCCCCCCTTAATTGTGAAGCATGAGCAAGCGATGAGTTAATTAACTCTTTTATAGAATGGGGTAGTTATGTTGTTTTTATACATAAAAAATGTTCGAAAGAGGATGTATATACATCTATACCGAAAAATGCGAATTTTTATGCAAAAAATGAACTTTTTCTAAAAAATATATATTGGTTACGTTTACAATGGTTGAATCGCTTGATTTACAACTTCAGTTTCGCTAAAGTGAATACAGAAATACATATCCATAATTGGAGGGAAAAAGATGAGTACACATGTAACGTTCGACTATTCTAAAGCGTTATCCTTCATCGGTGAACATGAAATCACTTATTTACGTGATGCAGTGAAAGTAACACATCACGCAATTCACGAAAAAACTGGAGCTGGGAACGATTTCCTTGGGTGGGTAGACCTTCCGCTTCAATATGACAAAGAAGAATTCGCTCGCATTCAAAAATGCGCAGAAAAAATTAAAAATGACTCTGACATTTTACTTGTTGTAGGTATTGGTGGTTCTTACTTAGGAGCACGCGCAGCAATCGAAATGTTAAACCATTCTTTCTACAACACGCTTTCTAAAGAACAACGTAAAACTCCACAAGTGCTATTTGTTGGACAAAACATTAGCTCCACTTACATGAAAGATTTAATGGACGTATTAGAAGGTAAAGACTTCTCTATTAACGTTATTTCCAAATCAGGTACAACAACAGAGCCAGCACTAGCATTCCGTATCTTCCGTAAGTTATTAGAAGAAAAGTATGGAAAAGAAGAAGCTCGCAAACGTATTTATGCAACTACAGATAAAGCACGTGGTGCGTTAAAAACATTAGCTGATAACGAAGATTACGAAACATTTGTTATTCCAGATGATGTTGGAGGTCGTTTCTCTGTATTAACGCCAGTTGGTTTGTTACCAATCGCAGTAAGTGGCTTAAATATTGAAGAGATGATGAAAGGTGCAGCTGCTGGTCATGATGACTTCGGAACATCAGAACTAGAAGAAAACCCAGCTTACCAATACGCAGTAGTTCGTAACGCTTTATACAATAAAGGAAAAACAATTGAAATGCTTGTTAACTATGAGCCAGCACTTCAATACTTCGCTGAGTGGTGGAAACAGTTATTTGGTGAAAGTGAAGGAAAAGATCAAAAAGGTATTTTCCCATCTTCAGCAAACTTCTCAACTGACTTACACTCATTAGGTCAATACGTCCAAGAAGGTCGTCGTGACTTATTTGAAACAGTTCTTAAAGTAGGTAAATCTACACATGAACTAACAATCGAATCAGAAGAAAACGATTTAGACGGATTAAATTACCTTGCTGGTGAAACTGTAGACTTCGTAAACACAAAAGCATACGAAGGTACATTACTTGCACATAGCGACGGGGGAGTACCAAACTTAATCGTCAATATTCCTGAATTAAATGAGTACACATTCGGTTACCTTGTATACTTCTTCGAAAAAGCATGTGCGATGAGCGGCTACTTATTAGGCGTAAATCCATTTGACCAACCTGGAGTAGAAGCATACAAGAAAAACATGTTTGCTTTACTTGGTAAACCAGGATTTGAAGCATTAAAAGCAGAATTAGAAGAGCGTTTAAAATAATAAAAAGCGACCGGAAACCCGGTCGCTTTTTATTATTTTACAGAAAGATACATCAGTATATTCAAACTAAAGTGGGTATGCTAAAGGAAAAGTCTTGGAGGGATGGACTTGATTCCGATTCAATCAAATTTAGAAGGACGTACATATGCGTTATATAAGTTAGAAGAGATTATGAAACCACTTGGATATAGCATTGGTGGTAATTGGGATTATGATAAAGGATGCTTTGATTACAAAATTGATGAAGAAGATGGGTATCAATTTTTACGAGTGCCGTTTACAGCAGTAGATGGTGAACTAGATGTACCTGGTGTAGTAGTCCGTCTTGAAACGCCGTATATTCTTTCGCACGTATATCAAGACGAACTAGATGATAATGTGAATACTTTAACCGCTGGAACGAGTGGGATGGATCAATTTGCTGAACCGAAAGATCCAGATGGAGATGTAAAAAGAAAATATATCAATATTGGGAAAGTGCTCATGCAAGAACTAGAGCGTCATTTTATTAATGGTGAATAACAATGAGTATGTCGCTTTCGATAAGAATGAAGGTATGGACTGGGTTAATCATATATTGATCGTCGCGCTTTATACCTAGTAAGAGAATGTTTTGTTTTAAAAGGGTATAGCTACAATTTGCAAAGGTTTGTCCGGTGCAGGACGGAGAAAGCTCCATCAGTTGTAATTTGTTATCAGAGATTTCATCGTAAAGTGAGAATAGTACACCTGAAATAGAAGGGAATAAAAGAGAAGCGGTAAATACATAACTCGTTAATTTATTTCCTTCTATAATTTCTGACGCGCCAGCTCTCGTTGCATTTTGAATTTGTTCAGTAGTAAGTAGTTCGGCGATGCAGTAAATGTTTGGATTGAGTCCTTTCGCAGTTAAAATATTTAAAATGGACTGTGTATCTGCTAAGCTTTCGTTCTTTTCTTTATCCGCTGTTATTAATATGGTGTGTGCCGTTGCAATATTAGCCTTTAATAAAGTTTGATCGTGATGCGGACAACCTTTTATAAATTCTAAATGATGAAAGGGTTTTGGGAGTAAAGAAAGTGTTTCATCAATTAAAACGATATCAAGGTTTGGTTGTAGTACATGCATTTGCTTTACAACATGTTTTGCACGCTCATTCCAGCCAACGATAATCATATGGCCGTTAGAGGTAGCGGCTTCTTCACCTTTAATTTTCATATATTGTTTACTAATCATCTCAGTAGCGAATAGAACCATATAATAAGAACAAAAGCCAGTGCCTAATAAAATAATACTTATACCTATTAGTTTTCCTATCGTTGTATGGGGAGCAAAGTCGCCATATCCAACTGTAAAAATGGTAACGATTGACCACCAAATTCCGTCAAACCATGTAGTGAAATGAGAGGGTTCTAATCTATGTATAAGAAAACCAGAAAAAGCAGTGAGTACAATAATAAAACAAATTAAACGAAAAATAATGGAATCACGAAATGTATCTACTAAATTCGGACGGGATTTCAACAGTAAATTCCTCCTTGTTTTGCAGGACTACATTCATTGTTACCATTATAGAAAAAAGAGAAACTCTCTAATTAAAGAGAGTTTGTTTTATGTTACATACTTTCCACTTCAGTTTGTTGGACAATTTCAAGATGCTGGAGAGCATAGTAAACATCAGCGGTATGTCTTTTTTGATCAATGGACAGTTTAAGATGTAAATAGTGAGAACCGTTTTCTAACGTTTTAAGCTTCATATTTTTAACGTTTATATCCATTTCTTTTATCTCCTCGATTACAACCGGGATATTGTCCATATTTCGCACAACAAGTTTCACTGCAATATCACGTTGACGAAATGATCTAGGACCTACAAACTTCATTGTCAATGGTATAAGTTCGACACTAATCATAAGAAAACACATTCCGAAAATTGCCTCAATATAGAAACCAGCTCCAACGGCAATACCAATACCAGAAGCACCCCAAATCATAGCGGCAGTCGTGAGCCCTGCAATGCTATCGTTGCCTCTTCTTAAAATTACGCCAGCACCTAAAAAACCAATTCCTGATACAATTTGAGCGGCAAGTCGAAGTGGATCCATATTCATATGATCGGTATGTGGTAAGTTATAAGCTGCTTTAATAGAAACAATCGTTAGGAGGCAACTAATAATAGAAATAACTAAACACGTTTTTAAACCAAGTGGTTTCCGTTTTAATTCGCGTTCTAAACCAATGGCAAATCCTAAAATAGCCGAGAGACCTAGTTTGATTAATAAATCGGCATAGTCCATATATATTCCTCCTTGTATGATATGGTATATGAATAAAACGCTTATTATAGAAAGAAACGTTTTTTGATAGAGTAACTTTATATAAAATATATGTAGGAATTACTCATACATGAAAGAGATATTTCGTTTAAGTATATGATATTAAAAAAGAAATGTGGGCAGTTTTTAAAAAAGTTTATAAAAGGTGTTGCATTTCATTTTTTACCATGATATATTAATAACCGTCGCTGATGCGGAAACGCAGAAAACGACAAAAAAGAAATTGAAAAACTTAGTTGACATCGAAAAATGAAGATGTTAACATAAGGAAGTCGCAAATGAGCGACCAAGTAGTTCTTTGAAAACTGAACGAAACAAACAACGTGAAACGTCAATTTTTATTTTTAGATGCTAGACAAACTAACTTTATTGGAGAGTTTGATCCTGGCTCAGGATGAACGCTGGCGGCGTGCCTAATACATGCAAGTCGAGCGAATGGATTAAGAGCTTGCTCTTATGAAGTTAGCGGCGGACGGGTG
>NZ_FNUW01000007.1:0-245991 GCF_900108285.1 Bacillus sp. ok061 | reverse complement strand
GACGCTCCGAACGAATACCGTAAAAATATCCAATAAACATCATTTTAAATAAAACGATAGGATGGATTGACGGACGTCCATTGTTTTCACAGTAATAAGGGCGTAACTTCTCTTCAATAAAATCAAAACTAATTGTCGCTTCGATCGCACGAAGGAAATGATCTTGTGGAACCAACTCTTCTACAGAAACAGATACACGTTCATCACGATGATTTTTTAAAGCACCCATCATAAAAAATCTCTCCTATACCTCTTTTTATCAGTGTTGACACATAAAAAGAGGTTCAGACACAAAAACAGGCTGTGGAGAAGACTTTCTCCACAGCCTGAATAAGGATAGCTTTAGCTATCCTTATAATCGTTTATTCGTAAGATTTTTTCTTGTTTATATAAAATGTGATTATCGCAGTAATGAAGAAAATAGGTATCGCATACACTTGCCCAACAAATAACTTCCAGCTGACATAATTATAGCCTTCAGATGCTGGGATGATAACGGAAATAACGCAAACGATAAAATAGACTAATAGTGCAGGGATAATATTTTTCATTTTTAGGAACCTCCTTCTTAATTTTATTTATACATTGTAATATAAAGATTTATTTTTATTGTTTTGAAGAAAAAATGCAAAAATTTTTATGGTATTATAATATTTGCAATGAGAGTGATTCATAGTACGTATATGGTAAAATATGTAATTTTAACTTTCAGAATTATTATATAGTATTTCGAGAGAAAATGTACAAAATAGCGAATTTTATTTACAGAAGTAAAGGGAGGAGAAATATATATGAAAAGGCTATGTATAATTCCATGTGGAAAAAAGAAAATTTGGGATAAGCATTCAAACTACGGACCGATGGAAGCAAAAGATGTATATATTAGTCCGTTCGGAAAAGCATGTCAGGCGTACGCATCCATGTTTTTTGAAAAATGGGTTATATTATCAGCGAAACATGGGTTTTTAAGACCAAATGATATTGTATTAGAAAACTATGATCTTGCATTTGATTCAAAAAGCGATGAGGTAATAAGTATAGAGCAATTACAAAAACAGATGGTAGATAAAAGTTTACTACAGCTTGACGAAATCGTCTTACTAGCAGGAAAAAAGCATAAAAAAGTAGTGACAAAGTTATATCCAGAAGAAATGATTACATATCCGCTAGAGGGGTGTAAAGGGATTGGGTATATGCTGCAGAGGTTGAAAGAAGCTGTGAAGGAAGGGGAGGAAATATAGGTGAAGTTTCATTGATTTTAAACTCTATTTATTTAGGGAGCTTAGGCATCGCCGAAAGGGTGATGCTTTTTTGTTCGTGCCGCCATTCAAGTTAATGCAATTTAGAGAACAAAGAATCCGATTTGTGAAGTGACATCCCTTTTTTATATCGAAAACGAATTGCCGTCAATTTTAGAAAATGTAGGGTGTATGGGTACAGTTAAGATTATAAGTGGGAATAGCAATAAGACAAGTTTTGAATAGAATATTAAGAAAGGAGATGTTGATGAATAATGGCTAGATATAGTTTGCACGGAGGACACAATAGTATTGTTCAAGGTGCTAATTTCGGGAATCGGAAAGAACACGTTCTGGATAGGCAAGTTAAAGATGCCGTGGCGGCTAAGTTAAGAGCCTTAGGACACACGGTTTATGACGATACGGACGAGGTAGGGACAACTCAATCACAAAATTTAAATAATATCATTCGTAAAAGCAATTCCCATGCTGTGGATTTAGTTATTTCTTTTCATCTTAATGCAAGCGATGGAAATGGACAGGGTGTTGAGGTTCTGTATTATGATCAGAAAGACTTGGCGGCTAAAATCTCAGCTCAACTAGCAAAAGATATTGGATGGCGTGATCGAGGTGCAAAACAGCGTACAGATTTAGCGGTATTAAATGGGACGAAAGCACCTGCTATTCTTATAGAATTAGGATTTATTGATAATGAATCCGACATGGCAAAATGGAATGTTGATAAAATCGCTAATTCTATTGTGTTTGCTCTTACAGGACAAACTGGAGGAGGTACAGTGGATTTGCTCAAAGTAAAAACTGGCGGTGTAGCATTTAGTAATTTACAAGCTTTGGCTCAAGCGATGGTTGATGCGGGTATTGACGGACAAATTGTCGTTCAGAAAGATGGCATTGGTTATGCTATAACGAATGGCTATCCGGCTGGAAATATCGATAAATTTACAGCTTGGTTAGATGCGCGTAAGTGGTACTATGAGTATGTGAGATAAAGTGAAACTTTAATCAGTGGGTTAAAAATACAAGTTGGCTTTTATTATTTTAATGGCTCACGATAATATACTATGTAACCACAAATATGGACAATGTATATATAATTAAAACCACCTATCAAAAAGGTGGTTTTAATTATGTACTTTAGTTTTTTTGAATAATCATCTTTTAAATCTATAATAATATTCTATTTTTCGATACATAAGTTAAATTTAAAATCATTATCAATGAATACAAAATCTCTACTGCTAATTAAAAAACTGACTTGATTGTTTAAGGGATAAGAGTCAAAAATACATTCTCTGAATATAATAATAAAAAAGGAGATGATGAATAATGGGTTACATTGTAGATATTTCAAAATGGAATGGCAATATTAACTGGGATATCGCAGCCCCACAATTAGATTTCGTAATTGCACGTGTGCAAGATGGTTCAACTTATGTTGATCCTTTATATAATAATTATGTACAAGCAATGAAAGTAAGAAATATTCCGTTTGGTAATTATGCGTTCTGTCGTTTCGTTTCAGTAGAGGATGCACGGATAGAAGCAAGAGACTTTTGGAACCGTGGTGAAAAAAATGCCACAGTTTGGGTAGCTGACGTAGAAGTAAAAACAATGAACGATATGAGAGCGGGTGCACAAGCATTTATTGATGAATTACGTAGATTAGGAGCTAAGAAGGTCGGTTTATATATTGCTCATCATATGTATGCTCCATTTGGAATGGCAAATGTCAATTCTGATTTTGTATGGATTCCTCGTTATGGTGGTAACAAACCGGCGTATCCATGTGATATTTGGCAATACACAGAAACAGGGAATGTAGCTGGTATCGGAAAGTGTGATTTAAATGAGCTAATTGGAAATAAACCGTTAGCTTGGTTTACAAATCAAACTGTTGAGCCAATAAAGAAACAAGAAGGGGTTGGAATTATAGTGAATAAATATAACAAAGTAGTTACTTATGAATTTGGTGTAAATTTAATTCCTGACATGATTCAAATGATGGATAAGCTTGGATATACTTCTAGAATAATATCTCCCGGAAATAACCAAGGACTTGTGTATTTCGAGACAGATTATCGTCAAGGGAACGAACTGGACAAAGCAACGGCTTGGTTAGATACGAAAGGAATTAAATTTTTTTATACAAAAGAGTAGTTTGCTAAATAAAAAGCCGTCATGTGACGGCTTTTTATTTTTATGTAATCTTCTAACTCTAGTTATAATATGGAGAAAATAGACTAATAAACAAGCCTTTGTATACTTTCAAACATAGAATATGATGAATTCTATTAAGGAGGAAGCATATTCATGGGGAATACTTGTCATTGTGGGCATTCCCGAAATTGTAATAAATTTTGGGATAATTTAATGTTTGGGAGATGTAGATGTAAACGCAGTGATTTTCACGAATGTTGTTGCAAAGAGAAACCGAAATGTGAGTGTGAAAAATGTCATTGTAAAACAAAACCGAAATGCCATTGTAGAGATGAAGATGAAGGGTATTAATAATAAAAAAGAGTAAGATACGTACTCTTTTTTGGGGTGGTTATATTCCATCTTGAACAGATTTCTTTACAATTACCCATGTGTCTTTCTTTTTAACCGTTATAGCTACATTAGTTCCATTAGATTCCTTATAAAAGATATATCCATTGTTTAAGTTTACATATGTTACTGGCTCACCTATGCAATCTCGCGAACAGGATTTGTTGACCAGTTCAATTAGGGATAGTTCGCTTGGATCGGTTTTACTTGCTTCTATAACAGCATCAAGGCTTGTTTTTCGATAACCTTGCAAGTTTATATGAAAAAGCTGCTCTATTTCTCCTGTAATGCTAGTATTCATTACTTCTACTGAATTCTTTTTTTCTTGAAGAAATCCGTTTTCATAAAGTAATTTTGTATATCCAATCCATGCTATTAATACTAGCATGAAAAACATACCCGTCATTTTAAGCATTCGAAGTCGTTTACTTATAATTGTTTCTGAGTATTTCATTCAGTCTAATCCTCCAATGTTTTTAATTTAAAATATGCTTGGATACATACTTTTAGAAGAGGATGAGAATTAATGAGTTTTTAATAAAAAAGAAAACATCCAGAGCTAGATGCTTTCCTTTTTTGTATTTTTCGCTATCTGTTAGTTACTTGTTTCATCAGCGGTCTTATTTCTTTAACTGGTGGTTTCTTATCATAGGCATCAACGTAAGAAAAGTAGTAGTTTAAGTTTCTTAGAAGACCTTTTCCTATTTTTGCACTTAAGAAAGGAAAGACTTGTCCAGTATAATCATCGAGAGATTTACAGTAATATTTTTCATCTAAATATATACTGTATTTACATGTTAGTTCTACTAAAGGATTCCCTTCATCATCAAATACTTCTTTAGAATCAATAATATCTATTAGTGCAAATTTTTCATTTAGGTAAACTTTCTTTTTTTTCTCGTGTTTATTTGTAAGTATAAAAACGAGCCCAATCGCGTTAATCAAACTATTTCCTCCTATAAAAAACGGATATTAATAAAATATATCGATATAAGCTAAATGTAAAGAGGAGAGGTGAAATATCATGGAGAGAAAGTTAAATAAGCCGATTTATGTTGGGAAATCGACTTATTTTATCAAGTATTACTTAGTAGTAATACCTACTCTGATTAACATTTCACTTTATTGAAATACTTGTGGGAATTGTTTTACGATTGCGTTTGTTATCATGTCGGCCATTTCTAATGCTTCTTTTTCAATTTTATCGTAAAGTTGTACTCCTGCTTCATAATCTTTATTTAGGAAGGTAAGTGCTTCTGCTTTCGTTAGTGCTAAATGTTCATAAAACATTTTTCGGAATTCTTCTTTTCCTATATATGGGTTGATGTTATTAAGAAACTCAACGATTTCATCACCATTAGCGTACCATTTTTTCTCTATAGCGGCAGCTGCATTTTGATCACCAGCTTTTGCGGCTTTAACAAGATCTGCTGCAATGACTAAGTGATCTTTAATTAATGCACTATATTTTTTTACTGCATCTTCACCGTAAAATGGTTCAAGTGATAGTCCCATATGTGTTGCGTTTTGTAGAAGTCGTCCAACAGTAACGTTAACATCGGGTAAATTAAATACAATACTTATAATAGCCAATCTCGTCCAAGCGACGTGTTGTTCCCATAAAGAACGCATATACCCTTTTAAAAAATTCTCGTTTTTACTAATTCGGTAGTTACGTACGGATAAATCATAGTTTACATAAGGGTTATGGTAGGGGGAGTAATACGATTGCCAATAAGAATACATAAATAGTAACACTCCTTTGAACATGTATAACTCAAAGTATGATATAGATTTATGTTTAGTTACGTGTCCTAGATTATTTTTAGGGAATTTGAATTGGAGAAATTAGGTGAATGATCTTGTGGTATATATGAATAAATTGAATATAAAGTAAAAGAGGGTCTGCAAGGGAAGTTACAGACCCTCAAAAGGGTATTGCCGAGATGTCGGACTCGACTACGTAATGTTATCATAAAATTCTTTTGAAAAAACCTGGTAAATGTGTCCAAATGAAATTGGGACCTTAATAAAGTCAAAGAGACCTGCTTCCCGCGGCAGGCCCCATTAACTAGATAATGTCGATGAGCAAAAACTCATCTGGAGTACTTTCATAGTAACAAGTAAAATGTGTTTTGTGTATTGAGAAAGAAGAATTGCATAATTATATGTGAACAATTTAAATCCCAACAATTTATGATTATCATTAATTGTTGGGATTTAAATATGGTTATAAAATGGAAAAAAGACTTGGAAGTGAGATTGAGGTGTAGAAGTAAGTAATCATGAAAAAGACCTGCTAATATAAGCAGGTCAACTTAAGGGGTTTATCCAACAGATTATTATATATGGTAACAACTGAATTGTAGTAAGTCTATACATTTAATATTGAGAAAAATTCTGCAAATGATATATTTTTTGCGCATATATTAACGTCTAAAAAGTTGAGAAAGAAAATTAAAAAGCTTTTTATAAGAGAATAATGGCTGGTACTTATAGTATGATTCATATTTCCACGCATCATTATTAGAGAATTGGAGTTGTGTTGTTTTCTTTTTTGCCGTGATGGAACTCATATTATGATGTTTCATATAGAAACCTCCTGAATTTATACGTATACGATTAGTAGTATTCAAGAAAGGGAAATAAAATGAATATTTAAATTGAAACTCTTTCTTCATGTTTACTGGATTTACGTTATAAATGTTGTAAAACATATAAAACACGGATGCTAATTCATATTAAATAGGTGGAGAAACATAGAATAATGAAAAAACAATAAGCATCTATTCATCCCTTTCAAGTCGCATAAGTGATTGATATAATAGAAGTAGATGAAAGATAAAGAAAAGCAGGTGACTCTTTTTTGTTTACTAAAGCACAAGAACTTTTAGCGTCCTACTTTGGTTATTCTTCGTTTCGAAGAGGACAAGATGAAACAATTAAAAATGTACTAGATGGGAAAGATACAGTATGTATTATGCCAACGGGTGGCGGTAAGTCGATTTGTTATCAAATTCCGGCATTAGTATTTGAAGGAACGACGTTGGTTATATCGCCTTTAATATCACTTATGAAGGATCAAGTAGATACATTGGTACAGAATGGCATTTCAGCTACATATATTAATAGTTCTATTTCTATTGCCGAAGCAAATCAGCGAATTCAATTAGCGAAACAAGGACATTACAAATTACTTTATGTCGCGCCTGAGCGTCTTGATTCGATGGAGTTTGTTGACCAACTTATCGATATGAAAATCCCTATGATTGCGATTGATGAAGCACACTGTATTTCACAGTGGGGACATGATTTCCGTCCAAGTTATTTACATATACATCGCATATTAGATTATCTTCCAGAAAAACCGCTCGTATTAGCATTAACAGCAACAGCAACACCGCAAGTACGTGAGGACATTTGTAACACACTTGAAATTAATCAAGAAAATACAATTATGACAACGTTTGAGCGTGAGAACTTATCGTTTTCTGTCATTAAAGGGCAAGATCGAAATGCATATTTGGCGGATTATATTCGTCAAAATCAAAAGGAATCTGGGATTATATATGCAGCTACTAGAAAAGTGGTCGATCAGTTATATGAAGATTTAATGAAGGCAGGAGTTTCTGTATCAAAATATCATGCTGGTATGAGTGATAGTGATCGAAATGAGCAACAAGAACTCTTTTTACGAGATGAAGTAAGTGTAATGGTAGCAACATCTGCATTCGGGATGGGTATTGATAAATCGAATATTCGTTACGTAATTCATTATCAGCTTCCAAAAAATATGGAAAGTTACTATCAAGAAGCGGGACGTGCTGGTCGTGACGGATTAGATAGTACATGTATATTGTTATATTCTTCTCAAGATGTACAAGTACAGCGTTTTTTAATTGATCAATCAACTGGAGAATCACGTTTTTCAAATGAACTTGAAAAATTGCAAAATATGACAGATTACTGTCATACAGAACAATGTTTACAATCATTCATTTTGCAATACTTTGGAGAAGAACCGAAAGAAGATTGTGGACGCTGTGGTAATTGTACAGACGATCGCGAGAGCATTGATGTGACAAGGGAATCACAAATGGTTTTATCATGCATGATTAGAACGAACCAACGCTTTGGGAAGCAAATGATAGCGCAAGTATTAACGGGGTCGAAAAATAAGAAAGTTATTGAATTTAATTTTCATACTTTACCAACGTATGGGCTTTTATCGAACCGTAGTGTAAAAGAGGTCAGTGAGTTTATTGAGTTTTTAATTTCAGATGAGTTAATTGCAGTTGAACATGGCACTTATCCGACATTAAAAGTAACAGAAAAAGGGAAAGAAGTATTACTTGGTAAAGAGAATGTTTTACGAAAAGAACGAGTAGAGACAAGACAAATTGTACAAGACCATCCTTTATTTGAAGTGCTTCGTGAAGTACGTAAAGAAATTGCACAAGGAGAAGGTGTACCTCCGTTCGTTATTTTCTCTGACCAAACATTGAAAGATATGTGCGTGAAGATGCCGCAAAGTGATTCCGAATTGTTGACGGTAAAAGGTATCGGAGAACACAAACTTGTGAAATATGGCTCACACTTCTTACAAGCAGTTCAGCATTTTATTGAGGAAAATCCAAATTACGCTGAAACGATTAAGACAGAAGTAGTTGCAGAGCGTAAAAAGTCAGGAAAAGCGTCCGCAAATTCTCATTTAGAAACGTATGAAATGTATAAACAAGGTATTGATTTGAATGAGATTGCAAAAGAACGTAACTTATCAAGACAAACAATCGAAAACCATTTAATTCGCTGCTACGAGGATGGAATGGAAGTAGAGTGGCAAAGTTTTGTTCCAGCAGAGTATGAATCTCTTATTGAAACTGCCGTTCAAAATGCTGAGGGTGGTCTGAAATCTATTAAAGAACAGCTTCCGAATGAAGTGAGTTACTTTATGATTCGTGCTTATTTACAAATAAGAAAGTAGAGACATATAAAGGGGATAAGATTTTATGTATCATGTTTTCGTTTATGGCACGTTAAGAAGAGGACAAACGAATGCTCATTATATGCTAGGTGCAATATGCATCGCTGACAGAGCTTGGACATATGGAAAATTATTTGATACGAACGAAGGATATCCGGCCATGACTTATTCGATTGAAGAAAAGGTGTATGGAGAAGTTTATGTAGTAAATGATGAGATATTGTGTAAGTTAGATGAACTAGAAGAATATACAGGTAATGCGGAGACCGATTTATATGATCGAATCACGCAAACAGTATATATTGCTGATAGGGAAATAGAAGCATATGTGTATATCGCTCAAGATAAAAAGATGATATTGAAAGTTATTGATTCTGGTGACTGGGTGGAGTATCAAAAAGAAAAATAAGAGTAGCTAAAGAGTAGATAGTGGAATAATCCATTATCTATTTTTTATACTTTCACTTTCAAAATTCTTATTATTTTGATAAATTGTAAATATAAGGAAATAAAAAGGAGGATTTTTCATGGGAATTAGAAATTTAGTTTCTCACCTGTAGCAGAAAAATAATTTGCAGGAGGAGAATAATAATGAACGAATTAAATGTAAAAGAATTTTATAAAAAACAATTTGAACTAATAAGCTATGATATAAATAATGAAAATTGGTTACAGGAAGTTGCTAAAGAAGTGCAAGAACAAGTTGGATATCCAATTCAGACGATGTTAGAACTAGGAGCTGGAAATGGCGGATTTGCAAGGGCGATGTCTAAGTTGGATGTAAAAATGACTACTGTTGAGATTGTACCAGAGTTAGTTATGTTTGCTAGAGGACATGCTATTAATGACATTGCGATTCATTGTGCTGATTTTTATAAAATTAACTTTGAGGAAAAGTTTGATGTTGTTAGTTATTTAGACGGATTTGGTGTAGGAACAGATGAGGAACAATTGATTCTATTAAAACGAATTAAAAATTGGATGAAAGATGATGGGTGTGCATTTATTGATATTTACCCACCATTATATTTGGAAAAAGCAAATGGACAAGAAATGCTCATTGGTTCTGCAATGCGAAAGTATGAATATGATAGTGAAAATGCAAGAATGCTAGACCATTGGTGGGAAATAGACTCTTCAAATGATATCGTGACACAATCTTTACGCTGCTATGCTGTAGATGAGATTAGTAATTTATGTGCCGAGGCTCATTTAAGTATAGTTGGGATTTTCCCAGGAGGAGCGTATGATTTTGAAGCTGGGAAATATAAAGAGCAATCATCTTTAAATGAATGTTTATCATATCGAATTAAAGTAAAAAAGAGTAGGGATTAAATCCTTACTCTTTTTACTTTTATTGTGTGAATAATTGTCGTTTTTGTATACATCAATTTAATATATGTGTAGTTGTGTGATTTAAATGTTGCATATTCTTTTTAAATTAGAAAGATGAAAAGTAAGTTTTTTCGGAAAATTTAAATGGAAACTATTGACTTTATGATTGGATTTTTAATACAATGATACTTCGACTGAAAAATTAGAACGGACAGGAGGGAATCGTCGAAATGAGCAACATATTTGAAGATGAGTTACAAAAAATGAAGGATACTTTACATATGATGGATGAGCAATTGGATAAGCTTGAAAAAACCCCGGTTTATTATGGGGAAGATTTTAAAGAGCAAATTCTTGAAAGTATGAGAGAGTCTAATAGACAAAATTTACGTATTGGTGTGCAAGAGCCGTACTTTGGAAGGTTAGATTTTCAGGAAGATGGTAAAGAAGAAGTTATGCCGATTTATATTGGAAAAGTAGGGGTTTCGGATATGGACACGATGAAACCAATCATTATTGATTGGAGAGCACCTGTCGCAAGTATGTTTTATTCATTTACCGGTGGAGAAGAATTAGCATTTTACCAATCACCAGATGGGTTAGTAGAAGGTGATGTGTATTTAAAACGAAACATTTCTATTCGAAAAAGAGAACTTGAACGTGTTGTTGATACATATGTAAAAGGAAATGAAGATGTATCACATGCCGATGATTTTCTTCTATATCGATTAGGTGAGAATAAAGATAATAAGCTAAAGGATATTGTTTCAACGATTCAATCGGAACAAAATGATATTATTCGTGCGGAAAGAAACTTGCCATTATTAATTCAAGGGGTTGCAGGGAGCGGGAAGACAACAATTGCGTTACATCGCCTTGCTTTTTTAATTTATGAATACCGTGAACAACTAGAAGCAGAAAGAATGATTGTATTTGCGCCGAATAGTCTGTTTTTAGACTATATTTCGAGTGTACTTCCTGAATTAGGTGTGGGGAATATTAGTCAAACAACGTTTCCGGATTGGGCATTACGTACGTTAGATGATTCAGTGAAACTAAAGCAGACAGAAGAAAAATTGAAAGAAGCATTTTCTATTAATCGTGATGAAGAAAAGGTTATGCTCGGTAAATTGAAAGGTACACTGGAATTTAAGTCCTTTATTGAAGAGAGAATGATTCAATTTGAAAATGAATTAATACCAACAAGTGATTTTGAGGCATGGGACAAAGCTATTATTCCAGTAGAAGACATAAAAAAATGGATGCAAGTTGAATATAAACATTATCCATTAAAGAAAAGAAGAGAAAGATTAGTCGGCCGAATGAAGCGCTGGATTGAAATTGAACTGAAAAAGTATGGAGAAAAAAACGAGAAGAAATTATTAAAAAAAGAAGCGACAAAGAGATTGAACACTTATATGAAGTTTTGGCCGAAAATGAGCCCACTTTCACTATATAGTTCAATATTGAAAAGTAAAGAAATACTCGAAGTATTGCCTGAAGAACTTGTGAAAGAAACTGAAAAGAGTTGTCGTAAAAAAGAAGTGTATGTAGAAGATTTACCAGCTTTAATTTACATACATCACCGCATAACAGGTATTGAAATCGGACAGAAATTCCATCACGTCGTTATTGATGAAGCGCAAGATTTTTCACCATTCCAAGTTTATGTATTAAAAGAAATTACACTAGGTAATTCTTTTACTATATTAGGTGATTTATCTCAAGCAATTTATGATTATCAAGGAATTGAAGATTGGAGTGCTTTTAAAGAAGTATTCCAAGAAACAGGTTATTATGAACTGACGAGAAGTTATCGTTCTACAAAAGAAATTATAGAATTTGCGAACGAAATAATTAAAAATGCAGAGATTCCAGTTGGGCTCGCAACACCAGTTTTTCGCAGTGGTGAAGATGTTAAGGTAATCCATGCAGAAGATCAATTTAATGAGATTATGAAGACGTTAAAACATCTACAAAACGAAGATGTGAAAACCATTGCGGTAATAGGAAGAACAGACGATGAATGCCGCGATATATATGAGAAATTAACAAAAGCAGGATTGGCTGTAAACGTTATTGAAGCAGATCAAAGTAAATATGAAGGTGGTATTTCAGTAGTACCTGTATACTTGGCAAAAGGGCTAGAATTTGATGCTGTTCTATTAATCGATGTTGATGAAGAACATTATAAAAATACGAAACATGATGCGAAGTTACTTTATGTCGGATGTACAAGGTCACTCCATGATTTATGGATTTTCCATAGCGGAGAAATATCACCTTTAATTAATGGATTAAAATAAATATTACATACAAGAGGATTTTCTAGTAACAAAAAGAAGAACCTCTTGTTTTTCTATATAAAGACATGGAGAGAGGATAACTATGATAACAAAAGTAATAACAAAAAGAAATTGGGAAATCGCAAAGGTAGATGGAGAAGTTAATGAAGCTTCACTTAAAGAAGAGGGATTTATTCATTGTTCATTTTTACAGCAAGCTTTAAAAGTTGCTGAAAAATATTTTAATCATGAAGAAGATGTTTTATTACTGACAATCGATCCATCCTTAATAAAAGCAGAAATAAAATATGAACTTGCTTCTAACGGTCAAGAATATCCGCATGTATATGGAGTAATTAATATTGAGGCAATTGTAGGCGTTATCCCATTTACTAAAGAAAAAGGAGAGTTTCTATTACAAGAGGTACAAAATTAAGGTTGTAATAGCCGTTCAAATTAACAAGAAAAGCACAAATTATATAGTTTGTGCTTTTTTATTATCTATTTTTTGTAAATACGCATTGTTTTTATCACACTAATACTGTACGATACATAGTATAAAACATATACTGTATGACATATAGTAATGGAAAAGAGGTGAGTGAATGGATGCTTTATTAAATTCGTTAATTACTGAACTAAGAAGAGGGACATTAACATTAGCGGTTTTAAGCCAGTTAAGA
Source organism: Bacillus sp. ok061 (assembly GCF_900108285.1). Lineage (NCBI taxonomy): Bacteria > Bacillati > Bacillota > Bacilli > Caryophanales > Bacillaceae > Bacillus > Bacillus sp. ok061. The sequence goes on along the minus strand of NZ_FNUW01000007.1, from coordinate 232,898 downwards.
ACACCGCAGTATGGGTATTCACTTGTCCAATTATTGGAGAAATCAGGGATCACAATCGATCAAAGTACTTTATATCCACTACTTCGCCGATTAGAAAAGCAAGAGCTAGTGACGAGTAGTTGGGATAAAACGGAGAGTAGACCTCGTAAGTATTACGTTTTGAGTGAATACGGATTAGAGATATTTTTGCAGTTAAAAAAGGAATGGATAAAGGATTCGAAGGAACTTTATAACTTATTAAAGAAGGAGGACAAGAATGAATTTAATTGATATTTATGTCGAGGAAGTAGCGAAGAGATTACCTGAAAAAAATCGTGAAGATATTATTCTTGAACTACGGTCAACAATCGAGGATATGTTACCGGATGATTATAATGAAGATGATGAAAAAAGAGTTCTTGAAAAATTGGGAAGTCCAGTTTCATTAGCTAATGGGTACTTGGATAGACCAATGCATTTAATTGGACCACGTTATTTTGATGTATATATGACATTATTAAAAATGATCTTACCAATCGCAGTTGTAATTGCGCTTATTTCAATGGTTGCAGAAAATTTTATTAGTTATAGTGGTGATCAGGCTGTATTAAATGTTATTTTAAAATTGATAGGTGAAGGCATTGGAAGAACGTTTGAAGTAGGTTTCCAAGTATTTTTCTGGCTGACAATTGTGTTTGCTGTTATAGAAAGAACGGATAAAGAAAAGGACCCACAACCATTAACAACAAGTTTAAAAAAATGGACGCCAGATGATTTGAAAAATATTTCGTATATCCCGAAGAAAAAGGCGATCTCAAAGTTTGAAGTGTTTGGAGGTCTAATGTGGACGGCAATATGGGCTACACTTTACTTTTATGCGAATCATCTCGTTGGCGTATACAATGGTACGGAAAATGGATTGAAGTTTGTTGCGCCGACGTTTAATCAAGATGTATTACTTCAGTATTGGCCAATCGTTGCTATTGTGATTGTTTTTGAAATAGGTATATCTCTTTATAAGTTAGTACAGGGACAATGGACGCAAAGATTGGCGATTGGAAATGCTATACTCCAAATAGCTGGAACAATAGTATTCATTGTAATTGTAGTAAATCCACATTTATTTAACGCAGGATTTATTACGTATTTGGCAAATGTATTTACTATTTCCCCAGAGGAGTTTAAAACGTGGCTCATTGGGGGAGGAATTTTCTTCTATACGTTATCTGCTGCAATAAATATATTTGATGGTTTCCGAAAAGCTAGTATTCGTACGTAGATAAAAATCGGAAATTTCTGTAAAATAAAACTATTAAAAAGATAGTGAAATAAGATGAACATGATGAAAGGAAGAAAACAATGATAAGGGAAGCAACGAAAAGAGATTTAGCATACATTTTAGATATTTATAACGATGCGATACTTTATACAACAGCTGTATATGCGTATAAACCTGTAACCCTTGAAAATAGAGTAGATTGGTATGAACAAAAAAAGGCCGAAGGGTATCCAATTTTCATATACGAATTAGATAATAAAGTAGTAGGATTTGCGACATTCGGCCCATTTAGAGCGTGGCCCGCTTATAAATATTCAGTTGAACATTCTGTGTATGTAGATAAGACATATAGAAAAAATGGCATTGGGTCTTCATTCATGAAAGAATTAATCAAAATTGCGAAGGAAAGAGAGTATATGACCTTAATTGCTGGAATTGATGCAGAGAATGAGAAAAGTATTGCCTTGCATCAAAACTATGGGTTTGTTCATGCAGGGACAATAAAAAAAGCTGGTTATAAGTTTAATAAATGGCTAGATTTAGCTTTTTATCAGCTGGAGCTTAACGGTCCTGAAAATCCTATAGAAGGATAAATATTTTTCGGTAGCAAGAAAAAATTCATGCTACCTTTTTCTTATTTTAATAGCTGATGAAAAGGTTTTTTATATTCAATATTGAATTATTAGAAGTTAATATAACGATATGAAAAGAGGGGTGGAAATGGAAACTGTCATAAATAAAATAAAAGAGGTACAATCTAATTATGTGGGAATGGCAATTTATTCTACAAAAAACAATCGTATAGTTGCTTCATATAATAGTGAATTAAATATTCCGTTAGCATCAGCAGCAAAATTAGTCATTGGATTTGTAGTAACGCAAATGGTGAAGGAAAATAAACATAATTGGAATGATATACTTCATCACATTAAATTTAATCCGCATGAAGATAGTGCGCAGTTATATCCGCATTTACAAGGAAGAACTTCTTTAACACTTAGTCAAGCGGTAGAGGTAATGATAGCTTGTCATGATAGTTACGTTGCACAGTCAGTTGTAATGCACTGTGGTGGATGGGATGCTGTGAAAATGTATGCACAAACGTACTTTTCAAAAATTCATATACAAGAGAATGCTAGAGATGAGAAAAATGTTGGAGAATTAAATGAAGTTCTTGCCCTTTTCATACAAATCTTTCAAGGTTATAAATCAGAACCAGAATTATGGGAACCAATTATTAGTGGCATGGTAAGACAACAAGGAGAGTATGAAGAAATCCCATATTATCATTTAGCTCATATGACAGGTGGATTGCTCACAGCTACAATAAATATTGGCATAATAGGAATGTTTAACGAATTTCCGCTTCTTTATGTGATTGGGGGAAAAGATTTACCGAATCGCCGTGAAAATAGAGAGGTAGATGAAGCTTTTGCAGTAGTTTTAAAGTACATATACAAAGAATATAGTGAAAGCATGCTAGAGGTGAACAATTGAAGAGAAACTTAAAAACTTCAACGATTATCATTTTAATTTTAACGATTATCGCTATGGAAGTTGGAATCGCGATTTACGATCATAATCTGTCATTAGATACAATTTACTTTGCAGCGATCCTTATTTGTATTGTATTGCTTTTTGGCACACGTGTTTCTGAAGAGAAAGAAAGTAAATCAAAACAAGGACGAAGAAAAGCAACTCTTATATTTTGGTCATCTATTTTATTGTCTATCGCTTGTTTTGCAGTTATAAGTTACATAAGGATAGGCTATGTCTCTGTACCAGGGATAATTGGCTTTTCATGCTTTGTTACATATGGTGGATTCGTATGTATTAGTATTTTAAAGAGAAAGAATAAAATGTAGCTTACTAAGCTGAAAGGAAGCAATGTATATGAAACATATAGAGAACGGTACACGTACTGAAGGAGAATATATTAAAAATAAAGTTATTCAATATAATATGTCCATCTTAACAGGTGAGGCAAGACAGACGATGGAAGAAGTAAGTCTTGTAGTAAAAAATGAAGAAGGAAAAATTTTTGGTGGCGTAACAGGTACGATGTATTTTTATCACCTTCATATCGACTTTTTATGGGTTGATGAATCAGTTCGTTATGACGGTTATGGCAGTCAACTGTTACATAAAATTGAAGGTATTGCGAAGGAAAAAGGGTGTAGATTAATATTGCTAGATTCATTTAGTTTCCAAGCACCAGAATTCTATAAAAAGCACGGTTATAGGGAGTATGGTATCGTTGAAGATCACCCGAAAGGTCATAGTCAGTACTTTTTTGAAAAGAGATTATAAAGTGAAACTTTAATCAGTGGGGGTTTTACGGACAGCCCGATCCCCCATCTAACTTCTTTACTTTCGCTGGATTTTGAGGTGGGGTCTTACTGCCCGGCAAATAGCGGGATAATAATATTATGTATACTGGTTGATGGGAGAAAGCATATGTACACGTATAAATTGCAACAAGAACAACCAATCTGTGCAGAAAAAATAAAAAAACTTTATGATTCTGTCGGTTGGTGGCCAGAAAGAAAAGAAGTCGATATTGAAAAAATGTTAATGAATAGCATAGCCATTGGAGTATGGGAAGAAAATGAATTAGTTGGATTTGCTAGAGTCGTTTCTGATGGTGTTTTTCGAGCGTACATTGAAGATGTTGTCGTACATGAGAGTGTAAGAAGTAAAGGTATTGGAGAGAAGGTGCTTACAATATTACTTCGAGAAATATCTCATATTGATATTGTTAGTCTATTTTGCGGAGAGAAGCTAATAAAGTTTTACGGTGAGCAGCAATTTGAAGCGACGAAGCAAATTGTGATGCACCGTAATCAAATAGGGAAAGAATAAAGAGGTGCCAATTAAAATGAATGCAACAAGAGCGTACTGTTTATCGAAAAGAAAAGCGACAGAAGATTCTCCAGATGGTTGGAGTGCAACATGTATGAGGCTTAATAATAAAATATTTGCGATAGTAAATCATGAAGAAGGTGAAAAAGCTGCGATTACATTGAAGTGTAATCCAGAAGTCGCATTAAGAATAAGAGAAGATTATCCAGAAACAATTATTCCAGGGTATCATATGAATAAAAAACATTGGAATACCGTTTATATTCATAAGGGTATAGAACAGGAGCAAATAAATAAAATGATTGATTGGTCGTATGATTTAGTACTACAATCATTTTCAAAGAAAAAGCAGCAGGAGTTAATGGATTAATATGTATTAGGAGTGTGTGTAATGAAAGATTCGATTAAAGATACGTATGATAAATTAGCGAGTACATATAAAGAAAATCTAGATTTCGCAAATCCATATAACAGTTATTATGAAAGACCGGCGATGATGGAGCTTATTCCAAAGGAACTAGAAGGAAAAAAGATACTAGATGCTGGATGTGCAGCTGGATGGTATACTTCTCAATTCATAGGAAGAGGAGCAAATGTTACAGCAATTGATGTAAGTCCTGAAATGGTAAAAGCCGCGAAAGAAAGTATAGGGGACAAAGCAACGTTCCTTTGTCATGATCTGCAAGAAACATTGCCATTTGAAGATAGTACGTATGATGTGATTGTAAGTTCGTTAACTCTTCATTACTTAGAAAATTGGAATCAAGTATTTCAAGAATTTCGTCGTGTATTGAAGCCAGGTGGAGAACTTATTTATTCTACTCATCATCCTTTTATGGATTTCACAAAGTTTCCATGTGAAAATTATTTTGAAAAACAGTTATTAATAGATACTTGGGTTAAACCGAATATTACTATTGAAGTCAAGTTTTTCAGAAGGTCATTACAAGACATAATAAATGAAACTACAAATTATTTTGTATTAGAAGAGATAGTGGAACCGAAGGCAATTGAAAAAATGAAAGAAGTAAGCGAAAAATCATATCATTATTTAAATATGAATCCACATTTTCTTATCATAAAAGCAATTAATAAATAGCTAGTAAAATAACTTTGTTTTACTAGCTATTTACAGTTTTACATTATATATTAGGAGACTTTAAAATGAATAAGAAACGAAATAGAGTATTATATGCACTATTTACTATAGTTGTTATTATTTTAGGTCTTAGCTCAAGAAAGTTTGCTTTTGCACTACCACATCTATTAAATGATTACTTAGGTGATGCTTTATGGGCATTAATGATTTTCACTGGCTTTGGATTTTTGTTTCCTAAAACAGAAACGAAGAAGTTGGCTTTTATTAGTTTAATGTTTTGCTACGGGATTGAAGTGAGCCAATTGTATCATGCGGAATGGATAGATAACATTCGTGCAACGACTTTGGGCGGACTCGTGTTGGGATACGGTTTTTTGTGGAGTGATTTAGTGGCTTATACAATTGGTGTTGGAGTGGGGATACTGTGTGAGGTTATTTTTCGGAAGAAATAAGAATGGTAAAAGGGGTATTTGTAAATGGAACAAACACTGGAAATTGCAAAGTTTTGGTTTCAAAATGAACATGTCACAGTTACTGTAATTCAACCAAAAGCAGCGAAGGTTATATGCAAGAATAAAGAGTATATTTTAAAGAGAACGGGATCGATAAAGCAACTTCTAGTTGAATTCGATGTTTTGGAGCAACTGTATGAAAAGGGAATTAAAGTACAGAGAGTAGTAAAGATAGAAAATGATGAACGATATGTATTATATAAAGAAAAATATTATTGCTTATATGAGTATATTGCCGGAAGTGTTTTAGAAATAAAAGATACGAATAAGCTGGAAGGGCTAGCAAGTACAATTGGAGAAGAAATAGCTAATCTGCACAAAGCATTACATTCGGTGAATAGTGACCATGAGTTAATAAAAAGAGATTTATATAAGACGGTATTTGAATGGGCTATACCGATTTTAGAAAAGAATGAGCATGTTCATCGAGAGGTAATTCAAAAGATGGAGCGAATGCACACAGCTTTTAAGGAAACGGTCCATCCATTACCGAGACAAATTATTCATCGTGATATGCATCTATCAAATGTAATCTTTAAAGATGATAAACTGGAAGGGTTTATAGATTTCGAAAATTTAGAAAATAATGTAAAAACATTTGATTTATGTTATTGCTGTACAAGTATATTAAGCGGGCTATTTAGTGATGAAAGATTAAGAGGGAAATGGTTACATATCGTTAGCAAAGTCTTTGAAGGTTATTATAAACAAAATGATTCAACGAAAGAAGAACTAAAAGCCATTTGGTATGTTATGCTTTCAATTCAAATTATCTTTATTGCTTATTTTGTACAGTTACCAGATTTATTAAAGTTAAATGAAGAAATGTTCTTCTGGATTTTTGCTAATAAGGAAGATATTGAAGAAGTTATAGAAGGTATCGTAAAGGTATGAAAAAAATAATATTAATTGGTTCTGGTGGTTCAGGAAAATCTACATTAGCAAGGCAGTTAGGGAATAAATTAAATATTAAGGTGCATCATCTTGATGCATTATTTTGGAAACCGAATTGGGAAGGTGTTCCGAGAGAAGAACAAATAACAGTTCAAAATAACTTAATTAAAGATGAGAAATGGATTATTGATGGGAATTACGGCGGGACGATGGGTATAAGACTGAATGCAGCTGATACAATTATCTTCCTTGATATTCATAGAACAATTTGTGTTTATAGGGCTTTTAAAAGAATTGTAAAATATCGAAATAAAACTAGACCGGATATGGGCGTGGGATGTGAAGAAAGATTTGATTTGCAATTTTTTAAATGGATATGGGAATATCCTAATGCTAAACGACCTACAATTTTAAAAGGGTTAGAGCAATTGTCCGAAGAGAAAAAGGTTATTGTTTTAAAATCTCCAAATGAGGTTCGGAAATTTTTAGAGCACATATAATAATAGAATGTGACACAACAATTCTTTGTGGATCTTACCGATTAGTTTAATAAAACTAATCGTTTTTTATTATGAAAAATTTAACGCTTTTTGAAAATTGTATTTTGTAATGAGTATATGACTATAAGTTCATATAAAATGAACGTTTGGAGGAATAGAAAATGACTAATGATTTAATTCAAATAATCGATTCATTAATGGTCAATATTCCAGCTGGAGAGGTAGTATTAAGAGATGATCGACTAAAAAAAGAATGGCTAGTACAAATTCAACCATTTCTTCTTGCAAAGTATGCTGTAACAACGGAACTATATGATGCTATTACAAATAGTACCTCAAATAATATTGAAAATAATTATAAACCAGTTGTAAATATATCATGGAACGATGCAATTGCTTTTTGTAATGTACTTTCAAAAAAAGCGGGATTAAAAGAATATTATTCTATTAGTGATGGTGGTCAAACTGTTAGATATAATTTAGACTCAAATGGCTACCGATTACCATTTGAGGCAGAGTGGCAATATGCATGTAAAGCAGGTACAACCGGATATACATACGGGAAACTTCATGATATAGCGTGGTATAATGAAAATTCAAATGGACAAATTCATGACGTTGGCCAAAAGGAACCGAATGCATGGGGACTTTATGATATGCTAGGGAACGTTTGGGAATGGTGCTATGATTTGTATGATGAAAAAGTGTACGGATCATACCGCATTTTTCGTGGAGGTAGTTGGGCGGAGGCAGCGAGAGGTTGCGGCGCTACTTGTCGTCGTCGAAGCCATCCTACATTTCATATAGATGATCTCGGTTTTAGACTTGCTAGGTCAATTTAGCAGGAATATGATACGAAGGGGATCCATACTCTTGCCAACATAGGAATGATTTAACGTAAGGAGTGTTTATAATGGCGCGTGTTTTATTTATTAACGCTGGATCAGAAGGACATATAAATCCAACTTTGCCAGTTGTAGAAGAATTGATTTCTCGCGGTGAAGAGGTTGTTTATTTTTCAATAGAAGCTTTCAGGGAGCGGATCGAGAAGACAGGTGCTACTGTACGAACGATTGATGATCAAAAATTTATAAAAGCGTTTCTATCTGGAGGCAGAAATTATTTACAGGAAAGAATAAACGGCCTTCTACATACAGCGGATGTTGTTATACCTAGTGTTCTAGAACAAATTGAAGGTGAGCATTTTGATTACATAATTCATGATTCTATGTTTGGCTGTGGGCACTTAATTGCTCAAATTCTTAAACTGCCAGCCATAAATTCATGTACGTCTTTTGCGCAGGATGAAAAATCTTTTGAACAAACGTTAAGTTATCTTTCGAAAAATATCCCGCTGGAAGCTCAGGATAGAATCCATAATGATTTTCAAAGCTTAGCAAAAGGGATTGCTGAAAAATATGGTGTTGAAATAAAATCACCGTATGAAGTTTTCTGTAATCCTGCACCCCTTACTATTGTGTATACAATTAAGGAGTTCCAGCCTTTTGGTGATACGTTTGATGAAACATATAAATTTGTAGGACCATCTATCTCTGCAGAAGTAAAAAACAAAGACGTTGATTTTATTTCAATTGAAGAAAAAAGCCCGATTTATATTTCATTAGGTACTGTTTTTAATGAAGCGCTTGATTTTTATAAACTTTGTATGAAGGCCTTTGAGAATAGTGAGCATACAATTGTCATGTCTATTGGTAATAAAACGAAAATAAGTGATCTAGGTGAAATTCCTAAAAACTTCATTGTGAAAAATTATGTGCCTCAAACTGAACTGCTTACATATACGAAACTATTTATTACACACGGCGGGATGAACAGTACGCATGAAGGACTGTGTAACGGGGTTCCGCTCGTTGTAATACCGCAAAGTGCAGATCAGCCAGTAATCGCAAAACCAGTGGAGAGTCTTGGAATAGGAGTTCAGTTACATATGAAAGATATAACCGAGGATCAACTACGTGAAAATGTGGAACTAGTATTAAATAGCCCTTCATATAAAGAAGCTGCTTTGAATTTGAAGGAATCATTCCGAAAATCAGGTGGATATAAGCAAGCTGTTGATGAAATTTTTACATTTGTGGTTCAATAAAAAATGAAATTATACATTAGAAAAGTATCTATATTAGATTATATAGATACTTTTCTGTTATATGAAGCGAGGAATTGATAATATGGAAAGAATGAAAATACTAAATGTGAATTTTGAAGATATGACAGCTACACCATTTTTTCAAGTGGGGGCAAAATTTTTATTTAACTGTATAATTCTTATTTTTAATATCTAGTATGGTTAAAACTAAGGCACTGAGAGATATAAGTGCAAGAATAAAAGTTAACCAGTTAAATGTATTGTCAATTATGAAGTAAAGATGATAGATAAATATATTCAGTTTTTATTTTAAAATGTTATGACTTAGTTTTACGTGTTAGTAATAATTTCACTGTTTCTGCACAACTTCTGCACATGCTTAGGTGATTTCTATGTCATGATATATTCATAAAGTGAAATATTTCACAAGAAAAAATATATTTTCACTGCGGTGTATGCATAATTAACACATACATCGGTACAAGTTTGTCTCTTGTTATTCTTTTACATCAAAGCCCACATTCTACTACAAAGTATAACAAGAAGGAGACATGAATATGAATAATCGATTTTTAAAACAACTACAAAACATGAAAATGAACAAAAAAAGTCTAGGAGCTGTAGCATTAACAGCTGGAATTATTAGTACGACCCTTATTCCGCAAAATGCTTATGCGCACGGTTTTGTTGAAAAGCCTGGTAGTCGATCCGCTTTATGTAGTCCAACTTATGGTGCACTAAATGTAAACTGCGGAAGTGTTATGTATGAACCGCAAAGCTTAGAAGCTCCAAAAGGGTTCCCACAAGGTGGTCCAGTTGATGGACAAATCGCTTCTGCAGGCGGAAAATTTGGCGGTATTTTAGATCAACAAACAGCAAATCGTTGGTTTAAAAATACAATCACTGGTGGGGAGAATACATTTACTTGGAAGTATACTGCGCCTCACTTAACGAGCAAGTGGCATTACTATATTACTAAAAAAGGATGGAATTCAAATAAAGCGCTAACAAGAGCAGATTTTGAACCAATTGGAACTGTACAACATGATGGTTCTGCAGCTTCAAATAATTTAACTCATAAAATCAATGTACCTACTGATCGTAGTGGATATCATGTGATTTTAGCAGTATGGGATGTAGCTGATACAGCAAATGCATTCTATAATGTAATTGATGTTAATCTTATTAATGATGTGAAACCAGACATAGAAGCGCCAAGTATTCCAAATGGACTTCAGACGAAAAAAGTAACAGCGAATAGTGTAGAACTAACATGGAACTCTTCTACGGATAATGTAGGGGTAAAAGGATATCAAATCTTCCGTAACGGAGAGATGATCGATACAGTACTAGGCACTCATTTTATTGATAAGAAATTACAACCAAGCACAAAATACTCTTATACTGTAAAAGCAATTGACGCAGCTGGAAATGTATCGAAAGAAAGTACAGCGCTTACAGTAAAAACAACAGTTGAGACTCCTGATACAGAAGGACCAACACAACCAAAAGGATTACATAGTATGGGAACGACAGCGTCAAGTGTGGATTTAATGTGGAGTCCATCTGACGATAACATTGGTGTAGACCATTATGATATTTATAGAGAAATAGAAGGATCAATGAAAAAGATTGCAACATCCAATACAACTTCTTATATGGATAAAAATCTGATTGCTAATACTACTTATAAATATGTAGTGAAAGCTGTTGATGTAGCTGGAAATGAATCCGTACAGAGTGATATATTCACAATTACTACAAAAACTGAAAGCGCTTCACATGAAGCGTGGGATGCAAAAAAAGCATATAAAAAGGGAGATAGAGTTCTACACGAAGGAAAAGTATATGAAGCAGTCCAGAGTTATCAAGGAAATGGTGATCCAAACTGGATTTATGCATTATCATTATGGAAAACAGTGTAAGCTTTACCTAGGTATGAACTAAGAGATGATGGGCTTTGATGCAAAAGGGAATCTTGAGAATTCACTTTTCTATTAATAAAAAAGGGTAGTGTATGAATACATAAGATTCATATACTACCCTTTTTATTATGATAACACTTTCGTCATAAGTATGTGCGGAATGCCATCTTCCATAAATATATCAGAAGAAGTTTCATAGTCTAATTTTTTATAAAATCCTTCAGCTTGTGTTTGACCGTGTAGCTTCACTTTTGTAACTTGTTCGTTACGAGCAATTTCTTCTAAGGTTTGAATGATGACTTTACCTAATCCGTATGTACGATAATCTTTTAAAATACAAATACGTTCTAATTTTCCTGCGCCCTCAACAAATCGTATACGCCCTGTGCCTACAGGAAACTCATGATAATAAACTAAAATATGTTTACATTGCTCTCCGATTTCATCGAATATATCGAATTCATCTGCAAGAGGGACACCTTGTTCTTTTACAAATACTTCTTTTCGAATGTGAAAGGCAGTTTCTAAATCAGTAAGTTCTGTTATAAGTTTGGATTGCAAAATGTTCAGTCCTTTCTAGTGTAATCAGCTTGTGTTTTCATAGTATATCATAATAAAGTGCTATTAAGAGAAGATGAACATACTAAAAAGCCAACTTTAAAAAGTCAGCTTTTATTACAATTCCTTTATCCCATTTTTAGTGCCGATAATTGCTTTACTCGTCATACTTATAAACAATCCTGTTTCAACTACACCAGTAATCATTTTTAATTGGGTGTGTAAATGGGCAGGATTAGAAATATGATTAGAGAATATACAATCGATAATCATGTTATTGTTATCGGTTATATAGGTTTCATTATTTTTCAAACGTAATGTTGTTTGACACCCTAAAGACTGAATTTTATTTTCGGTTTGTTTCCATGAAAAAGGGATGATTTCAACAGGTAATGGAAAATTACCTAAATGTGTTACAAGTTTCGATTCATCAGCAATGATAATTAGTTCTTTAGAGGAAGAGGCAACGATTTTTTCACGAAGTAATGCACCACCACCGCCTTTTATAAGTTGTAAATTTGAACCAATTTCATCCGCTCCATCAATTGTAAGATCAAGACTTTGTACGTCGTTTAACGAAATTAGGGGGATATTTAGTTGCTGTGCTAATGCTTCAGTTTCCTTTGATGTCGGTACAGCTTGAAATGATAATCCTTCTTTTACACGCTCACCTAATTTTTGTATTGTCCAATATACAGTAGAACCTGTACCAAGCCCAATCTTCATGCCATCATTTACAAAGTTAGCAGCATATTCGCCAGCGAGTTGTTTTAAATTCATCGCTTTACTCCGCCGGACGTGGCCCAGCATCAAGACTTGAATTTTCAACTGTAAGTACCGGACGAACGACTATATCTTTATGTACACGCATTTGACAAGATAATCGTAAATGATCTTCAATCCCTTTTTCCGTCATTGCATGTTTCTCATTCGCACTCGCTTCACAGAAATCACCTGCTAGTATTTCTACTCTACAAGTTGTGCAACGTGCATTCCCGCCGCAACGATGGAGAATGTTGACACCGCTATCTTCAATTGCTAGTACTAACTTTGTTCCTTCTTTCACATCAAAAGTTCCCGCACCTTCAATTGTTAATTTTGGCAAATTTGTTCCTCCTCACGTAAAATTGTACATAACATATTTATGACCGCGAATTCTTGAACATAAACATTATTTTTTTATATCCCCGTAACTTTTTTAAATGTAGAATCGTTTATTAAGTAAGCGCTGAAAAGGAGTGGTTATTTTGTGCACAAAAGTAACTCATGTTTTAAAGAACCATATCGATATGAATCATTCAAATATAAATTTTTTAATTGAACAATATGGAGAGCTAAAAAGATACTGTACTTTTTTAACGAAAAACAAATGGGATGGAGAAGATCTCGCCCAAGAAACAGTGTGTAAAGTGCTTCAAAAATATAGAAATAAAGATATTTGTATGACACTCGTCTATAAAATAGCTAGAAATCGTTGGTTAGATCAGATGAAGTCTAAGTCTGTTCATGAAAAAATAAGAGAACAAATCACTTTTGAAGAACCACATGAGAACATTGCAGATTTGCATGAAATGGTAGGGAAAGTATTGTCTTCATTAAATGTACAGCAATCCGCAATTTTATTATTAAAAGATGTTTTTCAATATAGTATCGCTGATATTGCTAAATTGTGTTCTGTATCAGAAGGTGCAGTGAAAGCTTCTTTATTTCGGAGTAGAAATAGGCTGAAAACTGTAAGTGAAGAAGGGATCGAGATAGTCGAATTCACAGAGGATATTGAAGTTGTTGTAACGTCTATTCGTGAGGAAAGACCGGAATTGTTAACGAAACTTCTTCCGACAATAGATTTTACTAAGTTACCATCTAAACAGCCAGTCTTATTATTTAGTGTGAAAGAACCTTCTTCCTACAGTTGTATGCTTTGCGTTGCATAACAAGTATTGGAGGGATTTAAAATGAATGCAATTCCATATGTAGTAGAACAAACAAAATTAGGAGAACGTTCCTATGATATATATTCAAGGCTATTAAAAGACCGCATTATTATTATCGGTTCAGAAATTAATGATCAAGTAGCGAGTAGTGTCGTAGCTCAACTATTATTTTTAGAAGCAGAAGATGCAGAAAAAGATATATATTTATACATCAATAGCCCAGGAGGTTCAACGACAGCAGGTTTTGCAATATTAGATACGATGAATTTAATTAAACCAGATGTACAAACGCTATGCATGGGCTTTGCGGCATCATTTGGTGCATTGTTATTATTATCAGGAGCAAAAGGAAAACGGTTTGCGCTCCCTAACAGTGAAATTATGATTCATCAGCCGCTTGGTGGTGCACAGGGGCAAGCAACAGAAATTGAAATAACAGCAAAAAGGATATTAAAGTTAAAGCATGATATTAATAAAATGATTGCAGAAAAAACAGGCCAACCGATTGAAAGAGTAGCGCATGATACAGAAAGAGATTATTTTATGACCGCAGAAGAAGCTAAGGAATATGGAATTGTAGATGATGTTGTTACGAAAAAATAAGATGAAAAAGGCTAGAGGATATGTTAATTCTCTAGCCTTTTTATTAATCTTTTACCCATTCATCAACTAATGCTTGATTTTTTTTAATCCATTTTCGCGCAGCTTCTTCAGGATCTTTTGTTTTATTTAACGTGACCATTAACGTTCCAAGTTGTTCATCGGTCATTTTCCATTTATCAAAGTATTTTATAACATCTGGGTGATCTTTTTCAAAACCTTTACGAACGGAGTAATAAATGTCATCTTTTTCACCATATACTTTCTTAGGGTCTTTTAAATATTTTAAGTCAAATTCTGAAAAACCCCAATGCGGATTCCAAAGCGTAACAGCGATTGGTTTCTTTTTCGTATATGCTTTCTTTAATTCACTCATCATCGCAGCTTCTGAGGATTGGACAAGTTTTAGTTTTATATCATATTCTTTCATTGCTTTATTCGTTAAATTCATAAGACTACTACCAGGTTCGATACCGACAATTTTATTATCTAATTCATCTTTATGAGCATTTAAGTCTTCAATACTGTTAATATTTTTCACATAGGAAGGTACGACTAGACCAAGTCCAGTACCTTCGTACCATTTTGATTTTAAGACAATATCATCTTTATAACGATCGTTTAGCGGCTTATCCGTAACGGGTAGCCATACTTCTAAATTCGCATCAACATCACCACGAGCGACACCAGTCCAAATTGCGGCTTTTTCTAAATACATGAGCTCAACTTTGTAGCCTTTTTCTTCTAATAAAACTTTCCACATGTTTGCAGTTGCAATATTTTCTTTCCAACTTGTTACACCAAGTTTAATTTTTCCTTTCGAATTTGCATTTGTTGCATTACATGAAGTGAAAATCATAGTAATAAATAATGCAAGGCATATAAACCAAATTTTCTTTCGCATCGAAAACCTCCTAAGTAGTGTTTGCCTTATTAAATAAATGTATAAGTAAGCATTCTTATTATGAACGGAAACGAGAATTTTAAAGAAATCTTATGAATGTCATTTTTATGTAATATTTCTTTGCAAAATCGCAACACTATGTGAATAGATGGGTAGAAAAGGAGTAGTGACATGGATAATACAAAGGTGCGTGTTGAAAACGTAACAAAAGTATTCGGGAAACATCCGCAAAGAGCCCTTTCTTTATTAAAAGAGGGGAAAAGCAAATCGGAAATTTTAAAAGAGACAGGAATGAACGTTGGTGTAAAAAAAGCAACGTTTGAGGTATACTCTGGAGAAATTTTCGTTATTATGGGTTTGTCTGGTAGCGGGAAATCTACGCTAGTTCGTATGTTAAATCAATTGATTAAACCAACTGCAGGTCATATATACATAGATGGTGAAGACATCGCAACGATGGGAAAAGAAGAGTTACGGAGAGTAAGAAGAACGAAAATGAGTATGGTATTTCAGAAGTTCGCTCTATTTCCGCATCGTACGGTTATACAAAATGTTGCATATGGTTTAGAAATACAAGGGGTTTCGGTAGAAGAGCGAGAGAAAAAAGCGTTAGAATCGCTACAGTTAGTAGGACTCGATCATCATAAAGATAATTATCCAAGTCAACTTAGTGGTGGTATGCAGCAGCGCGTTGGAATCGCAAGAGCACTAACGAATAATCCAGATGTATTACTAATGGACGAGTCATTCAGTGCATTAGATCCACTTATTCGAAAAGAAATGCAAGATGAATTGTTAGAGTTACAAGATAAAATGGAAAAAACGATTATATTTATTACACATGATTTAGATGAAGCGCTTCGAATTGGGGATCGTATCGCATTAATGAAAGATGGAGAAATTGTCCAAATTGGAACGCCAGAAGAAATTATGATGAGCCCCGCTAATGAATTCGTAGAAAAGTTTGTTGCGGATGTGAATTTAGGAAAAGTAATTACAGCGGAATCTATATTAAAACGACCAGAAACTTTATTAATTGATCGTGGACCACGTGTAGCCCTTCAAATTATGAGGAATGCAGGTGTTTCAACTGTATATGTTGTCAATAAAAAGTATGAGTTTTTAGGTATATTAACCGCGGATGATGCGAGTAAAGCAGTTCAAAAACAATGGCCGATTGCTGATTTATTACTTAATGATATTCCGCATGTGTATTTAGATACTTTACTGGAAGAGACATATGCAAAAATGGCGGAGATGAAATATCCGTTACCAGTAATCGATGAGAAGAAAAGGCTAAGAGGAATTATTAAACGTGAAAGTGTCATTCAAGCTCTTGCAGGAAACATTGAGGAAGAGGTGAAAGACGATGAATAATATACCACGTATTCCTTTAGGAGAATGGGTCGACTCATTTGTTGCAAGTTTATATGAGCACCTTGAAGGCATATTCCGAGGGTTCTCTTATATTATCGGCGGATTCGTTGATTTACTCACTAATTTTTTAACAATAATACCGGCCATATTGATGATTATTATCCTTTGTTTCCTCATTTGGTACACAACGAGAAAAGTATCATTAATTATTTTTACACTAATCGGCTTATTGTTTATTTTAAATATTAACTACTGGGCACAAACGATGCAAACATTAGCACTCGTACTTACGTCTGTTATTATTTCAATTATTGTCGGAATTCCAATTGGAATATTAGCATCTCAAAATGAACGTTTTTCAAAATTTTTAAAACCAACATTAGATTTTATGCAAACAATGCCGGCATTCGTATACCTCATTCCAGCGATTACATTTTTCGGAGTTGGTGTAGTACCTGGAATTATTGCATCGGTAATCTTTGCAATGCCACCTACAATTCGTTTTACTGACTTAGGAATTAGACAAGTTCCAGAAGATTTAATTGAAGCAGCGAATGCATTTGGATCCACAGCATCACAAAAACTATTTAAAGTACAATTACCACTTGCAACCGGAACGATTATGGCTGGTGTGAACCAAAGCATTATGCTTTCGTTATCAATGGTTGTAACAGCGTCACTTGTAGGAGCTCCTGGGCTTGGAGTTGATGTATATCGCTCGGTAACACAAGTTAATATCGGAATGGGATTTGAAGCTGGATTAGCTATCGTAGTAATCGCAATTATATTAGACCGAATTACACAAGGGTTCCATACGAAAAGAAAATAATGACCAAAAAACACACTTTTATAATACAAAGTGTGTTTTTTATTGCATCCAGTTTACTTACGAACGATAACAAAACCTCCAGCTGGTGCACAAACTTGATTTTGCTGTTGTTCCATGGATTTAATTAATTGATTATTTTCTTCGATTAATGAGATTAATTTAGCTAACTGACTTTCAAGGCTAGCGATGCGCTGCATCATATATTGTGAATCATGATGCAATGTAGTCCTTACAGGATGGGGGAATAAACATACTGTTGATTTATATTTGGATTCCAATGAGGATGCATTTGAATCTTTCCTCCTTCAATAAATTACGGATCTTTCTTATAGTAAATGCCTATATATATTTAATGGTTACTTGAAATTTTTTCATTATAAAAGGAGTATGTACAGAAAATGGAAAATATTATATGTGAAGTTAAAGTGCATTTTTTGAAAAGATTCAAGCGAGATAGTGCGTATATTAATACATTTAAGTGAGTGCATGTTGTTTAGGGAGAAATGATGGGAGGAGATGCAATTTTGGCTAAAAATAAAAAAAGAAATGATGCTTTGGCAATAGGTGTCGGTATAGGGGTTGTAATCGGTGTATTTCAAGGGCACTTTACAAATAATTTAGTAATCGGAATTGTGATTGGGATTATAATTGGGATTGCGTTTTTGAAGAAATAATGAGGTGTAAATTCATTTCAAAATTGCAGTATCAAAAGAATGAATATTCGGAATGTTAAACCTGTTTTTTCTTTTTTTGTGATATTATATATGAAAAGGATGGTGATGGATATGTCAACAAACAATCAAGTAGAACAAAACTGCTTCATTTGCGAAAAACATAAAGGAAATATTATAGTTCCAGGTGGAGCTATTTACGAAGATGAACTCGTTTACGTTGGACATGTCTACTGGGATAGTGAAGAATCATACCTAGGTTATGTAATGATAGATATAAAAAGACATGTACCTGGCCTCGCTGAACTAACAGATGAAGAAGCGAAAGCGTTCGGACTTATAACAAGTAGAGTAAGTAAAGCGCTAAAAGAAAGCGAAGGTGCAGAGCATATTTACACTTTTGTTTCAGGAAATGGTGTACCACATATGCATATGCACATTATTCCGCGTTATCCGAATACACCAAAAGAGTTTTGGTCACCAACCGAGATAGCGAAATGGACTGATGCACCATATGGTGACGAAGAGAAAATAAAAAAACTATGCGAAAGAATACGTAAGTATATGGTAAATGAGTATGCATACAACAAATAATACACATTATTCATGGATTGGAAATACAGAAATGTGCTTAGGAAAAATTTCAGTTAAGCAATATGGTGATATTGTACTTGGTAAATATGGCGGGAATATAAGTGCTGGAGCTAAAAAGAATGAAGATGGTGCATTAGTTTGGTCAAATGGAGAATGGGAATTTGCAGCTATATTAGATGGACATAATAGTGCAGAAAGTGTTGATTTAGTAGTAAATACAATCGAAAAAGAATATGAAAATATAAAAGTAATTTTGAATGAACCAATTAATACAGTGTTCCAATCTGTTGAAAATCATATACTGACAATTTTTCAGTCATCTTCATTTAAGGAAAAGTGCAAAAAAATTAAAGGTGAAACAGCTTGCTTACTATGTGTAAGGAAAGAAAATTATATATGGTGGCTTTCTATTGGTGATTGTTTAGTGTATGTATTTCATGAAGAGTTACATAAGCTAGGACAATATGCATTAAATCAACGTCATTTTTACGAATGGATTGGAAATGTAAACACATTTGATTTACCTGTTCCTTGCTATTCATCAGGTATTCGTGAATTACGTACTGGAAAGAACCAAATTGTAATGGTGACAGATGGAGTATTAGAATGCGGGGAACGCCGATATGAAACACCATTAAATCTATATAATAATATGAACAGAAATAATAAAAAGCTTGAAGAAAGTGTTCATCATGTATTAGAGCACGTTCATCATCAATTCGGACGTGATAGTGCGACTATAATTAGTTGGGACGTTGAAAATAAAGAGAATGCCACGTATCCTAGTGATCAACCTGATAAAAGGTAAAGGAGGAGGCCTTTCTGTTTCTTTTGAAACTAATTGTCTTATTGTTATGGATTATAATTTTAATTTTTTTAGAAAAAATCGTGAGGAAGAAGTTAAATATACCGAGACAAACAGGATGGAATAGTAAATATGTCAGCCAATCACATAAATGGGGACAATGGATTATCATTATTTCTTATGTAGTACTTATGATGATAGGTTCAATGTGGAATCCAATATACATGACTTATATACCAATTTTCTTTTTTATGACGTTGTACATTTTTCAAGGATATATGCAGTGGAAATATGATAGGAAAGCAAAAGAATATATTATTTCGTTTGGAATTGTTCCGTTATTAATAATTACAGGTATTATTTTGAATACATTCTATAATACGTATTGGTGATGAATGGTCATACAAATAAAGGGTGAGAAAATGATAAGACCACGTTTACGGGCTGAAGTAATGATTTTAAATGAAGATCATTCTAAAGTACTTGTACAATGCGATGAAAATGAATCATTTTATCGTTTTCCAGGTGGCTCTATTGAATTTGGTGAAACGTCAAAAGAAGCAATAATTCGAGAGTTAATAGAAGAATACGATTTGAAAGTTGATGTTCAAGAGTTAGCAATTGTAAATGAACACATTTTTGAGTGGGACAACGAAAAAGGTCATCATTGTACATGGATACATTGGGGGACTGTTGAAAAAATCATTACAAATGAAATAAGGCATAAAGAGCATGAGGATATTATATTAATTTGGAAAAGTCTAGAGGAATTACAGGAGAAGCCGACATATCCTGAAGGAATTATAAGTTATTTAGAAGAGGATAACCGTAATATAGTCCAATTTATTTCAAATAATTAAATGAAATAATAGGAGGAGTGAAAATGGGAGCTTCTACTTTTTGGATTATAACTATTGTTTTTTGTATAGCTGTCTATTTTCTCGATAAGTTTTTAAGAAAAAAATTGAATATGCCCAAGGGTGGTTTTTGGGGATATAAGAAACATGTAAATAGTCTACATAAAAAATTGGAAATAGGACTACTTTTTATTTATTTAATAACTAGCTTTATATTTATCTTTAAATTTGAAAGTGTTAATATTGCTTATGTCATTTTTACTTATTTAGGTGGGACGTTAATTTTAAGAGCATTGATGGAATGGAAGTATGATAAAGAATCGAAAGAATATATATTTTCGGTAATTGGGGTATTTACGTTTATTTTTATGACTTCGATACTATTTTACTTCTTTCCACCTGCTATATAATAAAAAAATTGATAGTATAAATAACGAGATGACTAACGAATAAGAAACCATTTACTTAGGAATAAATGGTTTCTTATTCTGTGTATGAAATTCTGTCTTCTTCATTCAATCATTTATTTTAGCTAGTATGAATGTAATGAAATTTGTTTTATCCTCTGCATACTTATGTTTATCAGTAGGATTAGCTTGTGAAAGTTGAATTTTTAATTGTTCATACTGTATACGAGATGCTTTATTGTCTATTAAGTAATCTCGAAATTGTAATTGTTCTATTAAATATTTATTTCCTTGTTCATACATATGAATTTGATGAGTTCGTGGCTCTCCTTTATTAAAATAGTATCGTTCAGGCAGTACATCTTTTCTATATTTATAGTTTAGTAGTTCTAACTTTTTGATACACTTTAAACCATCTTTATAATCTACTAGTTCAATTGCAATATCAATAATAGGTTTTGCACTTAAATGTGGAATAGAAGTACTACCAATATGGTGTATCGCCAAAATATGTTCGCCAATTTGTTCCTCAATGATTTGTTTCTCTTTCATAAACTCAATTTCCCATTCTTCAGTCCACGGCACTAAAAACACTTTCCCATACGGTAAACCTAACATTTAATTAGCACCTCTTTCAAAAAGTTTATTACATTTTCTTAAAGCTTCTCAAAACAAGGTGTTCCCACAATCTCCAAGGAAGAATCTTCTTCATAAAGATCATAAATTTTACACCTTTACCGATTGGATATCGTAAATTTGTACGCTTAGATTCAGCAATTTCTACAATTTTATTAGCAACATCTATCGGATTATCAAATGTATCACTACCGCTATTAATATGTTTTTGTATTTTATCCATATATTCTTTGTAAGGAGATGTTGTATCAGATTGGTTTTCAGCTAGTTGTTTACCAACCGCCCATATATTTGTGTTGTAAGAACCAGGTTCAATTAAAGCGACGTCTATTCCGAAAAGTTTTACTTCTAACCGAAGCGATTCACTCCAGCCTTCTAATGCATATTTTGAAGATACATAAGGAGATAAACCAGGGAATCCAATTTGGCCGCTAATGCTGCTTATATTAATGATTTTTCCGCTTCTTTGTTCTCTCATATATGGTAAAACAAGCTGAGTGATTGATATAGCTCCAAAAAGGTTTGTTTCAAATTGCTTTCGATATTCGTCTACTGGGATTTCTTCTACAAAGCCCCCATTTGCATATCCTGCATTATTTATAAGGAGATCTATTCTATTAATTTCTTTTAAAAACAATTGGAAACTATGTATAGAATTTTGATCTGTTACATCTAATTGTTGAACTTTTATATTTTGCTGTAAGTTGAGTTTAGTAACTTGAGATAGTAAGGTTCCTTGTTTTTCTAGGTTTCGCATTGTAGCGATGACTAAATAGTCTTTTTTCGCAAGTTCAAGCGATGTTAATAGGCCGAATCCACTTGAAGCCCCAGTAATAATTGCAATTTTTTTATTCATTGTTGGCTCGCTTTCTTTTTCTTTTATCATAACGAGATATAAAGGTAAAAGCTATTTATTGTATAAAGATATTTGTTATAATTGAAAATGATTATCAATTAATTTAATTTGTATATAAAAGGGGTGTGGATTTCATGGAGACTAACAGTTTTCATGATATTTTTAATAAATATTTTCATGGGTTACAAGTTGTAGAAGAAAGATATATGTATGTGCCAAAAACAATCGGTAAGGGTGAAGTGCGAAGGTGGAGCTCGTTTTCTGGAATGGAAATAGTGCTATCAAATTATCAGTTTCATAAAAAACATCGTATTCAATTTGCATCGGATGCAGCAATGGTGGAACTTAATTTTTGTTTACAAGGATCCGGGGAAGTACAAGTTGGTCACTCTACAAATAAATTAATGGCTGGAAATAGCTATTTATATTTTATGAATGACTTTGAAGTTCTATTTGAATATGAAAAAGAAACGCCACTATATTCATTAGCAATTGGAATTCCTGTACAGTTGTTTAATCATTTTATGCTAAATTGTGCTATTGAAAAAAGTCATGAGTTTCATACTATAATAGGAAATCAATCTTTTAAAAAGTTTCAAACCCCTATTGATGCCCTAACATCTAATCTTATTAAGAGAATGTTAGAGAATCCCCAAAAGGATCGTATTAATCAACTCGAAATAGAAAGTAAAGCGCTCGAATTGCTTTCTATATACTTTGGGAAAGTATTACTTAATGATCGTGACGCAAATAAAAGGAGTCAATTATCCAAAAAGGATTTGAATAAAATAAAACAAGCTGAAGAAATTTTACTTCAAAGAATGGAGTCACCCCCATCATTATTAGAATTGGCTAAAATAGTAGGATTAAATGATTATAAATTAAAAATTGGTTTTAAAGAATTATTTGGCACGTCCACATTTTCCTATTTAAGAGAACAGCGAATGGAAAGAGCAATGCTTTTATTGCGTTCGGGAACTAGTAATGTGACCGAAACGGCAGTTGCTGTTGGATACAATAATATTAGTCATTTTTCAGAGTCATTTAAAAAGAAATATGGAATGAAACCTTCTGAAATTTTGCGTATGTATTAAAAATCCGTTATACCGTAAACTCCTCCGCCATTTGGTAGTTGTATTTTGTCATAATCATTATAATTACAATCAACATCCAATTGGAAATAACTTTTTATGGAGGAATTTAAATGAAAGAGCGGAATGAAAGTCATTTTTGGATATTTGTATTAATAGGAATCTTTCTTATTATAACAACAACTGGTTTCGCCCGTATGGCATATGGAGTTATACTGCCATTTATGCAGGAAGGACTTCATTTGTCTACGGCTCAATCAGGTATGCTAGGAACTATACTTTTTTTAGGTTATTTATTAACTGTAGGAACATCTGGAATATTTACTATCCGTTTTGGTGCAAAATCCGTTTTATTAATAGGCAGTTGGCTGGTCGTGATAAGCTTAATGGGATTAGCGCTTGTTTCTTCATTTTGGATAGTTGCTTTTTGTATGCTATGTGCTGGAGCTGGTAGTGCTCTTGTATATACACCACTCATGTCCATAACGGTAGGGTGGTTTCCAAACAAAAGAGGAACTGTAATGGGGCTGTTATTAAGCGGTGCAGGTATAGGTATGCTATTTAGTGGAATAATTGTTCCTTATGTCGTGCGCACCTTTCCTGAGTATAGTTGGCGTGGTGCATGGTTTTTGTTTGGCGTTATTGCATGTATCGTTGTATTCGCCGCTTCAGTTGTTTTGAAAAATCCAGAAGTTACTGAAGATGAGA
This sequence comes from Bacillus sp. ok061, assembly GCF_900108285.1. Taxonomy (NCBI): domain Bacteria; kingdom Bacillati; phylum Bacillota; class Bacilli; order Caryophanales; family Bacillaceae; genus Bacillus; species Bacillus sp. ok061. The sequence continues at coordinate 208,914 of NZ_FNUW01000007.1, read as the reverse complement.
GGAAAAGGAGTAATAAATCGCTTTTATGGAAAACGAAAGAACTATATATCATTGCATGGATGTATTTTATTGTTGGTGTTGTATATTTAATTCCAAATTTATATCAAACTAGTTTTATGATTGATAGTGGTATTTCAGCATCAATTTCGGGAACTGTTTATGCGATTGCTGGTATTTGTTCAATAGCAGGAGCACCTGGCTGGGGATTTATTTCGGATCGGATTGGTATAAAGAAGAGTTTATGTATTGCGCTTTTATTAGCTGTTATAGGAGATATGGTTCCAATTATATTTGGAAATATAACTGGTTTTATCGTATCGGCAATGATTTGGGGTTCTAGCCTCGGAGGTATACTTTTATTAATTCAAGTTGCAGCTTCCAAGCAAGTATCTCCGAAATATGTATCAATGGCAATTAGTTTTATTTCTGTTTTCTATGCAGTTGGTCAAATGATTGGACCAGGACTTGCGGGCTTGATTATTGGAGAAAGTGGTTATACAGCAGCTTATGGATTAGGTGCTTTTGGTTTTTTTATGTGCATATGTTTGGAATTGCGTTTAAAAAGAGGAAATCTTACAAACTCAGCGTATTTAGAGAAGTGAGTCTTGTCATGAAATGAATCTTTTTAACAGGAGGGAGAAAAATGGTCCATGTGAAAGATGTATTAGCAGATCAGCTATTAGCGAATGCAAATGATCCTAGTTGGTATATGCCATTTTCCGATGCAGTTAAGGATTTATCTGAGAGGGAAGCTTGCTGGAAACCGAATGAAGAGAGTAATAGTATAGCTGAAATCGTACAACATTTACTGTATTGGAACTCTACGTGGCAAACTAGGTATAAAGAATCAAATGTGAATGCAGTACCCGCTATAGGAGATAATAACAAAAGTTTTATGCTTTCAGATAATCAAACTTTCGATGAATTACGGGAAAAACTACTAGAAAAACTGTTACAATGGCAAAATCTCATCAATGAAGAAAAGGTTGAAAGTGATGTAGTGGGATTTCCTGTTTCTGCAAAGTGGTGGGAAGTGTTAGCGAATGTAACAACTCATAATGCATATCATATTGGGCAAATTATTTACATCCGAAAATTACAGCAGAGCTTTGATAATGAATAAGATAATAGTTCTCAAATTAGGTGAACAAAAGTGGACAAAACGAGACATCTGTCTCATTTTGTCCACTTTTTTATTATGAAAGAAAAGAGAAAACCTATTAAATCAAGGATTAGAATTTGGCATAGTACTTGCAATATAACAGACGAACAAGAAAATAGGAGGGCTGAACATGTTAAAAACAACTGAAAGTAAAGGGAATGAAATTACGAAAGAACAAGCTCGTTGGATGTATAAAAAAATGTTAGAGATTCGTAAATTTGAAGATAAGGTGCATGAATTGTTCGCGCAAGGCGTTCTGCCAGGTTTCGTTCATTTATACGCAGGTGAAGAAGCGGTAGCAGTTGGTGTATGTGCCCACTTAACGGATAGTGACAGTATTACAAGTACACATAGGGGTCATGGACATTGTATCGCAAAAGGTTGTGATTTAAATGGTATGATGGCTGAGCTTTTCGGGAAAGCGACAGGGTTATGTAAAGGCAAAGGTGGTTCCATGCATATTGCCGATTTAGATAAAGGAATGCTTGGTGCAAATGGCATTGTAGGTGGCGGTTTCCCACTTGCTTGCGGTTCAGCATTAACAGCTAAATATAAAGGAACAAAGGATGTAAGTGTTTGCTTCTTCGGTGACGGAGCAAATAATGAAGGGACATTTCATGAAGGGGTTAATTTAGCGGCGATTTGGAAGTTACCGGTTATTTTTATCGCAGAAAATAACGGTTATGGTGAAGCAACTACATTTGAATATGCTTCAAGTTGTGATTCTATTGCCGATCGTGCAAAAGCTTATAATATTCCAGGTGTTCAAGTAGATGGGAAAAATCTTATAGCTGTATATAAAGCTGCTGCAGAAGCAGTGGAACGTGCGCGTAATGGTGATGGTCCAACAATTATTGAATGTATGACATATCGTAATTACGGTCATTTCGAAGGTGAAGCGCAAACATATAAAACATCAGAAGAAAAAGAAGAACATTTAAATGAAAAAGATGCAATTGTGAATTTTCGTAAGCATTTAATTCATGAAGGTTTATTAACGGAATCTGAACTTGTTGATATGGAAAAAGCAGTAGATGATGCAGTACAAAGATCCATTGAATTTAGTGAAAATAGTCCATACCCAGAGGATGAAGAATTATTAAAAGATGTATACGTTTCTTACAAATAAGAGGAGGGTGAAAAATTATGACTAGAACAGTAAGTATGTCAACCGCAATTAATGAAGCAATGAAAATCTCAATGCGTCGTGATGAAAATGTAATTTTAATAGGTGAAGACGTTGCAGGCGGTGCACAAGTTGATCACCTGCAAGATGATGAAGCTTGGGGCGGTGTGCTTGGCGTTACGAAAGGACTTGTACAAGAGTTTGGCCGAAATCGTATATTGGATACACCAATTTCTGAAGCGGGTTATATGGGAGCTGCGATGGCCGCTGCTGCAACTGGATTACGTCCGATAGCTGAGTTAATGTTTAATGATTTTATCGGTAGTTGTCTTGATCAAGTATTAAACCAAGGTGCGAAATTCCGTTATATGTTTGGAGGTAAAGCAAAAGTACCCGTTACAGTACGTACGATGCATGGCGCTGGTTTTAGCGCAGCAGCTCAGCATTCACAAAGTTTGTACGCATTATTTACGAGCATACCAGGTATTAAAGTTGTTGTTCCTTCCACACCGTATGATGCAAAAGGCTTATTATTAGCAGCAATTGAAGATGATGATCCAGTAATCTTCTTTGAGGATAAAACACTTTACAATATGAAAGGCGAAGTGCCAGAAGGGTATTATACAATTCCTTTAGGTAAAGCAGATATTAAACGTGAAGGTTCTGATGTAACAATCGTCGCAATCGGAAAGCAAGTTCATACAGCACTTGCAGCTGCAAAGCAATTATCGAAAAAGGGGCTTGAAGTAGAAGTAATCGATCCGCGATCTTTATCACCACTTGATGAAGATACTATTTTATCATCTGTTGAAAAAACAAATCGTCTTATCGTCATTGACGAAGCGAATCCTAGATGTAGTATTGCAACAGATATTGCGGCAATTGTAGCGGATAAAGGTTTTGATTTGTTAGATGCACCTATTAAACGAATTACAGCACCACATACACCTGTTCCGTTCTCACCACCACTTGAAAAGTTGTATTTGCCAACGCCAGAAAAAGTAATTGAAACTGTATCAGAAATGATCGGAGACCAATCTTTATTACATGTGTAATAAAACGATGAGAAGGGAGAGAGACACATGGCTGTAGAAGTTGTAATGCCGAAGTTAGGTATGGCGATGAAAGAAGGTATTATTACGAGCTGGAATATTAAAGCAGGCGATAATGTAGCAAAAGGAGAACTGATCGCTAGTATTAATTCAGAAAAAATTGAAACGGAAATTGAAGCGCCAGCTGATGGTACGGTACTTGATATAGCTGTAAGTGAAGATGAAGGAGTGCCGCCTGGTACTGTAATTTGCTACATCGGTAAACCGAATGAAAAAGTAGAGATGAAGGAAAGTACACCTGCTATAGAAGAAAAAACATCTAATATAGAAGCGCAAAATGTACAACATCCAGAACCTTATGCGAAAGAAATGGCGAAGCAACGAATCAAAATTTCACCTGTAGCGAAGAAAATTGCAAAGTCTGAAAATCTGGATATCAAGGTGGTAGTTGGTACAGGTCCTGGGGGAAGGATTACAAAGGCAGATGTATTAAAAGCACTTGAGGTAAGAGAAAACGTTCCAGAAGTATCCGAACGAGAAGAAAATAACGCGGTTCCTGTTACTGGTATGCGTAAAGCAATCGCAAATCGTATGCACGCAAGCTTACAAAATAGCGCACAATTAACGTTAACGATGAAAGTAGATGTAACAGATTTAGTTGCTTTACATAAAGAAATAGCAGAAGTTGTACAAAAAAGATATGATAACAAACTAACCATTACGGATTTCGTCTCTCGTGCTGTTGTATTAGCACTTGGAGAGCATAAAGAAATGAATAGCGCTTATATAGATGATGCAATTCATCAATTTGAACATGTTCATTTAGGCATGGCAGTCGCATTAGAAAAAGGATTAGTCGTTCCAGCTATTCGCTTTGCAAATAATTTATCTTTAGTAGAGTTGTCTAAAGAGATTAAGAATGTGGCACAAAAGGCACGAGCAGGTAGCTTAAGTAGTGATGATATGCACGGAACGACATTTACAATTAGTAATTTAGGTAACTTTGGTATTGAATATTTTACACCGGTATTAAATACACCTGAAACTGGTATTTTAGGTGTAGGTGCAATTGAACATGTTCCTGTATATAAAGGGAAAAAATTTAAAAAAGGTAGTATGCTACCTTTAAGTTTAACATTTGATCATCGTGTATTAGATGGTGCACCAGCAGCTGCATTTTTACGCACAATTAAACATTATTTAGAAGAACCTATAACAATTCTTTTATAAAGAGAAGGTGAGAGAATGGGTAAATTAGTTGTTATTGGGGGCGGACCTGCTGGCTATGTAGCAGCAATTACCGCGGCTCAAAATGGCAAAGATGTCACTCTTATTGATGAAGCTGACCTTGGCGGAACATGTTTAAATGTTGGGTGTATGCCTACGAAATCACTGTTAGAAAGTGCTGAAGTACATGACATTGTGAGAAAAGCGAATGATTATGGAGTTACGATTAATACAGAAAATATCTCAATTGATTGGGGTCAAATACAGGCGAGGAAATCACAAATTGTAATGCAACTCGTCCAAGGAATACAATATTTAATGAAGAAAAATAAAATTAAAGTTGTAAAAGGAAAAGCGAAATTCGAAACGGATCATCGTGTGCGAGTTGTACAAGGAAATAAAGAAGAAGTAATCGATGGAGAGAGCTTTATTATCGCAGCTGGTTCCGAGCCTACAGAATTACCATTCGCTCCGTTCGATGGAAAATGGATTTTAAATAGTAGCCATGCAATGTCTCTTGAGAGTGTACCATCTTCATTGTTAATCGTTGGCGGTGGTGTAATAGGATGCGAGTTTGCAAGTATTTATAGTAGACTTGGCACAAAAGTATCGATAGTTGAGATGGCACCGCAATTACTACCTGGTGAAGATGAAGATATCGCGAATATTTTAAGAGGAAAATTAGAAAAAGATGGTGTGGAAATTTTTACGGGAGCAGTTTTAAAAGGATTAAATAACTATAAGAAGCAAGCTTCATTTGAATACGAGGGAATTACTCACGAAGTAACTCCAGAATTTGTTCTTGTTTCTGTAGGAAGAAAACCACGAGTACAACAATTAGGATTAGAAAAGGCAGGAGTTCAGTTTTCAAATAAAGGGATCGCTGTGAATGAACATATGCAAACGAACGTATCGCATATTTACGCAGCTGGTGATGTGATAGGTGGAATTCAGCTTGCTCACGTTGCCTTCCATGAAGGAACGACAGCAGCATTACACGCAAGCGGAGAAGACGTGAAAGTAAATTATCATGCTGTGCCCCATTGTATATACACAACTCCAGAAATAGCTAGTGTCGGGTTAAGTGAAAAAGGTGCAAGAGAACAATATGGTGATATTCTCATCGGAGAATTCCCTTTTACAGCGAATGGAAAAGCTCTTATTTTAGGAGAACAAGCGGGTAAAGTAAAAGTCATTGTGGAACCTAAATACCAAGAAATTGTAGGGATTTCTATTATCGGTCCTCATGCAACTGAACTTATTGGTCAAGGAACCGTAATGATTCATACAGAAGTTACCGCGGATATAATGAGAGATTATATTGCGGCGCATCCAACTTTATCTGAGGCTATTCATGAAGCGTTAATGCAAGCGGTAGGATATGCTGTACATGCTTAGATGGAAATATAATAAACCACTATTCTCTAAATAAATAAGAGAATAGTGGTTTGATTTTTTATTAGCAATGGAATATATTGTTATTTTTTAACTTCAATCGCTGAAGTAATATCGTTCCAATCAGCAGCTAAATTAGCAGTTTTACCGTACCAATCAGCGTGTTTAAATAAAACGCCTTTTCCATATCCTTATGTTGAAGTGTGTTCCCAAAGTGTTGTTGAATAACTTGCAGAAGGCGACGCTGTACTTACAGAAGAAATTCTGTCATTCCAGCTAGATGGTAAGTTTTTAAAGCCACTGCTCCAGTAAATATATTGACCACCTTTATCTTTATGTTCATAAAAATCAGTACTACCAGCACCGCTACCTAAAGGATTAATATTATTTTTAATTGCTTTTTTATCCTTTGCAATATACGCATCCAATGTTTCGCGGCTAGTAAAACCATAAGCTAGCCAATCTCCATTTTCATTTTGCTTAGGTAATACCATAGTAATTTGGATATCTTTCTTATCATGATCACTTAATTTTGCAAATGAATTAACATTTTGTTCATCCACTTTTAAATAATCAAATGACTTAATTGTGTTACTTTTTTCCTCAGCACTTACCGCACCTAGTCCTCCAGTTAATGCAAAACCCGCTACTAATGTCCCTGCTACTAATTTCTTCAACATATAACCATCCCTTTTTGTTTGAATTTTTGTACAGGTGAATCTTGTACAGCTAAAATGTATTCTAATTTTATATTTTTGTAAATATTATGAAGTTTTAGAAAAAATAGGCAGAATATTTATAGTTTTACATTATTTCTTTAGAAAAAATGGTTATTGGAATGATATAATAAGTGGATGTATTGTTTTTACTGGATGTAAAGATATTTTAGGAGAGGTGTTATTGGAATATTTCACAAGAGATTGGTATAAAAAAATGCAAGTTTTAGAATTTGTAAGTTTTATAGGGTCTATAAAAGAATGGTCGGAAATAGATATACAAAGTTTAAGGGAAGAAATAGAGGAAAGGAAAATAGATTTATTAAAATTCCTTCCTGAATCGATATACTCAATTATACAAAACATCACAATTAATTCAGAATACCCCTCAGGTGAACTGAAAAAACTTATGCAAGAGTGGACAATAGATTATGAGAAAAGAATGGCACAATTAGATCAATCATACGTAGAATATTTTAATTCCATTGAGAAAAAACTTCCGTCAAATGTCGCTCAGCTACATGAGACATCACTACATGATAGTGTGATTAAAGTAGTAAAGAGAAAATCAGAAGATACTTTGTCTATTGTATTAGATTGCAGTGGTACTTTTAGTGAATTTGATAAACTTGAAGTAACTTTTATCCCGCATTAACGGGCAGTAAGACACCCACCTCAAAATGCAGCGAAAGCAAAGAAGTTAGGTGGGGATCAACTGCCCGTAAAAGCCCGATTGGTTCAACTAATAATCAGTGGGAGATGAACAAAACCCCCACTGATTAAAGTTTCACTTTATAGGAGTAACAAAGTGTTCTATGCCGGAAAACTTTGAAAGTGCTTGGTGGCTATATCATGAAATAGCTCTTACTGAAGATGGTTTTGAACTAGGTGTTTTATTTGACTGTCCATTTAGAGAAGTGACGATTTGCGCAGCAGATGTATTATTTGTGAAGAAATAATGTTGTATGGAGTATTATAAACGTTTGACATAATAAAAAAATAAAGTTATTGTAGATACATGAAGTCTACAATAGGGGCTGTACTATGAAATATTCTAAAGCTACAAATTATGCTCTTCATACAATGCTTTTTCTGGCAAAGGCTACACCAAATAAGTTAGTTAGTGTTCACCAATTAGCAGAAATGCAAAATGTTTCACCAACGTACTTGTCTAAAATACTAACTAAGTTGACGAAGGAAGGGATGATACATTCATCATCTGGTCCAAAGGGCGGTTACTCGCTTAGTAAGAATTGGGAAGATATTTCATTTTTAAATATTATACATGCAATTGAAGGTAAAACATCATTGTTTGACTGTTGTTTACATGACAAACCTGGATGTTTAATTAATGAGGCAATGCTCGCAGCAGAAGAGAAAATGGAAGAAGAGTTAAGAAATCAAAAAATCGTAGATCTTGCGAAAAAAATAAAAGTGGATTTTTAATCTGCTTTTATTTTTAAATTAATTAAGGATAAAAAGACTCTTTAATGTCTTTAATTGTAGTTAGAAAATAATATGAAGAAGGAGAGAAGATGATGAATAACTTTTGGAATGATCGATATAAATTAGATGAATATTTTTACGGGGAAGAACCTAATACATTTATTAAAGAACAAGGATTTCGTTTAGTAAATCACAATAAAGTAATAGCTTTCGCAGAGGGAGAAGGTAGAAATGCTGTATTTCTAGCAAGACAAGGGAACGAAGTAACAGCTATTGATTATTCAGAAGATGGATTAGAAAAGACAAAAAAATTGGCAGAGAAGCATAACGTAAACGTGCATACAAAAAAAGTAGATTTATTAGCTGATAGTTTGCCAGAAAATGAATATGATGCAGCAATTATGGTATTTGGACATTTTCATGATGATCATAAAAAAATGATATTAGATAAAATGATACAAACGATAAAGCCTGGTGGATTAATTATGTTTGAAGTTTACTCAAAAAAACAAATAAACTATGGTACTGGTGGACCAAAAGATGTTGATATGCTGTATGATCCAATTGATATCCTTACTTGGTGTGAAGAACATAAGGTAATTCATTTCTTTAATGGAGAACAAGAGCGAGTTGAAGGGAAAGGGCACACTGGTTTAGCTGATGTTATTCAAGTTGTTATTAGAAAATTAATATAAGTGTTAATGAAAGTTAAATGTATGAATGTAAAAAGACCAGTCGTATAAGACTGGTCTTTCTATTTAGATACTAAATTATCAAGCTTCCAATATGTATTTGTTAACGGCGCAGCTTTGCTATCTATGTATAAATACATATTATTTAAATCTTTTGGTGAAGTTTTCAGTTCAAATACAACGTCAGTAGTTAAAGAGAATTCGTGTGGAACATTTTTATAGTGCTCGTCACCTATCGGATGGGCTTCACCTTCATATTTCTGACCAGTTTTTTCATCTTGTATGAAATATTTTATTTCCGAAAGATCAATAGTTTGTCCATCGTCTCGAACATTATTAATCATAACACGAGTAGTAAGGCGCCGCTCTTCGTCTATTTTTTCGAACTTTGCATTTTCAACTGTCGCTCTATAGTATTCGTTTTTAACTATTTCTCCATAGTGCATTGCATTCTTTTCGAGAGCGCTCTTTTCTTGTTTTGGTGTAGTATTGCTATTACATCCTGTTAATATTCCTGTAAATAATAATGCTGTACATGTCGTTTTGATTAATGATTTCATAGTAATCCCTTTCTGTATTAAAAAGTAAAACATAGGAATAATTTTACATGAATAAGGAAATAAATAGAAGTCTTTTAGTAGAATATGCAAATGTGCATTTATTTTATGTAAAGTTAACAAAATAGAAAAAGAGAGAAAACCTGCATAAAGACGGAAGAAAAAGGATTGAAAATATTGTGAAACGGAAGAAACGTGCATATAATTAACATAAAGTTCAAATTTCTGAATCTTCAATAACGGTGGTGATAACATGTTTACTGAAGAACGTCGAGAGAAAATTTTAGAACTACTTAGTACAGATGGAAGAGTAATCGCAAAGGATCTTGCGGAAAGATTTGATATGTCTATTGATTCTATAAGAAGAGATTTGTCTATTATGGAAAAGGATGGTTTATTACAAAGAACACACGGAGGTGCAATTGAACTTACGCGAGTGAGAAACTTAGCTGCGGAACCAGCTAAATGTTATAGTGATAGCTCAATATATGAGGACACAATTGCAAGAGTTGCGGTATCTTATATACAAGAAGGTAATTCAATTTTTATTGGTGGGGCTTCCGTTCATAATGCGATGCTGAAATATTTACCGGAAGTATCATTTACGGTTATTACGAATTCTATAGAAATAGCTGGTTATCTACGAGAATATAAGAATATTGATACGTATTTAATTGGCGGAAAAGTAAAACCTTCAGGAAATATTACTGATACACTTGCCTCTGAATTGATAAGTAGATTTTCTATTGATCTTTATTTCTCTACAGGTGGAGGCATTTCATTACAAGGTATTAGTACTGCAACACCTGAAGTTGCTTATTTTAGTAAAAGAGTAAGTGAAATTGCTAGAAGAAATATTTGTTTAGTTCCGCATAATAAACTTGGAATAGATTGTTTTATAAGAGGAGAGTCTCTAAAAGAAATTGAAATTATTATAACTGACGAAGAGGCTAGTAAAGAAACTGTTCAGGACTTTGAGAAACAAGGTAAACAAGTTGTAATAGCGCCATTATATTCATTTGAAAGGAGTTTGACATGATTGTAAAAGAGCAAGAGTTTCATATAAATGGATTAACTTATACAATTCGTTCTGCAGCTGAGAAAGATGCTGAGCAGTTATCGAAAATTAGAGTTCAGATTGATGGAGAAACTGAAAATATGGATAGAGATGCTGGAGAGGGATTTATAGATGATATAGGATTTCAAAAAATAATAAAAACAGATAGTGAAGAGACGAAAAATCTCTTTTTAGTTGTAGAAGTGCACAATCGAATCGTTGGATTTTCAAGGTGTGAAGGATCAAATTTCAAGAGATTATCTCATAAAGTGGAGTTTGGCGTTTGTATTTTAAAAGAGTTTTGGGGATATAGAATGGGTAAGAGCCTATTACAACAATCTATTAAATGGGCTGACGAAAATGAGGTAAAAAAGATATCATTACAAGTATTAGAGACAAACGAGAAAGCTATTCATCTTTATAAAAAATTAGGTTTTGAAGTAGAAGGCATTTTGAAAAATGACAAAAGACTATCGGATGGAAAGTATTATAATACAGTAGTGATGGGAAGATCTACTGATACTTTTCATAAAAGAGGTGAAGAGGAATGTTTTACAGAAGGAAGTACTATGTAGTGAGAAATGAATTCATAGAAGTATTTAATGATCATTTCAATAACACGAACTTACCTAATCAATTAAAGTATGGCTCTAGGCTAATAGGACGCTGGATGAAAGGTAATAAGAATGGTACGTCTGAAGTATTCGCCATATGGGAATATGATAGTTTTGAACGGTATAAAGAAATTGAATCGAAAATTAGAAGTGACGAGATTCATGTAAAAAGAATACATGATTGGTATGAAAAACATGGCGGAAGAGAATATGTTTTACAGAAGTACATAGTAGAGATGAAAAATGAAGAGTTAGTATGTACTGTAAAATAATAGGAGCGAAGACTAATGCAGGTCAGAACGAAATTATATATTAGTTTATCAGCGGCTATTTTATTTGCAATAGCCGTGATTGTTTTCTTTATAAATGGTAATCCACAAAAGTGGTTTTGGTTATGTATTTTCTTTGCGTCCATTATACAAAATATGGTGCTACTAAAAAAGAATAAAGACGCGCATTAATATATTCAAATTATTAACATATTTGTGTCATCTTTCTAGTTGTATTGAAAACGCTTTTATTCAGTTTTATAATAGAAGTATGTTTTATAAATCTCCAAAACAATTAAAAGGGAGATGATACAATGTTAGCTTCACTGTTTTACTTACATACATGGAAAAAGTTTATTGATGAAGGAGTCTTTGATTCGAACCGTATAAACGAAAGAATTTCAGAGTCATGGCATCGATGTAGACAAGCAAATGTGAATCCTTATATGAATAAAGGTCAGAAAATTTTGTCTTCTAATGTTTTTCAAGAACAAAAGAAAAAGAGTGAAATTTTTCTTGATATAGCATTACCTCAAATACAAAATATGAGAAAAACCATTGATGAACTACAAATGATGGCATTATTAATCGATCCAGATGGTTATGTTCTATCGTTAAGTGGAAATAAACAAACGTTAAAGCGAGCGAAACATATTAATTTTATTGAAGGTGTAAAATGGACGGAATCAGCTGTTGGCACAAATGCAATTGGAACAGCGCTAGAAATTGAAGAAGCTATTATGATAAGTGGTACTGAACATTATTCCGTGGTATCTCATAGCTGGAGTTGTGCGGCCGCTCCCATTCATAACGATGACGGGAAATTAATTGGTGTTCTAAATTTCTCATGTCCAATTGAATTTTCGCATCCATATATGCTCGGTATGGTAACTTCAATGGCACATGCGATTGAACGTGAATGTAGCATAAGAGTTCATCAAAATGAATTACACTTAATCCATCGTTTTTTAGATGTCATTGATAGTGATGAACAAGTAGTTATTTGTAATCATCGTGATGTTATCGTTTCTGCGAGTAAGAGCGTTCGTGAACGAATAAATAATTGGTCAAGAATGAAACTTGAAGAGTTAATGCACCATGGATTGGAAACTAAATTAGAAATACCAGTATATAGTAATGAAAGAATGATCGGGAAATGTATGTATTTAAAGGAAAACAAACAAATGAATACATATTCTGCTCTCACATTTATAAAAGGGATTACTTTTCCAGGAGTTACCGGGACAAGCAGAGCATTTCAACACACACTAGAAGAAATTAAGATTGTTTCACCGACTGATGCTAGTGTGTATGTATGTGGTGAGACAGGAGTAGGAAAGGAATATGTCGCGAGAGCGATTCATGAAAATAGTCCAAGAAAAGACGGGCCCTTTATAGCTGTTAACTGCGGTTCTTTGCCTAAAGAATTAATGGAAAGTGAATTGTTCGGTTATGCTGAAGGTGCATTTACAGGTGCGCGACGTCAAGGATATAAAGGGAAATTTGAACAAGCAAACGGAGGAACATTATTTTTAGATGAAATTGGTGAAGTACCACCAGAGATGCAAGTAGCATTATTGCGTGTTTTACAAGAACGCACAATAACTCCAATTGGGAGTTCAAAATTGGTACCAGTAAATATTCGTATTATTACTGCCACACATAAAGATTTACTACGGTTAGTAGAAGAAGGGAAATTCCGTCAAGATTTATATTATCGTTTGCACGTTTATCCGTTATATGTTCCATCGTTAATAGAAAGAAAAGAGGATATCCCATATTTTATACAACACTTTTACGAACGGAAGAATTGGAATGTTGTATTTCCAAAGAGTATATACAATCAATTTTTACAACATACATGGCCCGGAAATATTCGGGAACTAGTAAATGTATTAGAACGCATTTACATTTTGTCGCAAGGACGGGAAATATGCGAAAAACAAGTCGCTTTTTTGCTGCAAACAATGAGGGGAAATCAACAACAACTTGAGTTACAAGTTGAAAATAAAACAGAACATACATTGAATTTTCGTAAAAAAATACAGCGTGATAGCATGATTGAAGCATTACAAAAGACAAATGGAAATGTTTCGTTAGCTGCAAAACTATTAAATGTACCCCGTAGTACATTTTATAAACGAATGCAAAAATATAAGTTATAAAGTAGATTTTTGCAATCTACTTTTTCTTTGTGGGCTCATGTTCTGTCGGAATGTGCGCTTACCGGGGAAATAATAGAATTGTTAGAAGGGAAATTTCCTAATGGAGGTTAGTGTGTGAAGTACATTGAAATTGGAATCGGGAATAGGTGGTTTGTTCGAACGGAAACTGAAAATAAAGATGGGACTGAATTTGAAGAACGAGGTATTATAAAACCTATTTATTTTGAGTCTTTATACGTACGTATTTGGTTTCGGAAAACTTGTTTTATTTTTGATACGAAAGAGGGTTTTAAGAAAGATAAGAAGAGAAGGGTTGAATATAAATTTATTGTTGGAATTGTGAGTAGGATGACTGAAGAAAAAGTACGCTAATGAAAAGCATGTAAAGTAAAAGTGGTACTCAATCTATTGGGTACCACTTTCAATATTTGAAGATTTTTTAGTGAAAATCTCAATAGCTCTTTCATATATTTCTTTATCAATACAAAACTTTTTTGTTATCCAATAAGTAAGTTCAGAAGTGCTAAGGATATGTTCCATTTTCTCATCTGCGAAATATTGCTTTAATACATTCCCATTAATGGAAGTTGGGACACTGTCAACATAACCGAAAATCTGAATCTTTTTTAATACAGGAGATGTACGCCAATCATTAGATTTTATAATTTGTTTTTTCATACTTGTTAATTGTATCGGTTCTGTAATTAAGGTTTTTGTTGGACCAGGATCTCTAGTAATATGAATTTCCTTATTTGATACTTGATAAGTAAAAGTTTCTCTTACGTTACTTACTTGAAATGATTCGTAAAGTGGATAAACTTGAAATAAAGGTGCACAATAACCAACATCAACATAATAAGGTTGGTCTAAGTTAACTCGTAAGCATAAATGTCCGGGATCCATATACATATAATGAACATTAAAACCAAGATTTGATAATAACCAATGAAATCCAATTGAGTGCGTCCAACAAGTACCCCCGAGACCTTTTGTTGTAATACGGTTTATGTATGTCTCAATGGAAGGAAAATAATTACCTGTTTCATTACCCTTTTCCCAGTCAATTATTTTAGTAAGGGTTTCCCATTTTATTTTTTCTTGATGAGCTTTAATAAGCTCATTTAAAAACTTTAAGCTAGTAGGCTGTTTTGTCGTACCTAAAAATGATAGAAAGCTATTTACTAGTTGTACTTGGGTCATTTTCTTATCCTTTCTATATAGAAATTGTTATTGGTATTATTATACAATAGGTGTCAGAAAATACAGTTGTTTATTATTGGAGTGGGAGAGAATTATATGTCGATGTCGCTATATTATAAAAAAATCCGTGAGCAATTAGGCCATGAACTAATTCTAATACCGAGTGTAGCTGCTGTTATTAAAAATGAGCAAGGGAAAATCTTATTTCAATATCCTGGTGGAGAATACTGGAGTTTGCCAGCTGGAGCAATTGAACTTGGGGAAACTCCAGAAGAAGCAGTAATTCGGGAAGTATGGGAAGAAACAGGATTGAAAGTACAAGTGAAAAAACAAAAAGGCGTATTTGGAGGGGAAGAGTTTCGTTATACATATGCAAATGGCGATAAAGTAGAATATATTGTTATTGTATTTGAGTGTGAAATTAGCGGTGGCGAGTTGAAATCGATAGATGATGAATCGTTAAAACTAAAATATTTCCCTTTATCTGAAAAGCCTCTTTTAGCATTGCCATACCCAGATAAAATATTTTTATAGTTGTAAAATAGCACACCGTATTTATTGCAGGTGTGCTATTTATATAACCCCGTCGTATACATCTCCGTCAATGTATGTACTATCTCTTCTAACTCAAATTTTTTATCATTTTTCACAATTGCCCAAAGAAACATCTCATTCATTGCGAACCAAGCACGTGCTACAATTTCTTTATTTAATTCAGGCTGTGCTAATCCACTTTCTTGAGAGTATGTAATATCCTGCGTAATATTGTTTATGAAGCGTTCCCGTATCTCGTCCCATTTTTGACGTATCTCTTTTGATAATCCGGTTGCTTCTTCTACAACTTGTAAAATAGCTCGTTCTTTCTTTGCTAGTTGTAGAAATGCTCTAACTTGATTTTGAATCATTTTATGTGCTTCTTCCTTCGTTTGAGGCAAAAAGGAGCGCTTGGCAATATCATAAAATTGATTCATAACATCTTCCATTAAAACGGTGAGGAGATCATCTTTGTTTTTAAAGTATACATATGCTGTTCCGTAACCGGTTTCTGCATGTTTAATAATTTGTGTAATTGTCGTTTTTTGAAATCCGTTATTTATAAAAATAGTGTAACCAGAGTGTAATAGTTTTTTCTTCGTTTCTAAGGAGCGGTGTTTTCTTGATGAAAGGGTACTGTTTTTCAAAGAATCACCTCTTTATACTGAAATATCTGAAAATATAACTGTATTGTAAAAGAAATTCATATATAAAGTCAACTGACATAATATCATTGACGTCGTATCAATTGAGGTGATATATTTCAATTAGTTAGAATAAAAAGAAAATTAAGAGAAGGTGACACCATGTATAAAGAACCATTTCAACCGAATTATGAATATGCGCTTGAATGTGATAAACATGATGAACTGAAAGATTTTCAAACTGAATTCTATAAAAAAGAAGGAACGATATATTTAGATGGAAACTCATTAGGACTACTTTCAAAAAGAGCAGAGAAATCATTACTTACGTTGCTAGATTCGTGGAAAGAGTATGGCATTGACGGCTGGACAGAAGGTGAGCACCCGTGGTTTTTCCTTTCAGAGAAATTAGGTAAACTTACAGCCCCTCTTATTGGTGCTTTACCGGAAGAAACTATTGTAACCGGTTCTACAACTACAAATATACACCAAGTTATTGCGACGTTTTACGAACCAAAAGGAATACGTACAAAAATACTTGCGGATGAATTAACTTTCCCGTCAGATATTTATGCACTTCAAAGTCAAATTCGTTTAAAAGGATTAGATCCAGAGGAGCATTTAGTAAGAGTGAAAAGCCGAGATGGTAGAACACTTTCTGAAGAAGATATTATTTATGCGATGGAAGATGATATTGCTTTAATTTTATTACCTTCTGTTTTATATAGAAGTGGTCAAATTCTTGATATGAAACTTTTAACAACGGAAGCTCATAAACGCGGCATTCACATTGGATTTGATTTATGCCATTCAATAGGATCTATTCCGCATCATTTCAAAGATTGGGATGTCGATTTTGCTGTTTGGTGCAATTATAAATATTTAAATGCAGGACCGGGTAGTGTTGCAGGCCTTTATGTAAATAGTAAACATTTTAATAGACTGCCAGGATTGTCTGGATGGTTTAGTTCTAGAAAAGATAAACAGTTTGATATGGAGCATACATTAACAGCTGCTGATCATGCAGGTGCTTATCAAATTGGTACACCGCACGTATTAAGTACAGCACCATTAATTGGTTCACTTGAAATTTTCAAAGATGCTGGTATTGAACGTTTACGTGAGAAATCTTTACATATTACGAGATACATGCTGAATTTAATTGGACATGAATTAAAAGATTTCGAATTTACAATTGGAAATCCATTAGAGGATGAAAAACGAGGCGGGCACATTTATTTAGAGCATGCAGAAGCAGCACGTATATGTAAAGCACTAAAAGCAAATGGAGTAATTCCAGATTTTAGAGCGCCAAATGGGGTGAGACTTGCGCCGGTCGCTTTATATAACACATACGAAGAAGTGTGGAAATCTGTACAAATATTAAAGAAAATTATGAAAAATGAAGAGTATAAGCAGTTTGAAAATAAGCGAGAGGTTGTGGCATAGATATGAAAACATCAGAGTGGATTGATATTTCACAACCGCTAAATAATAATATTGCAACGTGGCCAGGAGACACACCGTTCTCGTATGAAGTTTCATGGTCAAAAGAAGAAAGTGGCTCAGTAAATGTCGGAAAGTTAACGATGAGTATTCATACAGGCACTCATATTGATGCACCATTTCATTTTGATAATGATGGAAAGAAAGTATTGGATTTAGATGTTCAAGTTTATGTTGGCCCAGCACGGATTATTGACGTTTCTAATCTTGAAAGCATCGGGAAAAAGGAATTAGAAAGCTTTCATTTAGAAGGTGTAGAACGATTATTATTACGTACATCTTCACATGGAAAAGCTGAAGAATTTCCAGAGGTGATCCCTCATTTACGTGCAGACATAGCGTCGTTTCTTTCAGAGAAAGGTATTTGTTTAATCGGAGTAGATGTACCATCAGTTGATCCGCTAGATGATAAAGAATTAGCAGCGCATCATCAATTATTTAAACATGGAATTCATATTTTAGAAAATGTCGTACTAGATCATGTAGCAGACGGTGATTATGAACTTATTGCATTACCACTTGCATTAACTGATGCAGATGGAAGTCCAGTTCGAGCCGTTATTAGACCAATATAAGTAGAATTATATAAAAGGGGCGTTTGGCTAATATGAAAGAAAATGAAAAAGTAATTATGGAAAAAGGGATTCATACGGATTTTAAAGAGAATATGACGTATGGGGAGTATTTACAATTAGATAGTTTACTGTCTTCTCAAAAAAGATTATCGGACCATCATGATGAAATGTTATTTATCGTTATCCACCAAGCAAGTGAGCTTTGGATGAAGCTCATTTTACATGAGCTAAATGCGGCGATTGAATCTATTAAACAAGATAAATTACAACCAGCTTTTAAAATGTTAGCACGTGTATCAAAAATTCAGTCTCAAATTATTCAATCTTGGGATATTCTTGCGACATTAACACCATCAGAATATATTGAGTTTCGTGATTCACTCGGTCAAGCTTCAGGTTTTCAATCGTATCAATATCGTATGATTGAGTATGCACTTGGCTATAAAACGCCGCACGCATTAAAAATTTATGAAAAGGATCCAGAATTACATGCACGGCTTCATAAAGCGCTACATGCACCAAGTCTATATGATGTCGCGATTCAAGCATTAGTAAAAGAAGGATTCCCTATTCATAAAGATGTGTTAAACCGTGATATTACGCAGCCTTATGAAGAAGATGCAACAGTAGAAGCGGCGTGGTTAGAAGTGTATGCGGATGTGAAAAAATATTGGAATTTATATCAGCTTGCTGAAAAATTGATTGATATTGAAGACTGGCTACAACAATGGCGTTTCCGTCATATGAAAACAGTAGAAAGAATTATTGGACATAAAATGGGGACAGGTGGATCCTCCGGTGTTTCTTATTTAAAACGAGTACTTGATCAACAATTCTTCCCAGAGCTTTGGAATATTCGTACGAAATTATAAAAATAAACCTGTCAGTTCATTATGGCTGACAGGTTTATTTTTATTTGAGCACAATTATGTTTAAAATGAAGTAACAAGATATAATAAATGGAGTAACTATTTAAATGGAGGTAAAGTTTTTGGATTTCAAGCAACTAGAAAATAAATTCGAAAAGAAAAAAGTGAATACATTTCTTGTTTATCAAAAAGGGGAATTAACAACTGAGTATTATAAAACACCTAAATGTGCAAATAACTTATATAAAATAAATTCGATTACAAAAAGTATCGTATCTTTATTAATTGGTATTGCAATTGATAAGGGCTATATAAATGATATACATACACCGATTACAGAGTGGATTGAAAATGTACCTGGGGAAAAACATGATTTGACGCTTTATCACTTATTAACAATGACTACTGGTGAGGATTGGAAAGAGTTTGGGAATGGAGTAGTATTCCCAAATGTATTTGTAGAATCAGAGAACTGGGTACAGTACATATTAGAAAAGCCAATAATTGAAAAACCTGCTACAAAAATGAATTATAATTCAGGTTCTTCTCATTTACTGAGCTATATTATTCAAGAAGCTACTGGAATGTCGACAGAGCGGTTTGCAAAGAAATATTTATTTGATCCATTAGAAATTAACGAATACGAATGGCAACAAGATCCGCAGGGTGTATATGTCGGTGGCTTCGGTATGAAAATGAAATCTACCGATTTATTAAAATTAGGAAAATTATGTTTACAAAATGGATATTGGAATGGGGAAGAAATTGTATCAGCGAAATGGTTAGAAGAGTCAAGCAGGGTGCAATTTGAAACATATGAACATGTCGGCGCATATGGATATCACTGGTGGGTATTACATAACGAAAGATTTCACATACCGTATTGTATATATTTCGCTATGGGATACGGCGGGCAATACATCGTTATCATTCCTCAGTTAGAAGTAATAGCTGTTATAAGTAGTCATATGCCAAAACGTGGGCTCGTTCCATTAAAATTATTTATTGAGCATGTACAGGGAAATTCCAATTATATATAAGAAAAGGAGGGAATGTATGAGGGATGAAAAAACTTTATCTTTATTTAGATTATGTTTAAGTCTTCTAGCATGTAGCGCCATTATTACGCAATTCATAATCAGGGCACAAGCGAAACCGTTCAATCCAGTTAACTTTTTTAGTTTCTTTACGATCGAAAGTAACATTTTAGTTGCATGTATTCTCCTTTTAAGCAGTATCGGAACAGCTACATTTGGTCGATCAGAGCAGTTTAGTATACTTCGTGGTGCGGCAACGGTATATATACTTACGACAGGACTGATTTATTTTTTACTATTAAGAGGATTAGAAGAATCACTTCAAACTGCAATACCATGGGTAAATACGGTGCTGCATTATATCATGCCAATTACCATGCTTTTAGATTGGATTTTAAATCCACCAAATAAGAAAATCACCTGGAAACAAGCTGCAAGTTGGCTCTTATTCCCGTTTTTTTACGTTGTATATAGCTTATTACGTGGTCCAATCGTAAATTGGTATCCATATCCTTTTTTAGATCCGAGAATAGGAGGATATGGTAGAGTCCTTTTATATAGTATAGGGATAGCTGTTGTAATTGGCGCTATTTGTATATTGGTAAGATTTTTAGGGAATCGAAATTTTAGGAAAGAATTTTAGAAATGCAAGAACCCCCACTGTTTCTGTTTTTAACAGTGGGGGTTCACTTTATCCCGTAAAAGTCCGATTGGTGAGGACTAATAATCAGTGGGAGATGAACAAAACCCCCACTGATTAAAGTTTCACTTTATCTACTCGTCTTCTGAAACGACAACTTTATAAATTTCTCCGTCTTCGTTTCAAATTCTACATCAACAAAAACACCATATTCTTTTCCATCTTCACGTAACCACAATTTAAATTTTTCAACAGTTATTTGAACTGTTTTGGGTTTTCTACCTATATGTAGATAGTCAATAATTTCTGCTTTTGGGTATTGTTCTTTCGTCTTTTCTACGGCAAGTTTACCCCATTTGGCATACGGCGGCTGCGCATGAACAATTGATGAGCCTGTATATATATTTGAACATGTTGTTAGGAACAGAATGACGAGTGCGACACGTTTTAACAATTTCTTCATGATGAACTCCTTTTATCCTTTTTTTATATTGTTTACATATTTTTTCAACGATATTAGTTTGGATTTTTTTGTCTTCTTTACATAAAAGCGAGGCTTTTACAAAACATAACCAAGAAATCATTTCCGTAATTAAGGAGGGAAAATTATGCGCCAAAAAGCTATTTTTAAAATAGCAGTTTTACTTGCGTTCATAGGACTGTCTTTAATGGTCAGTAGTATACAACTAAAGAATGTAGAAGCTTTTTCTAATCAAGTCATTCAAAGAGGAGCATCTGGCGAAGATGTCATTGAACTGCAATCTCGTTTGAAATATAACGGATTTTATACGGGAAAAGTGGATGGTGTTTTCGGATGGGGTACATATTGGGCACTTCGGAATTTTCAAGAGAAATTCGGATTACCCGTTGATGGTTTAGCTGGAGCTAAAACGAAGCAAATGCTCGTGAAGGCAACGAAGTATGACAAGTCCACTGCCAATAAAGGAAATAGTGGTAGTACTGCACAAAAAAATAAACCATCTCAAAATAAAGGGACAAATGTTCCGAATGGTTATTCGCAAAATGACATTCAACTCATGGCAAACGCAGTATACGGGGAATCACGTGGTGAACCGTATTTAGGACAAGTTGCAGTAGCTGCTGTTATTTTAAATCGTGTTACAAGTGCATCATTTCCAAATACCGTTTCAGGTGTAATCTTTGAGCCTAGAGCATTTACAGCGGTAGCCGATGGACAAATATATTTAACGCCAAATGAAACAGCAAAAAAAGCAGTTTTAGATGCGATTAACGGATGGGATCCAACAGGAAATGCTTTATATTATTTCAATCCAGATACTGCGACTAGTAAATGGATATGGACTCGTCCACAAATTAAAAAAATCGGTAAACATATTTTCTGTAAATAGAGCGGAGGTGGGACAATGTTACGAGGTATTATCATTGTATTATTAACAGTTGGCGTAGTAGGAACAGGATACTGGGGCTATAAAGAGCACCAAGAGAAAAATGCGGTTTTAATTCGAGCGGAAAATAGCTATCAACGTGCATTCCATGATTTAGCATACGAAGTCGATTTATTACACGATAAAATTGGCACAACACTTGCGATGAATTCACGATCATCTTTATCACCTGCATTAGCGGATGTATGGCGTTTAACATCTGAAGCTCGCTCAGATGTAGGGCAACTTCCTTTAACATTAATGCCATTTAATAAAACGGAAGAATTTTTAGCGAATATCGGTGATTTTAGTTACCGTGCAGCCATTCGTGATTTAGAAAAAGAGCCGTTAAATGAGCAAGAATATAAAACGTTGCAAACTTTATATTCAAATGCAGGAAATATACAAGATGAACTAAGAAAAGTACAACATCTTGTTTTGAAAAATAATTTACGCTGGATGGATGTAGAAATGGCACTTGCATCAAATCGCGATCCAGCAGATAACACAATTATTGATGGATTGAAAACTGTAGAGAAAAACGTAACATCATATTCTTCTACAAACTTCGGACCGACCTTTACAAGTGCGCAAAAAAATAAAAAAGGTGGATTTGAAGCGAAAGGAAAGGCAATTTCTAAAGATGAAGCGGCGAAAATTGCAAAATCGTTTTTGAATTTAAAAGGAAATGAAAAAGTAGATGTTGAGAAAAGCGGAAAAGGTGCGAAAGAATCCTTCTATAGTGTGAAAATTAAAGATGAAGCAACGAACAATGAGTTCTATATGGATATTACCGGAAAAGGCGGATATCCGATTTGGGTTATGAATAACCGCGAAATTAAAGAACAGAAAGTTAGTTTAAACGATGCAGGTAGTAAAGGTTTGAAATTTTTAAAGGACCATAAGTTTAATAATATGGAGCTTTATGATAGTTCTCAATATGATAATGTTGGTGTATTTACGTATGTAGTAAATGAAAATGGAGTACGAATTTATCCAGAAGCAATTCAAATGAAAATTGCTTTAGATGATGGTTCTATCGTTGGGTTCTCCGCAAAAGAATATTTAGCGTCACATCAAAAGCGAACAGTTCCATCGGCAAAGCTAACTGCAGCAGAAGCAAGAAAGAAAATCAATCCGGATGTAAAAGTCATGGAAGAACGTAAAGCTGTAGTAGTCAATGATTTGCATAATGAAGTACTTTGCTATGAATTTGTAGGCACTTTAGGAAAAGATACGTACCAAATATTCATTAATGCTAATAGCGGGGCCGAGGAAAAGGTAAAGAAAATGCAAGCTGTTGAAAAAATTTATGATTAAACCTTAATAGTGAAGTGGTGAAAATGATGAAAACTCTAATATATATATTGATGCTTTGCTTCGTTATAACTGGATGCAGTATTGGAAAAAAAGACAATCCAAACGAAAAGCCGGAACAAAAAAATGTTTCAATGAAAAATGTTAATTATACGAATAAATCAAATAAGCCAAATGAAAAAGCAGCAGATCATTTAGCATCTTTAGCTGCAAGTGTGCCAGGTGTGAATGATGCGACAGCCGTAGTAGTCGGCAAATATGCAATTGTAGGTATAGACGTAAAAGCAAAACTTGATCGAACTCGAGTTGAATCAATTAAATACTCTGTTGCAGAAAGTTTAAAAAATGATCCTTACGGTGCTAATGCAGTCGTTGTAGCAGATGTTGATACGTATGAACGCCTCAAACAAATTGGAAAGCAAATTAAAAAAGGAAAAACAGGTGAAGGTATACTAGATGAATTAGCGGCTATTGTGGGCCGAGTAATGCCACAAGTTCCAAATGATATGATTGAAAATAGAGAAACGAATCCAATTAAAGATAATGATAAACAATTACCAAAAGATGAAGAACAAAAGCTAAGAAAAGAACAGGATGATCAATCAAATAATCATTTGAATAAATGAAATTAGCCTCGTACTTAATTGTACGAGGTTTTTGAATATAATATTAAATATTCAGTTTATTTTCAAGGGAATATATGGTTTAATTATGATGGGAGGGACAACTGTTATGATGAAAAAAAGCGCATGTATATTGTTTAGTTTTTGCTTAGGTTTCAGTATGACAGCGTGTGAACAAAGAAAAGAAGTGAAAAATCAAACAGCAACTTCTTCTACTGTGATGGAAAAGCAACAGAAAGCGTCTATCAATATAAATCATTTCTCGAACATAAATGAAGGAATGACTTATACAGAAGTAAAAGATTTAATTGGTTTTGAAGGGGATTTACTTATAGAAGAAGGGGTAGAGCATTCTACACAAATTAAACAAATTTTTGCTTGGAAAGGAAACGCTCCAAATTCATTTGTTGAAATTACCTTTTTAGATGGAAGAGTGCATTCAAAAGCACAGCAAGGTATAAGTTAATAAGTAAAAAAATGGGAGAGTTTAGCATGAACATACACACAGGGGAAATTCAATTAGTTCCGTATAAGGAGAAATATAAAGAAGTTATACAAACATTTACTTTACCAAGTGAACAAGTTCAGTTTACATCAGATCCAAGCGCATTACTGGAGAAAGCAAAAAGTGATCGTACAAAAAATGTGATTGTTATTTTAGATTACAATGGGGTACCGGTGGGTCTTTTCGCATTGCAAACGGGAGATAGAGTAAAGGAGTTCACGGATAATGAGAATGCTTTACTTTTAACATCATTTTCTATTAATCACAATAGACAAAAAAGGGGATACGCTAAAAAGTTATTGTTATTATTAGAAGAGTTTGTAAAATGTTATTTTCCAATAAAAAATGAAGTTGTACTTGCTGTGAATGAAAGAAATATTCCTGCACAAAATTTGTATGCAAAAGTCAGCTTCCAAGATAAAGGTTTTAGAAGAATGGGACCAATGGGCCAACAAATAATAATGCATTTACCTATAATGAAATAATGAGATAGAAAACTTACTCTTGAATATTCATGTAGTAGGTTTTTTTATTTTAACAATATATAATATATGTATATAAAATGAAACAGAAATGAAGGATATAAAAAATGAATCAAGATAGACAATGGAATATTGTTGGGGGAAGAGTGATTAAAACTGGGATTGCAGTTTTTCTTACAGTGTTAGTTTGTGAATTTTTTAACATCCCAACTATTTTTGCTGTAATAACAGCAATTGTTACAATTGAACCAACTGCAACAGACTCAATAAAAAAAGGGCTTATTCGCTTTCCGGCCTCAACAATTGGATCGGCATATGCCATGACTTTCACATTTTTCCTAGGCCATCAAGCAATTTCTTATGCATTAGCTGCGATGTTTACGATTGTTACATGTCAAAAACTAAGGTTACATGCGGGAACATTAGTAGCAACTTTAACTGCTGTAGCTATGATTCCAATTACGGCAGATCATTATTTTACTGCATTTTTAATTCGTTTAGCTACTACATCTACTGGTATTATAGTATCTACTTTAGTGAATTTTTTCATTTTCCCACCACACTACACTAAAACGATTTTTGGATGTACAGAGGATCTATTTGCTAAAACAGCAAATATTATGGAAGAATGGATTACTGCATTACTTACAGGAAAAGGTATGAAAAAGGAGACAGCTCAGGATCTATCTAAATTGACTTTATTATTGCATAAGGCAATACAATTTGTTCAATATGAGCAGAAAGATTGGAAATATCATCAACATACAAAAAAGGAAATGAGAAGCTTTTTAACGATGCAGAAGCGACTTCATATATTACAGCAAATCATTTACCATATAGATAATTTAGCTCGAGTGTCAATTGAGACTTGTGACTGGTCACAAAGTGAAAGAGAAATATTACAACGGACAATTCATTCTATAATTGCTATATTAAGAAACCGTTGTAATGAAATTGATGAGGAACATTTTAAACTTATTGCTGAATTAGACAAGCAATTTTGGAGTTATAAAAATGATTTGAAAGATTATAAACCAAATCATTATCATCATCATTTTTCAAGTGAATCTATTATTTTATTTGAGGTATTATCTATTCATGATATGTTAGAAGAATTAAAACAAATATCCGAGAAATATGAGTGGGAAAATCGATTCAATTGATAAGTTCATTTTACTGTGGGGGGAATAATATGACACTTTATATTGCATTACTAAGAGGAATCAATGTCGGTGGCCATAAAGTAATCAAAATGGCTGATTTAAAACGAGTGTTTGAATCAATAGGCTTAAAACAAGTGAAAACATATATACAAAGTGGTAATATTGTGTTCGAATCTGAGGAAGGTATAAACTTTCTAAAGGACCGAATACAATCTGAAATAAAAAAAGAATTTGATTTCGATGTTCCAGTCATGCTAAGAACACATGATGAATTTATAAATATTATTAAACAATGTCCGTATGAAGTTCATTCATTGTTAGAAGGAGAAAGTGTTCATGTTGCTTTTTTAGCTAATGTACTTTCTGAAGAAGAGAGTAGTCAATTGCTTACATTTAAAAGTGAACTTGAAGATTGCTATATAGATGAGAAGGTCGTTTATTTGTTTTTCAAAAATAGCATTCGAAATTCTAAATTAATGAACCAGTTTCAGAAGTTACATACACCAGCTACAGTTAGGAATTGGCGGACTGTGAATAAATTAAAAGCAATTGTAGAGAGTATGTAAATATAAAAAGATGAGGTTTTCTACATATAGAAAACCTCATCTTTTTATTTATATTGTTTTGCAACTACGAGTTCGACAATAGGATAAATAAAGAATGAAGAGCAAATTGCGATGAACAGAGGGAGGTTTTTTACTCCATCTAAATTAGCCCCCATAGAAAATCCTTCAGAGAAGATTAATATAAGGAACATTACAACTACAAGCACAAAATATGCAATTTTAAAGCTTTTATATGTAATTTGTTGTCCCATTTCATCTTGACTTTCTTCTGATACACCGTGGGGATCTCCCCAAGTAATGTAATTAATTAAATTACTAAGTATTAACGAAATAGCAAAAATCGTACCACCCAAAATAGAACCTTCAGTTATGTATTTATATGTGCCATGTACTAGTATTGCAATTAATGCTAAAACAATGATTATAAAAATAGTTTTTTTAGTATTCAATAAATAATTGCCCCCTCGATTGTAAAAAACTCTTTACAAATATAAGTATAAAATTGGAAAAGTATCATGTCAAATACTTTTTACACGAAATATATAAGTATGCAATATTTTGGTTTTATGATAAATAAAAAATTACAATACATTTGAATGTAAAAGAATGGGCTCGCATATATTTGGAAGGGATGTCAGATTAATTTAGGGGGTAGTTATGTCTATACTTTTAAAAGCTGGTGCAGATGCAGGAAACAACGGTTTGAAGTTAATGGTGAAAGGGCAAGACCCTATTTTTATTCCGAGTATTTATTCTTTATATATAGGTGAGCCTACAGGACTCTTAGATGAGGTAGATGTTTCATTATCTGAATTAGAAAACCACATTGATGTGACTATAAGTTCGCCATCGTTAATGCTAAATAATGTACGATACATCGTTGGAGAAAAAGTCATTCAAGATCAATTAAAAGGTACTGAGGTAGAGAAGAAATCAAATAAGTCAACGGATGAGTTAATGGTTATTACAATACTATCAGGTTTGGCGGTAAGCGCTATGCGTCAAAGTCCAACTTCTAGCCATATTAATATTCGTTATGATTTATCTGTCGCTCTTCCTATGCAGCTTATTACACAAGAAATAGCTGCTGAAAATGCAAAACGTTATATGGGAAATCATAAGGTTATTTTCCATTATCCGAACGGACGCGATGTGACAATTAATGTTTCAATTGAGTATTGTAAATGCCTGCCTGAGGGTGCTTCTGGGACGTGGGGCATTGTATACGATGAAGAAGGAAATGTTGTGAAACATAAAATAGAATGTGAGCAAAATCAAGTTTCTGAAATTGATTTTGTAGATAAAACTCTACTCTCTTTTGATATTGGCGCAGGGACGACAGAAGAAGTTGTTTCATTAGGGGTGAATTTCCGTCCGCAACTAAGTAAAGGTTTATCTTATGGTGTAAAAGAGACGTTACTACAAATCATTACGAGATGGAACCGGAAGTATCCAACTAAGACGATTGATAGTATTACAGAATTCAATCAAATTTATTTAAATGATAAGCATCCGAGAAATACCTTATTAGTTGAGGAATCACAGCCAGCACTATTAGGTTTAGCGGCCCGTGTTGCAACAGATATTATAAATAAAATTGATGATATGAAAGATGATCCATACGTGTTTATTTATGGCGGGGGTGCAGTAATTATTAAAAACAGTTTAAAAATGATTTTAAAGCAAAAAGGACGACTCAAAAATGTAATCTTTGTAGATAATCCGTTATTTACAAATGCACGAGGATTATTAGTTTATACTTGTTCGCCAAAATATAGAGAGCATAAGCAAAAAGAGTTAGGATTTACAAACTTAACGATAAGTTAGTTGGTGGAAGTATGCGATCTAGGCGATATAAACGTGGTGATCGAGTAAAAATCAATATTCATAAATCGGTATCACCTGAAATGCTTGCATGGCTGAATAAACAATCCAATCCAACTAATTTCTTCTTCTTTGCTGCGCAGCAACTATTTAAACAAGTAGGAGATATTGACGTTTCAAAAGCTTTACCAAGCAGCCATGTTTTCTCGTTATATGTGGAGCCTTCATCCTTATTAAAAGTCGAAGTAAACCCTTTTAAAAACATGCCACTAGAAACAAATACACCCACCGAAAATGCAAAAAAAAAATTATGGGAATCTGTTGATCAATTAGATTGTCCATTTTTTTAAACATAGAAAAATATAAGAAGTCCCATCACTATACATACGAATACAGTGATGGGGTTTTGTTTGTAAATGGAAGGGGCACAATACAATTTGTGCCCCTTCCATTAGTTATTTATCCCGCTATTTGCCGGGCAGTAAGACCTCCACCTCAAAATTCAGCGAAAGTAAAGAAGTTAGGTGGGGGATCAATTGCCCGTAAAGGCCCGATTGGTGAGGGCTAATTAAAGTTTCACTTTATCTAAATTTTAGATGTATGTTTAGAAACAGCATTAATTATGCTTTCCCAGTCATCTGGATGGTTTTCATGGCCTGCCCCTTTAAGAGTTACTAGTACTGAGTTTGGAATTTCATCAATTAGTGCGAGGCCATGTTCGAATGGGAGTGCTGTATCATCTGTTCCGTGAATAACCAATGTAGGTGCTTGTATGGAGTGAAGTAAACCTTCATATGCATCATCACCTTGAAGTAAAGCATGATTAAACATACTTAATAAATTGTTTGCGCGTTCTATTTCTTGTTTTACTTGTTTATAAACTCTATTTTCATCAAATTTTCGTTCTGATCCACATAATAGACTAGATCCTGAAACTAAATACTCTGCCACATCATTTTTATTTGTCCAATCTATACTTGTGCCATTTACATGATGTGTTAAAATCCTTTCATCCATTGGAGGTAAATTGCGAGTATTGTCATCAGATCCTATTACACTAGTCGCTAGTAAAGTTAGCGTCAAAATTCTTTCAGGATGTTTTACAGCGGCAATTTGAGCAATCATACCACCTAATGACATACCAAATAGGTGAGCTTTATCAATATGATAAGCATCTAGTACTCCAATTGCATCTTCAGCCATATCTGTTACTGTATAATTGGAAGTTCTAGGTTCATAGGCAACAGAGCGTCCAACATCACGGTTATCAAAGCGAATAACAAATTTCCCCGTACTAGCCAACAGTTCACAAAACTCTTCGTCCCAATAAACCATGGAACATGTAGCGCCCATAATTAATAAAACAGCTGGGTTCTTAGGGTTCCCAAAGCTTTCTGTACATATATCAATTCCGTTTATTTTAAATATCTTTTCACTCATATAGTTAGCCTCATTTCTTTTGAATTTAATTAATAATACAGTTTTGAATGATTCTAAGATGTGTGTAAGATTCGTTTTGGAATTCATCCCGCATTCACGGGCAGTAGGAGTCCCATCTCAAAATTCAGGGAAAGCAAAGAAGTTGGGAGGGGGATCAACTGCCCGAAAAATCACGATTGGTGAGGGCTGATTAAAGTTTCACTTTATAATGCTTCTTGCATAATTACCCCCAAAAATAATTATATGGTAATTCAAGACAAAAAATTTTGAGAAATAATTGTATGTTATTAAAATAAATAGCAAGGAGGAGAGGAAATGAAAGCAATTGTTATTGATCAATATGGTATTGTTGAAGAATTAAAAGAAAGACAAGTTTTAAAACCGGTTGTTCAGAATAACGAGGTATTAATACGCATTCACGCAACATCTGTTAATCCAGTTGATTGGAAAATAAGAAAAGGTGACTTACAAGAACAGTTACGCTTTTCATTTCCAATCACTTTAGGATTAGATGTAGCTGGAGTTATTGAAGAAGTTGGAAAAGATGTAGAGTGTTTCAATATAGGAGATAAAGTGTTTACAAAACCTGAAAATATAGGAAAGGGCTCTTATGCTGAATTCATTGCAGTACAATCAGATTTAGTATCACATATGCCTAATAATATTAGTTACGAAGAAGCGGCTTCTATTCCTCTTGCAGGACTTACAGCGTGGCAAAGTCTTATAGATTACGCAAAAATAAAAGAAAATGACCGTGTATTCATTCATGCTGGAGCTGGTGGAGTTGGAAGTTTGGCAATCCAAATCGCAAAATCATTTGGAGCTTTTGTTGCAACGACTGCTAGTAGTAAAAATAAAGAATTTTTACAGTCTTTAGGAGCCGATCTCGTTATTGATTATAAAAAAGATAAATTTGAAGAACTAGTATCAGATTTTGATATTGTGTTAGATACAATAGGTGGCGAAGTGCAAGAAAAAAGTTTTCGAATTATTAAACCTGGTGGTGTTCTAGTTTCCATTGTTCATGAACCACTACAAAAAGTAGAAGGAATAAAATCAGGATTTTTATGGCTAAAACCAAACGGAAAACAATTAGAAGAATTATCAGCTTTAATTGTACACGGAAAAATCAAACCAATCATAAGTAAAGTGGTGCCATTTAATGAAGCAGGAGTTCGAGAAGCTCATATTTTGAGTGAAGGACAACATGTTAGAGGAAAGATTGTAATTAAAGTGGAATGATAATGAAGATTACAGCTTATAGAGTAACTAGATTTGAATAACGAAAAAGCTCAACAATAAATAATATCCCATACTACACTTTGTCATTTTCGGGCATTATTTATTGTTGGCTATTGTGTTATTACTTCTAGCAAATATTGTTTCGTATTGTATCATGTAATTTCTCTAATCCAATTGCCATATCTTTTTCGTTTAACATTGAATAGCTAATTCTTAATTGGTTATCATTTGTTTCGTAGTTTAATAGACAAGCTGTTCCTGGTAAAAAAGAGACATCTACTTCATTTGCTTTTTGTAATAAGGTAAAGGGATCTATCGAATCAGGCAGTGTCACCCATAAATTAAAACCGCCATTTGGTATCTCAAAGTTTAGTCCTTTTAATGGCGATAATATATCAATTGTTAAATCACGTCTCATTTGTAAAGCTGTACGTAATTTTTCTAAATGATTTTTCATACGTTCCGCACGTAAGAAAGGTAGAAGTGCCTTCTGTGTTAATAAAGGACTACCGATATCCATGGAACCTTTCACTGCATATAGCCATTCAAAAATAGGACCATCGGCAATAAGTGCTGCGATACGCAGTCCTGGTGCTAACGTTTTACTAAATCCTTTTATATATATCACGTGGCCATCCTTATCAAAACTTTTGATTGGTGGTGGGACTATAGCACCTTCAAAATATATTTCTCCGAAAGAATCATCTTCAATGATAAAAAATTGATATAGCTCCGCTAGTTCTATAAGTTCCATTCTTCGTTCTTTACTCATTACTGTACCAGTCGGGTTCTGGAAGGTGGGATTTGTATACAATAAAACGGGATTTTTACTTTGACAAATATCATCAATTAAGTCGGAACGAACTCCATGATTATCAAGAGAAATAGTAATGATTTGAACACCTTTATTGATGAAAACGTCAAGCGCAGCACTGTAACATGGACTTTCTACTAATACGATATCTCCAGGTTTTAATAATGTTTGAGCAATTAAATCAATTCCTTGTTGTGCTCCGCTTGTAATTAATAATTGAGATGGGTCCGTCACTAATTTCTGGTGTTCATTTAAGTAATTTGCTATTTCAACTCGCAGTTCATAATCGCCTTGAACTGGCCCATAAGTTGCTAACAACATCGGATTTTTATCCAGCAATTTATGCATTTCGTCTGCCAAAAATGGATTTGGTAACAGACGAGGATACAGAATTGCTTGTGAAAAATCATAATATTTACGATGTTTATTCATTGCATATTGAGAACGCATAACATTAATAGATCTTGATTGTTGCCATTTATACGGTATAGGTTTAAAATCTTTCTTTACACGTTTATATATGTAAGCACCTTTTCCTTGTTCGATGCGTATATACCCTTTCGTTTCTAACTGTTTATAAGCTTTACGAACAGTTAATACATTGATTTGTAAATCTGTGGCCATACAACGTAAAGAAGGAAGGGATTCACCATGTGAAAGCATACCACTTTGTACTCTTTCAACAATTTGCATATATATTTGCTTGTAATACGGTATGTTTGATTCTTTACGCAATACAATCTTCATAGTTTCACCTATTTTTCTTTTTAATTTAATTAAAGCGAAAAATATATAGGGAATCAACTACAACTTGAAGTAACTGTTATATGTACCGATACACTGTTATACACCATACCCTCTATACTCATTTTAAGAGTAAAAAGGAGGAAGAAAAATGGTCATTTTTAATTACATTTTAGTATGTATTATTTTCGGGACAACATTTTTAACGATAAAAATGGGAATTGAAGCAGGGGCGCCACCGTTGTTTTCAGCAGGAATTCGCTTCTTTTTAGCGGGCATAATCCTTATGATTATTTTTAAATTAAAGCGAAAAGAAATTATGCCACATATATTTTCAAAACGCATTATGTATGCTGGATTTTGTTTAACATTTATGACATTCGCAAGTTTATATTGGTCAGAACAATATATTTCTTCAGGATTAGCTGCTGTTCTTTCTGCTACGGGACCAATGATGATTTTATTAATACAAGCAAAGAGGAATAGGGAGAAACTACAAAAGGAACAACTCGTTGCTTTAGTTATTGCACTAATAGGTGTTATATTTGTTTCTTTACCAGGAATGCATCAACAAGTAAGTTTCATATGGAGTATTGCTTGTATTGTTTTAGTTATAGGAGAGTTGTTTTACGGAATAGGCTCTATTCGCTCAAAAGAAATACTTTCAGATTTATCAAATGTATCACCATTTCTTATTAACGGTATTCAAATGTTTTATGGAGGGATTTTACTACTAATCGCATCTATTATTGTAGAACAACCAAATGTAACTGTATTAACTTCATGGAGTGTACAATGGCCTATTTTATATCTCATATTTATCGGATCGATTGGTGGACACGGATTATATTACTGGCTCTTATCAAAAACAAATCCAGTATTTCCATCGACGTGGTTATATGTATCACCATTAATTGCAATAATTGTGGGATATATCATTTTAGGAGAACCTTTAAATCCTACAATGGGAATGGGGGCTTGTCTTATATTGATTGGTGTATTTTTGGCCAATCGTTCAACACTACGGACTTATTTCAAAAAAGGGCGGTTATTAGAGAAGGAGATGTAGTTTAATAAAGCAACAGCCCTGTATATTACAGGACTGATAAAATAAAAAACACAGTTGGAAAAATAACCAACTGTGTTTTTTATAATTAATTCACTTTTTTAATAAAGCCTTTATAATGACGTTTTACAAGCTGGCTTTCTAACGTCTTCATAGTTTCTAGTGCTACACCAACAATGATAAGTAAGCTTGTACCACCAATTTGAGCAGAAGGTGGTAACGTAGCAATTTTCGTGAATACGAGCGGTAATATAGAAATAGCACCTAAGAAAATTGCACCGATAAATGTTAAACGGTATAGAATTTTAGTTACATATTGTTCAGTTGCTTTACCAGGACGAATACCAGGAACATATCCATTTTGCTTTTTCAAATTCTCAGCCATTTGTTCAGGATTTACTTGAATAAATGCGTAGAAGTATGTGAAAGCAACGATAAGACCGACATAAAGTGTCATTCCAACTGGATGTGCGAAATCAAGATTTGCAACTACCCATTTTGATACGCTTGAATCAGGGAAGAGCTGCGCAATTGTACGCGGCGTCATTAAAAATGCAGAAGCAAAGATAACTGGTATAACACCAGCACTATTTACTTTAAGCGGTAAATGAGTGTTTTTTGCTCCTTGATATTGATTGTTTCCTGAAACAGCTTTTGCATATTGGATCGGTATTTTACGTACAGCTTGTTGAATGTAAATAACACCAACAACTATCGCTAAAATTACGAGTCCAATTAAAACAATTTTTATTATGTGCATGAATAGCTGATCGCCTGCATTTTGGAATTGTTGTAAATAAATTTGATTTGCAACATTTGGAATCGCAGCAACGAGACCTGCGAAGATAATCATCGAAATACCATTACCAACTCCGTTAGCGGTAATTTGTTCGCCTAACCAGAGTAAAAATGCAGTACCTGCAGTTAAAACTGTCGCAATAAATAAGTATGTAGTCCAGCTTTGATCTGTTATTAATTGTCCACCTGCTATATTATTAAAGCCATAAGACATTCCGATGGCCTGTATGAATGCGAGAATGATTGTAAAGTATCGAGTGAATTGAGCTGATTTCTTACGGCCCATTTCTCCTTGCTTTGCCCATTCCGAAAACTTAGGTATAACATCCATTTGTAGTAATTGTACTATGATGGAAGCTGTAATATATGGTGTAATACCTACAGCAAAGATTGAGAAGTGTTGCAGTGCTCCTCCACCAAATACGTTTAACATACCTAGAACGTTAGCTTGATCTTGTACTTTTAATACCTCTGCGTTAGTATGAGGAACTGGAATAAACGTGCCAATTCGAAAAACGATTAACATCGCTAGTGTAAAAAGGATTTTCCTTCTTATCTCAGCTACTCTCATGAAATTTGAAATCGTACGAAACATTATGTCGCCTCCTATATTTTTATCAGTAAAAAACTGATTATTATACCCTATGAAGTAACCACAAACCTCCTTCCGCACTAAATTCATTTGACAAATGGATTTTCATACACTTTGTAGTTTTCACGGATATAAAAATATAAGGTGTTATATAAGCGACCTATACACTTTACGTAATCATTCAATACCCATAATATATCGAATAAATTAACAAATGTACATACATACGCATTAAAAATGAATAAATAGGGTCATTTTTTACATTTATTTAATGATAAATTGATAGGACATTATTATTCAAGATTGTTATACATGTTATAAAAATAAAGGCGAGCCATTATGATTTATAACTAATATTCATTCAAATGTTTCAGCTAATAGTGTCTCCCAATTTTTAAAGGATAAGTTATCAGTTATATGTTTTAGTGCGTTAGGTACAACAATATGACAAATAAGTTCTAAGCTATTACCATCTGGATCAATAAAATAAACAGATGCATTACCTTGATGTGGACGGACAAAGGGTTCAATAGATTCATTACTCCCAAACGGAACAGCTTTAATTTGAAGTGAGTGTAACCAATGTAATGATTCTTTTAAATCCTCATATGAAACTCTAAATGCAATATGACGTAAAGAAGGATGATATTTTGTTTCGTATTCAGAGCCCGCCCATAATCCTAGCCAACTTTTCCCTTCCTCAATCCAAAAGAATGCTGTTGATTCATCGCTCCAGGCTAACTTCAATCCTAGTTTTTCATAAAATTCGATAGATTGTTGTAAATTACTCACTGGTAAATGCGCTTCGTATATTCCTTTAATCAATTAAAATCCTCCACCTTTTTATTTTCTTACAATTAATATATCGATTTAAAAAGAATTTAAAATCAAATAAAAGTATGAAAGTACATACTACTTTAGTAGTAGTAATCCATTATATTACAATTAAAATTCATCCCCCGCTGATTAAAGGTTCACTTTATGTGATTAGAAAATTATTTTTATTTAAGAAGGAATAAATATTAAAGAAAGCTAAATAAACAGTGTACGTATTTATAGGGGAGAAGATGTAAATGAAAGTTGTTATAAAAAAATTACCACCATTAGAAGTAGCGTATATAAGACGAACTGGTAGCTACTTTGAACCGCAAAATCACTGGGGAAAGTTACTGAACTGGTCAATTGAAAATAACCTTTATCCACCAGAGCAATCATTTATCGGAATATCATTAGATAATCCTGAACTTGTTGCAAGCCATAAGTGCCGGCATGATGCATGTGTTACGATTCCTGAAAACTTCGATAAAGAAAAGTATCATGATGTGCAATTTAAAAGATTAGATGGAGGTAACTATGGTCTATACCAGTTTTATGATAAACCTCACAAGTTAAGTGAAGCGTATCAATACATGTATGCAGAGTGGCTACCAAATAGTGAGTATGATGCAGATTATGATAGAGATAATTTAGAGTTTTGCTTAAATAATGTTGCTGAAGATCTAGAAGGAAAGTTAAAGGTTGATTTATTTGTGTCAATTAAAAATATACAAAAAAACAAATAACTTCATTTGTCGCTTTAAATGAAATTGGAATAGTAGTGAAAGAAAAATTTTTCGAAGATAATATTTCTAGCGTAGGAATTTAAGTATGTAGGTTGCAATGAAAGGAGAATCCGCATGGATAAATTTGTGAATGGTAAGTTTTATGAAACGAGAAATCAATTAGTTGAGGAAATTACTTTGTTGAGTGATGCTCAATTTAATAGGAAACCAGATAAGGATAAATGGAGTATTGCACAAGTTTGTCATCATATAGTTTTATTAGATGAGAGAGTTATAACAGTTATTTCCTCAGGATTAAAAAAGTTAGATAGTACCCAAAATGAGCGTAAAGAAATTCACACTATTTTATTAGATAGAACGAAAAAGTTTATAGCTCCAGAAATGATTGAACCAAGTATAGAACCATTTGAAGTGCAGCAAATGCTCAATATGCTAAGCAAATCAAGAAAAGAATTGATGCGTTTCCTGAGTACAATAGAAGATGAGTCTATATTAGCGAAAAAATCAGTGATGCATCCA
Organism: Bacillus sp. ok061; assembly: GCF_900108285.1. Taxonomy (NCBI): domain Bacteria; kingdom Bacillati; phylum Bacillota; class Bacilli; order Caryophanales; family Bacillaceae; genus Bacillus; species Bacillus sp. ok061. Next base: position 171,768 of record NZ_FNUW01000007.1, on the reverse strand, counting down.
GCGCTTGGAGATTTACCGCTTGACCAGTGGATAGAACTGATCTATTTGCATGAACAGCGTCATATGTTACAAATCAAAGAGATAAAATTGCTTTGTGAAATTGAAAAGTAAAAATCATTCCCTATTTATTGATACGTATTATAAACAGGGAAAACGGTTGATTCATATTGATTCAGAAGAAAACAAAAATAGAATGAAATTAGTTGAAAGTAACCAATAAGCTTAAGAAAATATGAAACTATCCGATTTTCTGTATAAGTGTAACCCCGTCTTCAATGAAGAGCGGGGTTATTTTTTTGAAAGTGTTTTTATTTAGAAGGAAATAAATCAGCAACGAAATTCAAAAAAATTAGCATCATAACATATTGTATATGCCCGTTTTAATAAATTGAACTGATGATTTTTATGATGATAAATGATATGTCCTTATTTTGAAAGTATACTTCACACCCATAAGGAAGGGGTATTCTGTCAGGAAATGATAAAATACAATTCTGTTAGGGGATGTATGCAATTTATTCTCTTTATTTTTGCAACAGAACCACCTTCAAAATTATCTTTTGTAGTTGAAGTTTCCTGAATAATAAGTTACATTTTTAAAGTTCAAACAACTTTATGAAAGTACAAAAAGGGGAGAAATATTATTATTATGCAAAAAATGAAATGGAAGAACTATGTATGTTACTTTGTAATTCTATTACTGCTTGCAACAGCAGTAATAGTCAAACCACCTATCTCTAAGGCTGAGGAATCTGAAGTAAATATTACATTGTTAGGTACTGCAGATATTCATGGTAGATTTATGCCTTGGGATTATGCACTTGATGGAGCAAATATGAGTGGAAGTTTGACGCAGCTTTATACGGTTATTAAGAAGGTCCGTCAAGAAAATCCAAATACTATATTAGTAGATGCCGGGGATACAATTCAAGGAAACTCAGTAGAATTATTCAACGATAAGCCACAATCGCCAATGATGGTAGCGATGAATACAATGGGATATGACGCCTGGGCATTTGGAAATCATGAATTCAACTTTGGATTAGATACATTGAAAAAAGTTAGTGAGCAATATAAGGGAAAAACGTTAGCAGGTAATATTTATAAGGAAAATGGAGAACGCTTTCTTCCTGCATATACAATTGTTGAAAAAGGTGGAATTAAAGTCGGGATTATTGGTATGAATACCCCAATGATTAGTGACTTTGAAAAAGGAACTGATCATTTAGATGGTTTAGTGGTGAAAAATCCGGTAGAAGAGACAAAAAAGGCAATTAAAGAATTAGAAGGTAAAGTAGATGTAATGGTAGGAGTTATGCATATGGGATTAGAAAATGAGAATGGTATCCCTGGTACTGGTGTTCAAGATATTGCAAATGCTTGTCCGGAACTAAGTGCTATTTTTGCGGCTCACATGCATAAACTTGTAAAAAAAGAAGTTGTAAATGGTGTAATTATTACAGAACCAGATAAATATGGAACACATATTTCACGTCTTGATCTTACTTTTACAAAGCAAGATGGGAAGTTGGTTTTAAAAGATAAAACTGCTACCGCTATACCTGTAAAAAATGCTGATGGAACAACGATATTATCTGATCCTACACTTGAAGAAACATTAACACCTTTTCACGAATATGCGAGAGGAGATGCAAATGTTGTAGTTGCTCAATTAAAGGGTAGAAATCTTGTTCCTGAAAATGAAATAAAGGGTATTCCAAGTGTTCAGATTCAAGAAACACCTTTATCAGATTTCTTTCATGAAGTCATGCTCTACTACAGTAAAGCAGATGTAGTAGCCCATCAAATTGATAATGATTATGCCCGTTTAGATACAGGTCCTATTAAGAAAAAAGATATTGCGTACAATTACCAATATGCCTTGGGAGAAATTACAGTATATAAGATTTCTGGAAAAGATTTAAAAGACTATATGGAATGGGCAGCAGGATATTTTAACTCATCTCGTGCCGGAGATGTAACCGTTAGCTTTGATAAAACCCGCCGTGCATCTAAATACAGTACGAACGATTTCTTTGGAGGCGTAAAATACGAAATTGACTTAACAAAACCATATGGAAGCAGAATTACAAATTTACGCTCTATTCGTACAAGCAAACCAATCAAAATGAGCGATGTTATGACGTTGGGAATGAATGCATATAGAATGGAGGCTCTTCAGGCAAAAGGGGGAGCTTTAGAGGGGCGTAAGTTTGAACAAATTTGGTCATCTAAACAAGAGAATGCATTTGGAGAAACAGGCGGAACCATTCGTAACCTTGCTATTACATATTTAAAAGAGGTAAAGAATGGTGTATACACTCCAAAAGTTATGCGTAATTGGAAAATTACTGGTGTAGATTTACATTCTTCAGAGCATAAGGCTGTAGTTGATCTCGTGAATAAAGGGATTTTAGAAATTCCAAAAACAGAAGACGGAAAATACACAAATATAGCATCTATAAATACGAAAGACTCAATTTCAAAAGAAGAAATTGTAGCACTCTCACAAAAAGCAAATATTAATCCAAATGAGTTTAATCATGCAAAGACAAAAGGTGAATTTTATAAAAAACTTAATAGGATTACTAAAAAAATATAAATTATAAGGTTTCTTATAGTAATTGTTATTTTAATAGCATTAAACCCACTCTTAAAATAGTTAAGAGTGGGTTTTTATGTTGTTATTTAGATGTAAGTATACTTTTATTAGAATGAATATAGATAATTAATAACTAACCAATTGGATGAGCGCCTATAAGGAATCTCTTTTATTCAAATTAATGTACATATGTGTTCCGTTCATTATTTATAATATTGACCACAATTTATGTAATTTTGCATAATGTTACATAAATTGTGTATTTTCTCTTTTTTCCGACAGAAATAGACAGTATACTTTGTACAAGCTTTCTATTTCAAAAATTATACGAGGTGAAATAATGAAAAACAAAAAGACATTAACTAAGGTAGCATTAACAACAGGATTAGCTTTAACAGCTGTGGCACCATATGGGGTAGGTCATGCAGAGGAAACAGATCAACTACAAGTTCAAATTCAGGAGGAATCGTTCCGTTCGGGTGAACTTACACAGCCGTCACAAAAGGCACCAGAAAATGTAGTAAAGGATGCACTTAAGGAGAAAACAGAACAAGCTCTGTCCCAAAAACAAGTCAATGGAGAATCTGGAGTAGATTATAAAGTCCTTCAAAAACGTGGTTCGTATGATGGAACTACACTTGTGCGTATGCAGCAAACATACGAAGGAAAAGAAGTATATGGCCATCAATTAACTGCACACGTAGATAATAAGGGTGTTATTAAAAGTGTTTCAGGTGATAGTGCGCAAAATCTAAAACAAGAAGAATTGAAAAAACCTATTAATCTGTCAAAAGATGAAGCAAAACAATTTATTTATACGAAGTACGGGAACGATATCAAGTTTATTACTGAGCCAGAAGTTAAAGAGGTTATTTTTGTTGATGAAAATAATGGACAAGCTAAAAATGCATACCAAGTTACCTTTGAAGCTGCAACACCAAACTATGTTTCTGGTACTTATTTAGTAAATGCACAAAATGGTGGTATGTTAAAAAATATGGTACAAGAATCTAACTTAAAGGCTAGTGACAAACTAGTTGGCGCTTTAAAGAAAAGTAAACAAAGCAGTCTTACATCATTAACTGGAACAGGAAAAGATGATTTAGGTATTTCTCGTTCATTTGGTATCTCTAAACAAAGTAATGGCAAATATGCTCTGGCTGATTATACAAGAGGGCAAGGAATTGAAACATATGATGTGAATTACAGAGATATTACTAAAGAAGAAAGCTATTATCCTGGTACATTAGCGACTAGTACTTCGGCAACATTTAACGATCCAAAAGCGGTAAGTGCTCATTACTTAGCAACAAAAGTATTTGATTTTTATAAAGATAAATACAAGCGTAATAGCTTTGATAATAAGGGACAAAAGGTAGTTTCAGTTGTACACGCTTGGGATTCTGAAGAGACGAATGATCCAAAAAATTGGCAGAATGCATTAAGTGCTAATAATGGAAGTATGCTTGTATATGGGGATCCTATTGTTAAAGCATATGACGTAGCTGGACATGAATTTACACATGCTGTTACTTCTAGCGAATCTAACCTTGAATATTTCGGGGAATCTGGTGCGATTAATGAGGCGCTATCTGATATTATGGGAACATCTATTGAGAAATACGTAAATAATGGAAACTTTAACTGGACAATGGGAGAACAAACGGGATCTGTTTTCCGTGATATGGAAAACCCAGCTTCTGTTCCATCTTCACTAGGAGTACCTTATCCAGATGATTACAGTGAATTTAACGATTTTAATGGATGGGATCAAGGCGGTGTTCATTTTAATTCAAGTATTATTAATAAAGTTGCGTATCTCATTGCAAAAGGCGGAACTCATAACGGAGTAACTGTTAAAGGAATTGGTGAAGATAAAATGTTTGATATTTTCTATTATGCAAATACAGATGAGTTAAACATGACTTCTAATTTCAAAGAATTGAGATCAGCATGTATTCGAGTGGCAACTAATAAATATGGTGCGAATACAGCTGAAGTTCAAGCAGTTCAAAAAGCATTTGATGCAGCAAAAATTAAGTAATTTAGAAATATAGTTCTCATTCATATATTAATACATTATGAAAAAAGCTAATATCATTTTAAGGATATTAGCTTTTTTACGTAGCAATGTATTGTTGAAAATAAACTGACTAAGCAATAATTAGGCGCGTTATCTGTAAGAAGTTGCGACAAATAAATAAGGCTTAAAGTATATAAAAACAGAAAATTAATAATATATTGACCTCTTGATAGAAAGTCTATAAAATGAAAGCGATAACAAACGGTTGCTTTAAAAATGATTTCCCTGATCTTTTAGCATTTACAAATATATGAGGGCATACACAAATCTATTTTTTTAAGTATTTACGCAAGCGCTTTCGTATTAAAAGGTCATTGAAATACATACGTGAAAATAGCCAATATGGAGGTGAAGCAAAAGAGATTTCTAGATTAATTTAAGCAGTGTTATTCAGTGTAAGCATAATAAATCGCTAGTAATATTTGAAGAAAGGGTGTATGTGGTGCAAATTATAAAAAGATTAATTAACAAAACAGTTTTATTACTTACTTTAATCGTTATGTTATCATCTGTTTTCTCCTTTCAGGGTGTGAAGGCAGTTTCAAATTCGAAAACAACTGAAGTTATCATTCATTACAAAGAGAAGCTTGGAAATACAAAAGACTGGAATCTTTGGTTATGGGGAGAAAATGCAAATGGTACATCTTATGAATTTACTGGTGAAGATGAATTTGGAAAATACGCTAAGATAAAAATAGACGGTGACTATAATCGTGTAGGATTTATAGTTCGAACAAATGAATGGGAAAAAGATGGTGGGGATCGTTGGATTGAAAATATAAAGGGCGGTCGTGCTGAAGTATGGATTCTTTCGGGCGATGAAAAAGTATATAACTCTAAGCCTTCTTCAGATCTCTCAATTCAAAAAGCAACTATTGATAGTTTCCATGAAATTACCGTAACGACTAATGTCCCGTTTCATATTAGGGAAAAGAAAATTGAAATTGAAGGCATTAAAATTAAGAATATTAGTCCTTATGATATAAACAGTGGAGATATTACTAATAAGGTTAAAATAATTACGGAACAGAAAATTGATTTAAAACAAACATACAAAGTTAAAATAGAAAACTTAGCTGATACGAATACTGAAATTGGTAAAGTCATTCGTAGCGAGGAATTTGATAATTTATTTTATTATAGTGGTAACGATTTAGGGAATACATATACCGCGCAACATACAAAGTTCCGTTTATGGGCTCCTACTGCAAGCGAAGCGAAGTTAGTTACATATAAAAACTGGAACGATAAAATAGGTGCTGAAATAAACATGCAACAAGGTGAAAAGGGAACTTGGACAGCAGAACTAAAGGGGAACCAAAAAGGGCTCCTTTATACGTATAAGGTCAAAATTGGTGATAAGTGGACTGAAGCGGTTGATCCATATGTGCGTGCTGCTTCTGTAAATGGGGATAAAGGTGCAGTCGTTAATTTAGAAGAAACAAATCCTAAAAAATGGAAAGTAAACAAAAAGCCAAAATTTAAAATTCCGGAAGATGCTATTATTTATGAGTTACATGTACGCGATCTTTCCATTCAACCTGAAAGTGGTATTAAACAGAAAGGGAAGTATTTAGGTGTAACAGAAAAAGGGACAAAAGGGCCAGAAGGTGTAAAAACAGGACTTGATCATATAAAGGAGCTTGGTGTTACTCACGTTCAGTTTTTACCGATATTTGATTATGCTTCAGTAAATGAAGAGACTTTAAATGAACCGCAATATAACTGGGGATATGATCCTAAAAATTTCAACGTTCCAGAAGGCTCCTATTCTACAAATCCTTATGAGCCAACTGTTCGAATAACTGAATTAAAGCAAATGGTTCAAACACTACATGATAATAATCTTCGAGTAGTGATGGATGTAGTATATAACCATATGTATAACGCTGCTGAATCTAATTTTCATAAGTTAGTTCCAGGTTATTATTATCGTTACAATGAAGATGGAACATTTGCAAATGGAACTGGAGTAGGAAATGATACTGCTTCAGAAAGAAAAATGATGAGGAAATTTATGATAGATTCCGTAACATATTGGGCAAAAGAATACAATTTAGATGGATTCCGTTTTGATTTAATGGGTATTCATGATTATGAAACGATGAATGAAATACGTAAAGCTGTTAATCAAATTGACCCTTCTATTATACTACACGGAGAAGGATGGGATTTAAATACACCTCTTGCAGCTGAGCTGAAAGCAAATCAAAAAAATGCAGAGAAAATGAAAGGGATTGCTCATTTTAACGATAATATACGTGATGGGTTGAAAGGTAGTGTATTTGAGGAGAAAGAAAATGGTTTTATAAATGGAAAGGAAAATATGGAAGATCGTATTAAAAAAGGTATTACGGCAGGTATTGACTACGATACAAATTCGTCTACCTATCAAGATCCGGAACAGGTATTAACTTATGTGGAAGCACATGACAATCATACATTATGGGATAAACTTGAGTTAACTAATCCAGGTGACAGCGATGAAGTGCGAACACAAATGCACAAATTGTCTTCTTCGATTTTATTAACATCACAAGGAATTCCATTTTTACATGCAGGGCAAGAGTTTATGCGGACGAAATACGGTGATCATAATAGTTACAAATCTCCAGACTCAATTAACCAGATGGATTGGCTGCGCCGTGCAACGTTTAATAATGAAGTAGATTATATGAAGGGTTTAATAGAATTACGCAAAAAGTACTCAGCTTTTCGAATGACATCTGCAGAGCAAATAAAAACACACGTATCATTTATTGATGCTCCGAAAAATACTGTAGCTTATACAATAGAGGGGAATAAAAATGAATACTTTACAGTGGCTCACAATGCAAATAGAGAAGCTGTTGAAATAACACTTCCATCGAAAGGGCCTTGGAAAGTACTAGTAGACGGCAAGCAGGCGGGAAGTAAACCACTTTATGTTGTCCATGACAATAAAATTAAAGTTCCTGCATTAAGTTCATTTGTCTTAAAAACAGAGAAACCGATTAAATAAAAGCGAAGAATGTGGAAATAAATACTGCATTGAGCAAATTTAATAAGGATTGCAAATAAAAAAAGCGAAGTGAAGATTATTCTCACTTCGTTTTTAAAGTTAATGTAATATAATTTCACATACTGTAATTATATTACAATTTAATAAAAGAAATAAGCAATAGATTATTTCTTTTGTGACAGTAGGAGGAGAAGATATCTTTGAGTTTATTTATAACATTATCTGAAATACATTCGTAATTCAGATAATGTTTATTATATATTCGAACATATAACGAACTAGATGTTCGAGTTGTATTAATTCCTACAAATCGTTTAAAAATAACAAAGGCGTAAAAAGTATATGGAATTAAAATAGAGAAAAGACACCATTCAAGGTGTCTTTTCTCTATTTTGAATATGAAATGTAAGTAACTCGATTGTATGTAATAGTATGTGATATTTTCACACTAACTGATTAAGAAAAATTTAAAACTCTTTTCTTAATATATTTGTAATAAATTACATCATAAAATTTTATCAATATAATAAATAAAACTTTCTCAACATTATTTGATTTAATAACTATATTCAACCGCTCTCCAATCCATTACAATAATTTCACATTGGAAATACATGAATATTCTCAATGTTATAAATGGTTTATAACTTATAGGATTACTATGGGAAAGGATGTGAAATATCCAAAGAAAAATCATTTTTTATGATGAAATAAAAAATTTTAATGAAGAAAAAGTTATTTCATTATTTTCAAGTTTCGTTAAAGTGCATGTATTTATAATCACTATGAGACAAGGAGCAGAATCTAAAAAAAATTTTGTAGATTAGAAAATTGCATTTCAAAAATAAGTTAAACGTTTATGGAGGGTTATATGAGCGAGAAAATTTATTACTGGTCTCCGATTAAGCATTGGGAGAAGTTGCATAATGAAGTTTTGATAGGGGAAATGAGATTTACAGGTATTCTGTCTGAGTGGTTTCCTGATTTTTATTTTATGGCTCAAAAAGGTGTGAAAATCAGTGAACTAGTAGAGCGCTTTTCGTTAGGAAATGTAGAAGAGACACAAAAAAATATAGAGCTCATGATAAAAAATCGTGTGTTAGTAAGTAACATATTACACCCAAGAGAAGTATTTTCTTCACAAGAAAAGATTTTTTCAAATCCATATAGCAACCAGATTCGCTTTTCTAAAGAAAAGTTAGATAAGTATATGAGTGAACAATTAAATCGCACGCACGTTGCTGCGCGGTCAACCAAAATTCAACTTGAAACAACAGATGAGCTACCTACTATAATCAAGGAACGTAGGTCTTGTCGTCAATTTGATATGGAAAAATATATTAGTTTTTCGGAATTTTCCCAATTCTTATCAACTCTAAAACAGGTTAGGGAAGAAAAAATATACTATCATTACGCAAGTGCAGGCGGGCTCTATCCCATTGATATCTTTGTTTATGTAAAACCAAAACGTATAGAGGGTATGAGAGCTGGATTTTATTATTATAACCCATCAAAAAATAGTCTTGTGATTGTAAACAACATTGATCAAGTAATCAAAAGTGATCATGAGTTAATTAATCAGGATTTATTTACTCAATCTGCCTTCTCAGTTTATTTGGTTTATAATGCGAACGCTTCCATCCCGAAATACGGTTCAGATGGATATTTATTTGCTTGTATTGAGTCAGGCATTATCACTGCTACCTTAAATATGGTTGCTGAGACATTAAATTTAGGGGCTTGTTCAGTTGGTCATATGAAATTTGAAGAGATTCAGCAATTTTTATGTTTGGATAACCATCAAGTGTTTCTCCATGGGCTTGAAGTTGGCTTGAAAATTAACGAGTAGAAGAAATGAATATTAGGGGGATAAAGATAAAAATGCACATTAAAGATCGAAGTTCGATTCATGAAAATAAAGAAGTAGAAGCGTTTTGGAAGGAGCAATTATCTTCCGAGATTCTCGATTTTTCTGTATTTAATAGCGATTACCAACTAAATAAAGAAACACCTTGTGAGTACGTTCAAATCATAGTGAATGTAGAATTTAGTAAAAGTATACAAAAAATAAGTAAGTCTCAAGATTTATTATTATTTAGCTGGTTTCAAGCCGCTTTAAGGGTTTGTTTGGCACATTATACAGATCAAGAAAGAATTACTATTGGTATTCCTATAATTGAAAAGAATCTTGAACAAAGTGAGAATCTTAATAAGTTGATTCCTTTAGGAAGTGAAATCCATCCGCATCACACCTTTAAACAATTAGTAAATGAGATTGAACAAACGACTTTATTCGGGTATGAAAATCAGGAGTATTCGCTCTCTGAATTATTAGTTAAACACAATTTAACTCCTTTTCAAATTGTAATCGGGATGGAAGGATTACATAATGAAAATTCGCTAGAAGAATACGCAGAGAATAATTTAGCCCTATGGATACGAAGAAAATGGAATGAAATACATAATGAATTTGAATTTCAAATTTCTTGCAAGTCCCGTTCATTCTCTTCTTTGCAACAATTTGCCAATTCGTATTGTTATGTTTTAAAGCAAGTTTCACAAAACCCGAATTTGGCATTGAAAGATATTTGTATTATTGCAGAAGAAGAAAAAGAGTTGTTAGAAGGATTGAATACTTTTCAAACGGGCATAGACTTGTTTCAATCATTTCAAGATTTGTTTGAAGCGCAAGTATTAAAAATTCCAGATCAAATTGCTGTTGTTTGTAATGATCAATCTTTGACATATAGAGAATTGAATAAGAAAGCGAATCAATTGGCATCTATTCTTCAAAGTAAAGGTGTTTCAAAAGAAAGTATTATTGGCGTTATGGTAGATCGGTCATTAGAAATGATTATTGGTATGATGGGGATTTTAAAAGCAGGAGCAGCGTATTTACCAATCGACCCTAACTACCCAACTGAACGAATTGAATATATGTTACAAGATAGTCAAGCAAAATATTTACTTAGTAAGCGAACAGAGGAAGTATTGCCGCAATTTGCGGGTGAAGTACTGTATCTTGATAAAGAATATCTTTTCCAAGGTGAAGAAAGTAATTTAGTACGAGAACATAATCCTAATGATTTGGCTTATGTTATTTACACATCAGGATCGACAGGAAATCCAAAAGGGGTAATGATCGAACAAAAATCGCTAGTTCATTTTTTAAATGTAATGAGAGAAAAAGTAAAGGCTAATCAATCATTCTTGTTTCTTGCTAGTGTATCTTTTGATATTTCCTTGTTAGAAATATGTCTTCCTTTAACGCAAGGTTCAAAAGTAGTAATTGCTACAGAGGACCAGTTTGCAACAAAAGAATTGGCTCATTTAGTCAAAAAACATAAGGTAGATTTATGGGAATCAACGCCATCGCGAATGGAAGTGATTTTGAGTGATCCAGAAGGGGCAAATTTTCTAAAAGATTTAAAATCTATTTTATTAGCAGGAGAATCATTTTCCATTGATTTGGTTGAAAAAATTCGTTGTATCAGTGAAGCAACAATTTTAAATATTTATGGTCCCACAGAAACAACCATTTGCGCAACAGTAAAAGACTTGAGCACTTCCAAAGAAGTTACGATTGGCAAACCTAACCCGAATTATCATTCCTATATATTGAATAAGTATGGCCAATTAAAACCATTTGGAATTCCCGGTGAACTCTGCATTGCTGGCGTAGCGGTAGCACGAGGGTATCTTGGTAAAAATAAACTGACAGATGAAAAGTTTGTACCGAGTCCTTTTGCGGCAGGGGAAATGATGTATCATACAGGTGATCTCGTTCGTTGGTTGCCTAATGGAGAACTTGAATATTTAGGTCGAATGGATCATCAAGTGAAAATTCGGGGGTATCGGATTGAATTAAGAGAAATCGAAACTCAATTAAGGGAATATCCAGAAATAAACCAGGCTATCGTTGTTGATCAAGTGTATAGAAATAGGAAATTATTAGCTGCCTACTATGTTTCGGATAACAAGGTGTCTTTTGGTGAAATCAGAAAATATTTAAGTGATAAACTACCTGAGTTTATGATTCCTGAAAAAATGATTCAGGTAGAAGAGATTCCATTGAATCCAAATGGAAAAGTGGATAGAAAAAGGCTGTTGGATATAACACAAACAGATTATGTATCAATTCCATACGTTGCCCCGCGCAATGAAATTGAACAAAAATTAGTGCATGCATGGGAAAAAGTTATGGAGATTGAGGGAATCGGTATTCATGATAATTTTTTTGCATTAAAAGGAGAATCCATTAAAGCACTTCAGGTAATTAATTTATTAAGAAAAGACTGCTTAAAAATAAGTACAACAGATTTTTTTAAGCACCCTACGATTGCTCAACTGAGTTCTTGTGTAAAGTTAGAGCATAAAGAGGAAAACCTTGAAAGTAGACCAACTCGTGTTAAAGATTTATCTAAGCCATTTTCCTTAACAGAAGTTCAGACAGCGTATATGTTAGGACGGAATTCACAGTTTGAATTAAGTGGTATTTCACCTCAAACATATTTTGAATATGAAATAGCGTTGGATATCAATCGTCTTTCAAAAAGTTTTCAAAAGGTAATTCATCGTCATCCAATGTTGCGAGCTGTAATTTTACCAGAGGGAAAACAGCAAATATTACAAAGCGTTCCTGATTACGAGATTGAAATAGTGAGTCTCATAGATTTAGATGATAGGAATCAAAATGCTCGCTTACAAGAAGAGCGTTCTCGAATGACTAACCATGTATTCCCTTTGGGGCAATGGCCTTTGTTCGAATTAAAAGCCTTTCTTTTAAAAGAAGACACGTATTTATTATGTTTTCGATACGATGCTTTATTAATGGACGGAGCAAGCATGAACATTGTTGGACAGGATTTGTTGCATTATTATTATAAACCAAATGAAAAATTAGAATCTCTATCTTTTGATTTTCAAGATTACATGTTTATCTATGATGAAATGGAACAAAGCGAAGAATATAAAACAGCAAAAGATTATTGGACAAGTAAGCTTCCTGACTTTCCGTTTGCACCTTCTTTGCTGTTAAAAAAGGAACCAGCAGAGATTGCTACTCCTAAATTCCAATCACTTACAAAAATCCTGGACAATGAAAAATGGACAAAGCTACGAAAGTTAGCACAAGAGAAAGAGGTAACACCTTCCGCTCTACTTTGTACAATATATGGTGATGTGTTGGCATATTGGAGTAATCAACGTAAATTGGCAATTAATTTGACTGTATTTAACCGTTATCCTGTTCATAATGAAGTAGAACAGATTGTTGGAGATTTCACATCGCTTATTTTGTTGGATGTTGATGTAAAACCAGAGCAAACTTTCTTTACTAGAGTAAAAGAAACGCAATCTACTTTATTAGATGGCCTTGAACATCGTCATTACGATGGAGTTAACTTTATTCGAGATTTTACTCGATATCATCAAATGACGCCAAAAGCAGTTATGCCAATCGTTTTCACCTCGATGTTAGCAGGTGCAGGTGCTTTCTCTTGGGAACAACTTGGTTCTCTTCGCTATATTCATGCTCGGACTCCACAAGTGTATTTGGATAATGTAGTAATTGAAAAAAATGGAGAGTTATTAATTAGCTGGAACTATGTTGAAGAGTTGTTTGATGTTGATGTAATAGAAGCAATGTTTTCCCAATTTGTTTACTTATTGGAACAATTGGTGAAACAAAGCGATATAACATCTTTGCAGATGAAAGAATCGGATCAAACTTTAATTAAACAATACAATGAAACAACAGAAAAAATACCTTCAACTACTCTGTATCAATTATTTACAGACCAAGTAAAACGTACACCGGATGAAGTAGCGGTGGTATTTGAACAAGAATGGTTAACATACTCGGAACTTCATAAACGCTCCAATCAAATTGCCCACTTCTTAAAAGAGCAAGGCATTGGTCTAGGTGACAAAGTGGGTCTTTTAGCAAAAAGGCGAGTTGACACAATTGTTAATATGTTAGGTATTTTAAAAGCAGGAGCAGCTTATGTTCCGATTGATCCCGATCATCCTTTAGATCGCCAAACATATATTTTAAAAAATAGCTCATGCAAACTTTTATTAGAACCTAGTCTTTATGAAGAAAATCATTTGTCATTTTATACAACAGAAGATATGCCCGCTATTGCTGGTCCAGAAGATATTGCCTATATTATATACACTTCAGGAAGTACAGGGAAACCAAAAGGAGTAATTATTACTCACCAAGCGGTTACAAATACGATTCAAGACATAAATCAAAAATATGAGGTAAATGAAGATGATCGTATTATTGGTATCTCTTCCATGTGTTTTGACCTATCTGTATACGATATTTTCGGAGCTTTAAGCACAGGTGCAATGTTGGTAATGATTCGTGATCCAAGAAACATGCAAGAATTAATCCACACTGTCGAACGTAGAGGGATTACAATTTGGAATACAGTGCCTGCAATCATGGATTTGGCATTGGATCAAGTAGGTTCTCATTTTGAACATTCTTCTTTGCGTTTAGTTTTACATAGCGGAGATTGGATTCCACTTTCTTTACCAGAAAAAATAAAACGACATTTTCCGATTGCAGAAGTAGTTTCACTAGGAGGGGCAACAGAAGCATCGATTTGGTCAATTTATTATCCGGTCAAACAAGTGGAATCACATTGGAACAGTATTCCATACGGGATGCCCTTGGCAAACCAAACGTATTATGTGTTGAACTATGAAAAGAAAATGTGCCCTGTTGGTGTAATTGGAGATTTATATATCGGGGGAGTGGGCCTTGCTAAAGGATATTTAAATGATGAAAAGAAAACAAATGAAGCGTTTGTGTCACATCCTGATTTTGGTCTTATATACAAAACAGGAGATTGTGGAAAAATGCATTCTGAGGGATATATTGAATTTTTAGGCCGCCAAGATTACCAAGTGAAAATTCAGGGATATCGAGTGGAGTTAGAAGAAATCTCTCATTGTCTTCTAACTTATAAACAAGTCGAACATGCTGTCGTAATTGATCAAACAGATGAGAACGGAATAAAATTTTTAGTTGCATATGTGGTAACTGAGCAAAATATTAGTACAACAGAACTACGAAAGCATTTGCGAGATTACTTGCCAGATTATATGATTCCTTCTTATTTTGTTTATTTGGACCAATTACCCCTGACTTCAAACGGAAAATTAGATAGAAAAGCGCTCCCTACTCCGGAGAAACAAAAAAATGAAGTATTTATTGCTCCAAAAACTGAAATGGAAAAAATATTAACTAGTATTTGGCAAGAAGTACTCAAAATAGATCAAGTTGGAGTAAATGATCATTTCTTCGCCTTAGGTGGAGATTCGATAAAAGCGATTCAAGTGTCCGTCAGACTGTATCGACAAGGATTCGAGCTTGAACCAAAAAATCTATTTTCATTTCCTATATTAAGGGACATGGTTCAATTTGTTAAAAAGCTAGACCAGTTTTCAAGTTCACAAACAAATGATGTAAATATAATGAACGATAATAAAGCTACATTACTAAATGTTAAAGATAAACAACTTAATCAATATACACTTACCAAAATACAAGAAAAAATGCCGGATATAAAAATAGAGCGTATTTATCCGTTAGCACCTTTCCAGAAAGTTATTTATGAGCATGCTACGAATGAACCTGATACAAATGCATATTTTGAACAAACAATTTGGGCACTTGAGGGGGAGCTGGATATTAAACTCTTTATTCAGTGTTTCCAACAATTAGTTGATCGTCATGATTCTTTAAGAACAATAATTGTGCAAGATGAACAAGCAAAACATTGGCAAGCTGTTCTATATGATGTTCAAATAAATTCAGAAATAAAAAACTTGATTGAGATGACGAAACAAGAACAGCAAGAATTCCTAAAACAGTGGATGAATGAAAATTTAAGCCGAGGATTCAAAAATGATGAACTTATGACACGTCTCTGTATATTCCAACTAGGTAATAACGAGCATAAGGTAATTTGGAGTTCCCATCATCTATTATGTGATGGTTGGAGCGTCAGCATTTTGATAGACGAATTATTCCAGCTCTATGAAACAACAAATGCGGGAACTACGGCGGAGTTACCTATGGTAAAACCTTTTGAAACATTCATAGACTGGACTTTGGCACAAGATCATGAGAAAGCACGTCATTTTTGGCGGGATTATTTATCAGGATATAATCAGAAAATTAGTATTCCTAAAAAGAAAGTCCCATCTAAAAGTGAAGGGTTAAAATTCACTTTTATGGATTTAGCATTAGACAAGGAGTTGACTAATCAGTTACAGACATTTGTAACTAAAAACAATATAACTATGAATACAGCACTACTAGCTGTATGGGGAATATTACTTGGCAAATTCAACGGAACGAGAGAAGTAGTATTGCCTAATCTCGTATCAGTCAGACCTCCCGAAGTAGAAGGAATTGAAAATATGTTCGGGCTGTTCACAAATGTTTTGCCTATCCGACTAGCATGGACAGAAACGCAAACTTTTGTAGATTTCCTGCAAAAAGTACAACTAGAAACATTGAAATGTAATGAGTATGCATACTATTCATTTGTTGATATACAAAAGCAAAGTGAATTAAAAACTGACTTGACTGACCATCTTTGGGTTTTTGAAAACTATCCAACTAATCCAGCAATCTTTTCTTCAAATGAAAACAGACATTTTGCCATCACGGATTACGAAGTTGTTGATGAGCCACATGTAAAGTATGGAATTATGTGCTTCCCTGAAGAAAAACTTACAATAAAGTTTGGATATGATCAAACTTTATATGAAGCGAAGAAAATACAGGAAATATTAAATCACATCCATTGCTTAATCAACATGATTCTTCAAAATCCAATACAGGCAATCGATGATTACAAATTATAAAAAATCAAAAGGCGAGCAAGGACTCGCCTTTTTAAATAGAATAGGGGTAAATCAAATGACAAAAAACCTGCAGCTATCAGCCGAAGAGATGCGTCAGTTAGGATATCAAGCGGTTGACTTGATTGTTGATCATATGAATCATTTAAAAAGTAAACCAGTTTCAGAAACGATTGATAGTAATATTTTTAGAGACAAGCTAATTGAAACGATTCCGGAAAACGGATCTAATCCAAAAGAATTACTTCATTTTCTTAATAACAATGTGTTTAATCAAATTACTCATGTGGATCATCCTCATTTTATGGCTTTTGTGCCAGGTCCTAATAATTATGTTGGTGTATTAGCAGATTTTTTAGCAAGTGGGTTTAATGTATTTCCTACAGCTTGGATAGTAGGTGCAGGTGCTGAACAAATTGAATTAACGACAATTAACTGGTTAAAATCAATGCTAGGATTCCCTGATTCAGCTGAAGGCCTATTTGTCAGTGGCGGTTCCATGGCTAATTTGACTGCACTTACTGTAGCGAGACAGGTCAAGCTGAATAATGACATAGAAAATGCGATTGTGTATTTTTCTAACCAAACTCATTTTTCTGTAGATCGAGCACTTAAAGTATTAGGTTTTAAGCAGCATCAAATTTGCCGAATTGAGACAGATGAAGATTTGAAAATTTCAGTTAGTACTTTAAGAAAGCAAATAAAAGAAGATCGACTAAAAGGGAAAAAACCATTCTGTGTTATTGCTAATGCAGGGACAACCAATTGCGGAGCGGTTGATTCCCTCAACGAATTGGCTGATCTTTGTAATGATGAAGATATATGGCTACACGTGGATGGAGCTTATGGTGCTGCAGCAATTCTCAGTGAAAAAGGAAGGGAGTTATTAAGTGGAATTCATCGTGCCGATTCTTTAACGTTAGACCCGCACAAATGGCTTTTTCAGCCTTATGATGTTGGTTGTGTACTCATTCGAAATAGCCAATATTTAAGTGAAACATTCCGTATGATCCCAGAGTATATTAAGGATACAGAAACTAATATAGAAGAAAAAGTGAATTTTGGGGAGCGTGGAATTGAACTTTCTCGTAGATTTAGAGCATTAAAGGTATGGCTTTCTTTTAAAGCATTCGGTGTTACAGCTTTTCGTGAGGCAATTGATCATGGCATTATGCTAGCTGAACAAGTTGAAGAGTTTTTAAGGAAAGAAAAAGATTGGGAAGTAGTAACACCTGCCCAATTAGGAATTGTTACTTTTCGTTATATTCCATGTGAGCTAACATCTACAGATACAATTCATGAAATAAACAAAAAATTGGTGGAAGAAATTAATCAAAGAGGATTTGCTATGCTAAGTACTACTAAATTAAAAGAAAAAGTAGTAATTCGACTTTGCTCTATCAACCCAAGGACAACAAAAGAAGAAATACTTCAAATCATGATGAACATAAAAGCATTGGCAGAGGAAATAAACACATCGCCTAAACATCTTATATCTGTTTCTCAACCTTGATATATTAGGCGGATTTTACATATTAATAGCCGGTTCTCATTTAGAATCGGCTATTATGTTTAAATGATAAATATATATATACTATTTATAAGTGTTTCTCTTGTAATGGGATTAAGCCTCAACCTTGGATACTCGTTTGAAACCAGTCTTTATTGCTTGTACTATTTCGTTCACAGCATAAATAGATACATCGGCATTTGGATTTAGCCCTTCAAACCAGTGATAGGCATTTGGATATAAATGAAACTCCACATCAACACCAGCTTGCGCTAGTTTGCTTACATAGGTTAATGTTTCGCTGCGGAATGGATCTAATTGACCAACAAATGTGTAAGTATACGGTAAGTCACTATAATCCTCAGCTCGAGAAGGTGCTGCATAGGCAGGGATTTGATCCGTTCCATACATTTCTCCTAAATACATTTTCCAGCCAGCTTCATTTGCCTTTTGGTTCCAAACAAATCCCTCTTTAATTTCATTCGCTGAAGGTGTATCATTTCTGTCATCAATCATTGGATATAGTGGCATTTGTAAACAAATTGAAGGATATTTTCGATCTCGGGCTAATAATGATAATGCTGCTGTTAGTCCACCGCCGGCACTTACTCCTGCAACCCCAATACGATTTGAATCAATGTTTAATGACTTTGCATTATCAGCAATCCATTTTAAAGCTGAATAACAATCCTCAATTGGTGCTGGGTAAGGGTGTTCAGGTGCTAAGCGGTAGTCTACAGATACAACCACACAGCCAGCTTCTTTTGCAAACCTCATACAAGTATCATCGTTATCATCTATAGAACCTAAGATATAACCACCACCATGTATCCATAATAATACAGGTAAAGATTCATGATTTGATTTTGGACGATAAATTCTTAATGGTAACGGATTATCATCAGGTCCAACAATGACTTTATCTTTTAACGAAAGGGAGTCATCAACAACGGTAGGTGGTCTCATTTGAGCTATCCCTTCTCTGATTGATTGCAAGTTTTCCGGGCGTAAATCGAGATCCGGAAACATCTCTAACCCTTGTAATAATTCTGGATTTACTCTAGTTTTCATTTTAGCACCTCTATTTGTAATTGTTTTCAAATAAATGAAGTGTATTCTAAGTAGTTTAATTGTGAAAGAACACCACAATTAAATTGTAAATTGGATATGTTATAACAGTCAACAGAATATTCGGAAATTAAAACCTTTCTCAAGAAGGAGTTTCATGCAATTAATAATACAAGTTGTGGATTTAAGAGCAAAGTGTTTTAATGTCATTGCATTTATGTACATTTAGTTGTCTGATTAAACTAAGTGATACTTGTTCGAATTCATACTCGGAAAAAATTCATGCATATATATATAATTTCATGAAATCCTTATATGCAAGTATTAATATAGGAGAACAATAGAAAAAATTCTTTTTGAGTTTAGAAAAGGGGTAGATTCTTTTTCTTTATCTAGACTCATGAAGAATTTATAGATAGTTAGCTTAAAAAATAAACAAAAAGAGAAAAACTAACAATACAAGTATAAGATTATGTACTTAGTAACCTCTCACTTTAAGGCATGACATTGGATAAGTGCGGGGAGTTCAATCTATTTTGAATAAAATTGATAGTATCAGTTGCAATTTTTTTACGTTTAAGAACGATCCCCGCATGCCCACATGTATAAATATATCGTGTAGGTCTTTCCCAAGATTCCCACAAGTAGTCTGTATCCTCAGAATGCACATATAGATCGTGCTTACCTGAAATTAATAAAATATTTTCTTTTTTTACTTTTGGCAATGCTTGACTCGGTTCAGTGATTTTCCAATAATCTATTAAATCATCATACGTAACACCATGATGTTCCAAGTCTTCTCTAATAAATTTACCTGGAGTTGTATTCCAAATAGAATAAGAAAGTCGATTTGCATAGAAAATGGATGCTAACACATCAATTTCTTCTTCAACAAGAGAGGCTAAGTTAGTAATAAATCCACCTAAACTAACCCCTATTAGAATCAGGGGACCATTTTTATTTGCTTTAATCCATTTAATCAAAGCTCGTAAATCAGCTACCGCTTGTCTAGTTGCTTGTACTGTTCGTTCAATATTTGCACTTACCATATACTCTCCACTGAATAAGGATTGATCGGGTTTTCTTTCAAAATGATAGGGTAGAGTGAAATAATACATATTCCACTTGAGGCTGGTCATATGATCGTGGAATATTTTTTTCACACGTTCGTTAGAATCCATTCTCCAACCATGAACAAAGATAACATGAGGTGCATTTTCATTTTTATGTAAGAATAATTCCCCAGTTACAGAGTCGTTGCATGAATCACCGGATTGAACCGAGCTTTTATATTTGAATTGCCCAACCATGTATTCATTTTTTTTCTTTAAATGCTTAATGTCAAAATGAATATAGGATGGTTTTACTTTATAAAAAGATTCTATGTCCTTTATATTTAATGAAGTGTTAGAAAGGGAAGTATACTGAAACGCTACACTTCTTTTTTTGTGTAAATCATATAAGGCGTACCGATCAATGAGTTTTGAAAAAATCAAATTAACCTCCTTCAAAATACATATTGTTTAAAACACAGACAAAATTTATGTTTTAAATTAATTAGGAAATATTCTCTTTTCCTAATAGTAGGTGCTTGAATTATAAAAATAGATGATAAATTTGTATATTATATTATAAATCTTGCAATAAAATAAAACTATAAATAATTTATATTAAAATTTAAGAAGCAAATTAATATTCTTATCCTTATAAAAGAATGCTAACTTGCTTCTTTTCTTATTAAAAGATGTAATTTCTATGAGGAACTTAACAATTCCCATATAGATATTCACAAATAGGTTCTCTATATTTATTGTAAAGAAATTATACAATAAATATTTTTATGTTACATACATTAAATCAAGCTTAACCTCTCTTTTTTCTATAAGTCTCTTAAATTGACTAACTCCTTACCAATATTCTGAATAACTACACATAAACTCCTTATATCTCTAGTTAAACTACCGATTAGCTCCATATAAACTCTAGATAACCTATATAGAATACAAGTTATCAAGGAGGTAAGAAAAAATGAATTTTATGAAACGAGCAATTCTCAGTATGAAAAAAAGGATAGGAACATCATTAATTTTGATGGCAGTTTTTCTGATTGTTACAAATTTGGTTCTTTCAGGTTTCACAATCCAAAATGCATCAAAAAAAGCAGCGGATGCTGCAAGAAAAAAACTTGGTGCAGATGTTACTTTAGGTCTTGATTTCGACAAATTAGGTCAAAAAGCTAAGGAAACTGGAGAAATGCCAAATCCGCCGCAGCTCGATGCAAAAGAAACAGATCAATTAGCGAAGTCCAAGTATGTAAAAGATTATAATTACATAGCTAACACTTTCGGTATTTCTGATGGGCTTAAACTAGTAGGAGCTTCAGAAGGAGAAGAAGAAGGAAAAGGTAAAGTGGGAATGGCGGCTGCGCGAGGCGGTTCAAGCTCTGGTACAGAAATAGATATGAATGCTTCTTTTATGATTGAGGGAGTTCGCAAGACTGCATTACAAGAAAGCTTTAAAAACGGAAAAAGTAAAATCATTGATGGAAAACCAATAACAGAGCAAATGAAGGATCAGAATGTAGCTTTAATGGAAAAACGATTAGCGGAATTAAACAATTTGAAAGTAGGAGACAAAGTTAAAGTGCAATCAGGGGATAAGAAGGAAACCCTTGAGGTTGAAATTATCGGTATTTACGAAACAAATGAGCAAGCAATGGGTCAACAGGCTCCTCCTATTATGGATCCAGCTAATAAACTATATATGCCGCATTCAACTATGAAAAAATTAGAAGTAGACCAAGGTATAAGTAGTGTTCAAGTCGTGTATTTCTTGAATGATCCACAATATATTGATGCATTTAAAAAAGAAGCAAGAAAATCTAATATTGATTTTAATTATTATAAATTAGATGCGCATGATTCATTGTACAAGCAAATGATTGGTCCTATCGAAAATATTTCTTCGACTTCTCAAATGATTATTTATATTGTATCGATTGCAGGTGCGATCATTTTAGGATTAATCATTATGCTATCAATTAAAGGACGTCGTAAAGAAATGGGAATTCTATTGTCCATTGGAGAGAAAAAGTGGAAGCTGATGGCGCAATTCGTAGTAGAAGTAGTGTGTGTCGCTATTTTAGCATTTGGATTATCCATAACAACAGGAGCTAAAGTTTCTCAATATATCGGGGATAATTTACTTTCGAATGAAATTGCTACTTCAAGCGAAGAAACAGATACCTCGCAACATGGTACTGTAATGATGGCTGGACCTGGTGGTACTCTACAAAATCAAAAAGAAGATCCGATTGATAAAATTGATGTAAGTGTAACAGGAGAAGATGTAGGGAAAATGGGTGGAATTGGACTAGCTATTGCTATAATAGCAACGCTTCTTCCAGCATTATCTATTCTACGTTTAAACCCAAAACAAATTCTTTTAAAAGATGAATGAGGAGGCTCGATATGGAGACAATTTTACAGTTTAAAAATTTGGATTATTATTATGAAAGTAATGGAAAAAATGTAGCGATACTAGAAAATGTTAACTTTTCTTTTCAAAAAGGACATTTCTACACGATTTTAGGACCATCTGGATCTGGTAAAACCACAACCCTAAGCTTAGGTTGTGGACTAGATGTCCCTAAAAATGGTTATGTACTGTATAATGGCAAAGATATTAGAAAAATTGGTTTGGATCGATACCGTAATCAAAATGTATCTGTAATTTTCCAATCTTATAACTTAATAACCTATATGACAGCTCTTCAAAATGTCTTAACAGCAATGGAAATTACAGGTGTTAAAGTGCAAAATAAAACAGCAAGAGCATTACAATTATTAGAGAGGGTAGGACTCTCAGAAGCTGAAGCGAAACGAAACGTCCTGCAACTAAGCGGTGGGCAACAACAGCGTGTAGCAATTGCTCGAGCACTATCTTGTAATGTTGATTTATTGATTGCGGATGAGCCGACAGGAAACCTTGATGAGGAAACCGCAATGGATATTATAGAACTGTTTCAAGAACTTGCACATAAAGAGAATAAATGCATTATTGTTGTGACGCACTCACAGGAGGTTGCTAAAAAATCAGATCGTGCAGTGTATTTAAGTAAGAAGAAGTTGGTCGTAAATGAAATCTAATATAAACATCGTAGTTGTTCGATTCACATAATTTTAAAAATTTAGACCTTTCAAAATATTATATTTATTTTATAATAAAATCAAGCCATAACCAAAATGGTCTCCCTGTACTGAATGTTAAAATAGTTTGTTGTTCCCGTTTTAATAATATTTGAAAAAGAACTTGTAGGATATTCTACAAGTTCTTTTTAGTATAATTGGTTACCTATATCATGGGATAATCACACATAAAAAACGGAACATTACCTAGATGTATAATCTAAATATCGTCCCGTTTACCTACTCTGTATAGTTATTGCAGAATTAAACCTACAATCATAATTAAACTAAATACTATCATCCAACCAAACGCACAATAGCCAAAAATTCTAATCCATTTAGGTAATTGATGCATGTTAATTTTATTTGTGGGAACTCCTTGCATAGAAAACATCATTTTTTGATCTCTATCTCTATTATTTTGTTGTTCATGCATAATATCATCACCTTTCCAGAACTATTGTGTTTATAGTATATCAGCCTAAAGAAAATTATGTACAGAATAAGAGGGGATAGCATAAATATTATGTGGTGAATTTTATAAATAAAGACATTTAATTGCCATGGTTCTAAGCGCTAATACGTTATAAATACTGAACAAGAGCCCTACATAAATAGGACTCTTGTTCTTCAAATATTAAGTTGCTGGATATAGATTAGAACCAAGGTAACGTTCTTTTATAATTTGAAGATGATGAAGCTCATGACCAGCAATGATGTATGCTAATGCACGAACTGTAACTTCAGAATTATTCGCATTTCCTCTTTGTGACCAAGCTTCTTTATCTAAGCTTCTAAGTAAATGCAGGGTAGATTGGCGAACAACTATTAAATTCTCAAGAAGATCTTGCATAGATTGCTTATCAAAAGCAGCTCTAAGAACATACATATCATCATTATAGCCTGGAAGTTCTGCTGTCTCGCCTCGAGCAATTGATAGCAATCGATACGCCATAATCCGTTCTGTATCTGCTATATGACCGATTACTTCTTTTATACTCCATTTAGTAGGAGCATACCGGAAAAGTCCCTCACTATCAGAAATTCCCTTTAATAAAAGATTCGTTTCCTTCATTTGTTGTTCTAGAATATGTATGATATTTCCGTCTGATACCAAGTTGGTATACGTTGCATAATAGGAGTTATATTCACTTGCTTGTGGTCTTATTTGCATACGAATCATCCTTTTTGTTTTATGTTTAATCTTTATATATAGCTTAACATAAAAGAATTCCAAATTAATCTGAAAATGGAGGTGAATATACATTTTTCATCCTCCTTTTCAGTTTCATAGATGAAATGTATCTCAAATAAGAGAATCTAATTTGCTGCTAAGCGTAATTTCGCTTTTTCTGCTGTTATAGTAGAAGGTAAATATTTAAGGTGAATACAGTTTTTCGCTACTTATGAC
This sequence comes from Bacillus sp. ok061, assembly GCF_900108285.1. Taxonomy (NCBI): domain Bacteria; kingdom Bacillati; phylum Bacillota; class Bacilli; order Caryophanales; family Bacillaceae; genus Bacillus; species Bacillus sp. ok061. The sequence goes on along the minus strand of NZ_FNUW01000007.1, from coordinate 147,017 downwards.
AATCGCCATTTAAAAAGTAGCATACGTCATTAAACGAAAAGCCTGTTAATAAGTTTATACTTACTACAAAAACAAATAAACTCATCCTATTTAAAGGAGAGTTTATTTGTTTTTATGTTTAGATAGCGGAATACTCATGCAAAATTGCACACTATGTTCCATATTTTTTATTGAATACTTTATATCTAACGTTTCAAGAATTTGTTTAACAATATATAGCCCCAAACCACTTCCTCCAGTATTTCGATTCCTTGATTTTTCAATTCGATAAAATGGTTTGAAAATTTGTTGAATATCTTCATCTTTAATATTGATACCTGTATTTATAATTTTCATTTCGATTTGATCTTGTTTAGAATTCTCTCTTAACTTTATATAGACTTTTTCATTATGTGGTGAATACATAACCGCATTGTGGATAATATTTTTACATGCTTTTTCTAAAAGAGCACAATCTGTATAAATAGAAAGGTCAGAATCAATTTCTTTTATTATTTCGATGCTTTTTTGAGAAGCAAAAAATTCGAGATCTTTTGTGATTGTACCTATTAACTTTGAAGGGTTAACTTCCTCTACTTTTAGTTTGAAGGTGTGTTGTTCTAATTTCGATACGCTTAAAATTTCACGAACTAATTGTTCCATACTTTCAATAATTCGATGATTTTTCTTTAAATATTGATCGCGATTTTGATAAGGGCCAATATTGTAAATCATCCCTTCTAAGTAGCCTTTCATTACAGTAAGAGGGGACTTTAATTCATGTGCTACAATCGCAAAAAACTCTCTGCGTTTTGTTTCTATTTCTCTTTCTTTTTCAATATCATTTTTTAATTGTTCATTTGCTTTTTTTAAATCAAACATAGCTTGTTGTAAGTTAATAGACATGTCATTCAAACTATTAGACAATTCTCCTAACTCATCTGTAGAGCGAACCTCAATTTTTTCGGAGAAATCTAAATTTGCCATCTTTTGTGCACCTTCATTAATATAAATAAGTGGCTTTGTAATAAACCTGGAATAAAAATAAGCACTCCCTATACCAATAATGAGCACAATGATACTAATATAGGGGAGAAAGCGTACTAAAACTTGTGAAGCTTCATCAATCGGTTGAAATGTAGCAAACACTACAAGCGTTAAACTACCATCTTGGAATTGAATTGGTTTCGTAACATTATATGAATTGCTGAGGGTACCTACATTCTCGAACCGTGTTGCTCTAGTAACTACTGTTGTTTGCGAACCACTTTGAGTAAAAGAAAATGAAGGAGAGTATTTAATTATTCCCTCATTATTTTGAAGATAAAGCATCGCATTATTTTTTTTTGCGTATTCATCAAAAAGTGGTATCGCATCTTGAAACGTAAGATCTTTAGACTTATCAATGATTTCTTTTATCCCTGTTTGAAGTTGATCTGTTTTGTATTGCTCATAAAATGTAGGGAGAAAGAAGTATAAAGTTAAATAAATCAATACTGCAAAGGATAACAAAATGAGAGATGTAGTCATAAAGAGTTTATAAGTAATTTGCTTCATCTTCATGAGTTTCACAATACTATTCATCAATTTTATAACCAATACCCTTTATTGTTTTAATATAAGGGATAGCTAATTTTTTACGTAGATTTTTAATATGTGTATCAATTATTCGTGTTTCTCCAAAATAATCGTACCCCCAAACCTTCTCTACGATATTTTCTCTTGTAAGTACTTTTCTCTCATTTTGAAATAGTAGTTGTAGAATTTCAAACTCTTTTGTCGTTAATATAATTTCAACGTCATTTACATATACTCTATATGCATCCACATCAATACGCACTTCTTTAAATATCAAATGATTATTTACATTTTTATCATAACTTCTTCTAAGTACAGCTTCGACTCGTCTAATCAAAACATGAAATGAAAAGGGTTTTGTTATATAATCATCGATCCCAAGGTCGAATCCTTTCATTTGATCTTCCTCTTCTTCCAACGCAGTTAGCATAATAATTGGTACGTTTGACTGACTTCGGATCATTTTAGAAACTTCAAACCCATTAAGATTGGGCATCATGACATCTAGAAGAATTAAATCAAAGGATTGCTTATTAAATTGTGTCATACCCTCTAGTCCATCTGAAGCGACTACCACTGTATAATGCTGTGTCATTAAAAACTGTTTAATTAATTCCTGAATTTCTTGATCGTCCTCTACCACGAGAATATGATAGTTTTTCATAATATCACCTCTGGTAGTCATTATAGCCGTACTATCTGGAGTTTATGTGGAGATACAGTAGGAAACTGCATAGGGTGTTTAACGTCTTAGCTCCATTTACTTTGTTGTATGGTTGAAAAAACTTATCGTATGAAAAGATGTACGAAAAACTAATGTATAATATAAAATGTATGTAATTTCTGAAATTTCGCAAAAATACACTTGTGCTTCTTTACCAAAAGAGGGAAAGGAATTTCAATATAGAAGAAGCTACAGTAATACTAGAGTGTGTGCCAAGAACTTTGGACTTCTTTCATCTAGTTTCTGTTTAATCGTTAATCACTACATAACAATGCTCTTGCTAAACCAAAAGTTTAAAGGTACGAACTTGAAGAGGTTTACATAATACTAGAAAGGTTGTGAAATGATTTGAAGGGTTATAAAGCTATGCTGTTTGATTTAGATGATACGTTACTTGATAGGGATAAGGCAGTAGCGGCATTATTTTTAATTGTTTTAGAAAAGTGTTATGAAAATGTAGATGGTGCAGCTAAAAGCAACATGTTACAGAAATTCAAAGAATACGATAAAAGAGAATATGGCATAAGTAATAAAACGACAATTTTAGAATCATTGTTTGATGAATTCACGCCGAAGTATAGATTGCCACGCAATTATATCCAAGATTTTTGGAATAATAATTTCCCTAGATGTTTTTCAATAGACCCAAATACTATTCATTTCTTAAATCAAATAAAGAAGCACTTTAAAGTTGGAATTATAACAAATGGCTCAACTCAGAGGCAAAAAGCTAAAATATTTAACACGAATTTAAATAGGTATTTTGAAACAATCATTATTTCTGAAGAAGTGGGATTTAGTAAACCTGATAAACGTATATTCGAACTAGCATTAAATAAGCTAAATTTACAGCCGGAAAATACTTTATTTGTTGGGGATGACTTAGAAAAGGATATTGCTGGTCCTCAAAATGTAAATATAAAAGGTGTGTGGTTTAACCCTCAGAAAATCAAGAATACTACCAAAATACAACCATATGCCGAGATTAACACTTTGGATAGTTTGTTAAGTTATGTTACTCCACAATATTTTTATAACAAGTAAAAGTAATCTCATATATATTCAAAAATATAAAAAAGAGAAACAATCATTAATTTCATTGACCGTATTAGTAATAAAAAATATATATTTACAATAAAAAATAGAGGCGATTTTAATAGCTGCGGCTAATTTAATCTATGATTAATACGAAGTTTTGTAAAACAATTTTACTCATACTGTGTAAATTATAAAGGGGTGGGACTATGGAAATAAAGAAAGTAGTAATCGATGGAATCAATATTGCGGTCATTAGAAACGATAAGGTATTAATATCGGATGTTCAGTCTGCATTAGATACTATGGCAACAGTTCAATATGAGGTAGATGCGAAACATATTATTATCCATAAATCTTTAATAAGTGAAGATTTCTTTGATCTAAAAACACGGCTTGCGGGCGATATCCTTCAAAAGTTTATAAACTACAAGGTAAAGATTGCTATTGTTGGAGATTTCTCTATGTATACTAGTAAAAGCTTAAAGGATTTTATTTATGAATGTAATAAAGGGAATGACATTTTTTACTTAGCAACTGAACAACAAGCAATTGAAAAACTAAGTACATTAAAGTAATAATTATATCCTGCTAAATTCCCCCATTTCACTTAGTTCATGATTATATACGATATAGAAGAACTGATGTTTGTGGTAAACTAAGAGATGAATAAAGGGGGAGTTTTCTTGAACAATTTTAATAATATAATCCAAAATTTAAATAATATAGTTTACAAACCTAACAACTTAATGATTACGAATCTAAAAGAAGAAAAGCAAAACGCAGAATATGCAGGATGTTTATTTGACTTAAATAACAAAACCATTCGTTTTAGAAAATCAAAAGTTACACCTAATAAAATTGGTCAATTTGTTTCTTTTTGGGAGAAAGATGACAATATGCAAAATCAAGCATTTTCTTATGACACTGCTCCTGACTTATTAGTTATTACTTGTATAGATGATCATAAACTAGGACAATTTATTTTGCCTAAAGAGATTCTTCTTAAGGAAAAAATCTTGAGAGCACAAAATCAAAAAGGCAAGATGGCTATGAGGATTTATCCTATATGGGATAAGCCTGTCAGCAATCAAGCTAAAAAGAGCCAAATGTGGCAACTTCAGTATTTTGTTGATTTAAGCGATCATAATAATTTACCTATAGACAAACTATTAAATTTGTATTCGTAGCTTCTTATCTTAAGTGATCTTGTCGGTTAGACTTTTTGTACCGGTACAGTTAAATGAAATGTACGTTGTTACAGTACCCCTTAAAATTTACAATCAGCATATATTATTTAAACTTATAAAATTTTAAGGGGTGCTAAATATGACAAGTTTACAAGATCAGCTTTTCACAAGATTAAATCTTAAAAAACGTAATGAAGTAACGTTTGAAGAATTACCTACTATACTCTTTTCATTTGCGCATACTATACCATTTGAGAATTTAGACGTTATAGCACGTAATACGAATCAAATCTCTCTGGAAAACTTACGAGAGAAAATTTTAACTAGTTCCCGTGGTGGACTTTGCTACGAATTAAACACTCTTTTTTACTATTTCTTAAAAGACTGTGGCTATGATGTACAACTGGCATTAGGTACGGTTTATAAAAGTGATATAAATGCATGGGCACTTGAGGATGGCCATATAACAATTATTTTAACTTATGCTAATGTACAGTATTTAATTGATGTAGGTATAGCTTCGTTAGTACCTCTTGTTCCTGTACCTTTTACTGATGAGTCTGTTTCTTCAAAGAATGGTTCGTACCGGGTGAGACGAAAAGATACGAGTAAAGGAAATTATGTTTTAGAAAGAATAGATGCTGCTGGAGAATGGAAAGTATGTCATGCTTTTTATAAACATATTATTGATGAGATAGTAGTAAACGATGTTCAAAGAAGAGTAATAGAAGATGAGAAATCTATTTTTAATAAGGGACCAATTGCAGTGAAATTGACGGACTATGGCCATGTCTCTTTAACGAATAATAGTGTAACTGAAATTATTTATGGAGCAAAAACAAAGCGTGAGGTTACAGAAGAACAATATAGAGAGCTTTTATATACTTTATTTGCTATTAAGTTATGAATAATAAAGATAGCCGGTACTTATTCAGAAGCGGCTATCTTTATTATTTTTTGTGTAAATGGTTTTCGTCTAATATGTTTCGGAAAATGCGGTATAGTTAATGTTTTTAATGTTTTCTCAGTTTCTTCATATGTATGAAAAACTGGTTCTTTTGCAGCAGAATAATATGATTTAAAGTTTGATTTTCTTAATACATATAATACACTAGAACAGTACGAAAAAGTATGTACAATGAACTTTGAATGTAAAGGAAGATTATTATGTCGGTTATTGATAAATTGAAACTTAATAAGTATACAAATATGGTCGTTATTAACGAACCAAGTGAGTATGACATTTTTACAGGTAAAGAAACTGCATTCTCAAAAGAACACGATGCTATCTTTATATTTGTAGAAACGCTTGATGAAATGGTGAAACAAACGAATTTTATTATTAGTAATGAAGAATTACTAATTGAAAAAGGTTACGTGTTCTTCGCATATCCGAAAAAAGGTAATGCTCGTTATAGTACGTTTATTCACCGTGATGAGATGTTTCCGGCATTAAATGTTGGAGAAGATGGTTATGTGGGAGAAAGCGATATTAAATTTGCACGAATGGTAAGTATGGATGAAGTCTTTACTGTTGTAGGTTTAAAACGTGAAAAGAAAAAAACAATGAAAACATCTGCTATGAGTCAATGTGTTGCCGATTATGCAGATCGAATTAAAGATGTTGAAGCATTATTAGCTAATCATCCGAATGAACTTAAGTTTTATCAAAGTTTAACGCCTGGATACCAAAAAGATTGGGCACGTAATCTTTTTTCTGTGAAACAAGAAAAAACACGTGAAAAACGTCTAGAGAAAATGATAGAAATCCTTTCACAAGGCTATAAAACAATTGAATTATTCCGTAAGAAGAAAAAATAATGATTAAGAAAGTCACAATGCTGCAACAATTAATTGTGATGAGTACATTGAAAAAAGTATTCCTTCCATTATACTAAGGAATGTTCTTATATTTATATAATTACCAAAAGAGAAAAGGTGTTTGAAATGAAATCGTATATTGTAGTTGGATCTGGAATTTTAGGAGCGTCTACTGCTTATCATCTTGCTAAGGCAGGTGCGAATGTTACTATCGTGGATCGCCAACAATTAGGACAAGCAACTGATGCAGGAGCAGGTATTGTATGTCCATGGCTATCACAGCGTCGTAATAAAGCATGGTATAAAATTGTTAAAGGCGGTGCACGTTACTATTCTTCGTTAATTCAGCAATTAGAAGAAGACGGTGAAACTGACACAGGGTATAATCGTGTAGGTGCAATTAGTTTACATACTGACGAGAAAAAGTTAGATCAAATGGAAGAGCGAGCTTATAAACGACGTGAAGATGCCCCAGAGATTGGTGAAATCACTCGCTTATCAGCTGAAGAAACAAAAAAATTATTCCCAGCATTATCAGACGAATATAGTTCTGTTCATATTAGTGGTGCTGCACGAGTAAATGGAAGATTATTACGCAATGCATTAATAAGTGCTGCGAAAAAACATGGTGCAACTTTTATAAAAGGCGATGCCATATTAGTACGTGAAGGAAATCATATTACTGGAGTTACAGTAAACGATGAAACAATCTTAGCGGAAAAGGTTATTGTAACTGCAGGCGCATGGGCGAATGAAATCTTGAACCCATTAGGAATTAATTTCTTAGTTACATTCCAAAAAGGACAAATTGTTCATCTGCAAATTGAAAATACAGCAACAGAAAATATGCCAGTTGTTATGCCACCAAACGATCAATATATTTTAACGTTTGACAATGGTCATGTCGTAATTGGTGCAACACATGAGAATGATACTGGTTTCGATCATCGTGTAACAGCAGGTGGTTTACATGAAGTATTCCATAAGGCATTATCAGTTGCACCTGGCTTAGAAAATGCTACAATGCTTGAAACGAGAGTTGGGTTCAGACCATTCACACCAGGATTCTTACCTGTTATAGGACCACTACCTAACTTTGAAGGAATTTTCGTTGCGAATGGATTAGGAGCTTCGGGTTTAACAGCTGGTCCATACTTAGGAGCGGAACTTGCTAAACTATCGCTCGGACAACCGATTGAATTAGATTTAAATGATTATGACGTTGCTGGCGCAATTGAATAATATAGGGTACTGCTAACATTTAGGAAAAACCATGCTAAACAAATTCGACAGGGAATAAGCAGTTTTTCCTCTGTTAAGAGTAAGCCTGTTTATGAAAAGTAAAATTCTTTAAAAATAGAGGGCCGACATTATAAACCTGCATTAATAATGTAGAATTGTGATGTCGGCTCTTTATTCATATTGATTTAAAACTTATTTTCGAGAGGAGATTAAGTAATGAGAGCGCCATATCAAGTATTGATATTTCCTTATATAAAAACTGCCAATTCCATTCAATATGCTATTTTCAACCGAAGTGATTATGGTTATTGGCAAGGAATAGCTGGTGGCGGAGAAGACGGTGAGATTCCTATTGAATCAGCAAAACGGGAAGCGTTTGAAGAGGCTGGTATTACAAGAGAATGTCCATATATACAATTAGATTCTGTGTCTTCACTACCAGTAGAGGATGTAGTTGGAGGATTCCTTTGGGGAGAAGAGGTTTATGTAATAAAAGAATTTTCTTTTGGAGTTAAAGTCCCTACAAAAAACATATCATTATCTAAAGAACACTTCAATTATAAATGGTTATGCTTTGAGGAAGCAGTAACGTTTTTGAAATGGGATAGCAACAAAACAGCATTGTGGGAATTAAACAAAAGATTATTAAAACAATAAAAGTGTTAGCTAACAAAGATAGTAGTGGAACAAGAATTGAACCATTAACAAATCCTTGCTACACTTCTAAACAATGTTTTAGATTATAAAATAGAGTAATATAGATTTTGCATAGGTAATGCACTAAGAGAACTTGCACTAAGAAAAGCTCTATACAGTTGACTCTGAAAAAATGAAAATAGTTAGAAATATTTTTATATCGTACGGTTTTTGGCTATGAATAACGGAATAAATATTAAGTATTCAACAGTTTAAATATAACGAGTTAGCTTTTTATTTTAAGAAGAAAGATGACTCGTTTTATGCTAAAATTCGCTTAGTGTATATTTTCGTTAAAATGTGGGTGGGCCCCTTTTAGCAAAACCGGAGTGGGAATGATGAGTATAAATAGTTTTGTGGGATTGATAAAGGACGAATTATTAAAAGAGGTAAGCATAAGAAGTGAGGATAAATTCGAGCCTGTAGTAGTTAAAGATATTCCTAGACTTTGGAAGTGTTTAGGAACAGGTAATTATGCCGCAGTATTCATGCACAGAGAATACAAAGATTGGGTAGTGAAAGTTTACGTGCGAGAAGGAGAAGGAATTGAAAAAGAGTCAGAAGTATACCGAAGAATTGGAGATCATCCTTCTTATTCAAAACTTATATATAAAGGAGAAAATTTCATAGTATTGAAACGTTTAAAAGAAATTACCTTATACGATGCTATTCATAAGGGTATTAAAATTCCTAAGCAAGTAATACTTGATATTAATGAGGCTTTAGAGTATGCGAGGGAACAAGGGTTAACTCCTTGTGATGTTCACGGGAAAAATGTGATGATGGAAAAAGGAAGGGGATATGTAGTCGATGTATCTGATTTCTTAAAAACAAAAGAAGATAGTAAGTGGAGAGACCTAGAAAAGGCATATTTCACCTTTTATTTTCCTTTCATTTATAAATTACCTTTCCCCGTTAAAATACCGTATTTTATGTTAAACATTGTTAGACGTTCGTACAGAAAATATAAGAAGCTTAAAAAGAAATTCAAATTATAAAAGGACCACATATGTTCCTGAAAACGATTTGAATTCATATAAATAACTTTAGAAAAATTTAAAATTTTGTTTAGGGGCTACTTCAAGACCTTAGCTTGCTGGGTATGTGGTGCTACCCCATTACTATCAACTTAAGAATTGATAGTAATGGGGTATTTAATTTCTTATCTTGATGAGTATGGGATACTGCCAGCATTTCTTCTATATTCTTGTTGTAGGGTGTTATAAAATTTTTAAGTTAATAGGCCTTGAGTGGCATACATAGCAGAATTAACGAGTAAATGTAATAATCTCATCAACAGCTTTGATATAACCACCTGCCTCACGGAATGATTGACTAATTTTTTTGGCATTCTCTTTGTAAATCGAATGCTGAAACACTTCATTAACGGCATGTTTTAAATCCTCGGCCGATAATTGCTGGATATTTAACATAAATCCTGCGCCAAGTTCGTATACTCGCTCAGCAATCGTATGCTGATCATTTATAAATGGGAGCATAACTAGAGGTACTTCAAAATAAAGTGATTCACTTGTGCTATTCATTCCACAATGACTAATAAATACATCCGCTTGACGCAGTATATCTAATTGTGGAAGATAGTTACCAACAATAAAATTATCAGGTATATCTCCTAGCTGCTCCACTGTTAATTGTTTGCCTATACTAAGTACTACTTTCGTATTGAGATCTTTTAAACCGACGAAACATTTTTGATAGAATTCAGGCTGATTATTAATTATGGTTCCCATAGAAATATAAATCACACGTTCTCCTTTTAATTCATCAACCGAAAAATCATTTAGAGTTTCATTTTCAGCAATGGAAGGACCGATAAAAATATAGCCATCCTTAAAATCCTTGCTGTTTCTTTGGAAATAGCGAGAAGTAAAGACAATATTCAAATCGCCTGAACCCGGACAAAGTAAAAAATTATCAGATAGGGATACTTCATATTTTCCTTCTAAATATTGTTTCCTTTTTGCTATTTCTTCTAATTGCAAAAATGCTTGTAGCATGGCTAAACGTTCCTGTTTTTGTCCTATGTTTCTTGTTCCTGTCAGGTTCATATTTTCTTTTAGTTCTTGTGAAAAAGCAAACGTGGTCCAAGTTGCAATAGATGCTAAACCTCTATGGTGAGCAACCCATTTTCCAGGTAAAGACTGTGCATCATAGAGGATGTAATCGTATGTTTCTTTGGAGATTTCTTCAAAAATGGAATCAGTAATTCTTTCCATAGCATGAAGGAAGTGTAATAAGTACTCTTGAGGATGGGAAGTCATAAGATTCATAGTTTCCGAAAGCTCTCTTTGTGCCTCTTGATTGATGGGACGGAATTGTGCACCTGCTTTTTTGATTTTTTCTTCAAAATCATTTGATGAATAATAGACAATGTTGTCTCCACGTTGTACTAAATCATGTACTAATCCTAATGTTGGATTTAAGTGTCCTTCTCCACCTATATTGATGTAAAGTGCTTTTTTCATCTTTATCCCCTCCAGTAAATTTGATATCGTAAAATGTAAACGTTTTTTTATTTTGTTTGAATTATAACAAACGAAGTGAATAAATGTCTATTTTCATTTTTGAATATTCTTAATTTTTAGAGGGTATTTTATTTAGATAACTTGATGGATGTGGCGAGACCCCACATCCATCAAGTTAAGAAAAAGAAACACCCCAAAAACAAAAAAATGAGATGACTTCTCAAAGTAACTAACTGTAGAGAAAGAAAAATTTCATTTAGTGGGTACTTCAAAACCTTAGCTTAATGGCGATGGGTTCACCATATCAAAACAAAAAAATTGTGCGTATAGACATATTTTTCAACCGCTTCCTGTACGTTAAGAGAATCGTTATTTTTTTACAGTTTTTTTATTATGGAATTCAAAATAACTAATTATAATAGGTGAAAAAACAATCAATAGTTGGGTTACGGAAAGGATTCGAATTTACATTCTTTCTCAATACATATTATGGATAAATAAAGTAAAATATGGGTTATGGTTATGTCTCATGTTGTGTTAATCCTAACAATAACTAAGGGTACATAATATGCTTTCATACCTTTGAATAATTTTGTTATAGAAGGGATGGAGATTTAAATGGCTCAAATTGTTGGTATTGATAGATACCTTTGTACTGGGGCTTTAATCTATATGCGTGAGGGCCTTTCCCTAAGTCTTGTTAGGAAGTAAGGAACAGCAAGCAAACACTTATACAATATGAATAGAGGAGAGGAATGCCTTATGAAAATACGTAGTCAAATTACATGTGCAAGTTTGGCCCTTTTAATAGTTGGAAGTTCCCTGTTATATACAACACCAACCTCAATTGTAAAAGCAGAGCCCACTCAAAATGTATCTAGTTCGTTACAAACAAATACTCAACGAGATCATACTTCCGTCAAGCAAGCAATGCGGGATACATTGCAACTTGGATACCCGGGGATACTTGCTAAAACTTCTGAGGGTGGAAAAACGTGGGGGTATGCCGCTGGAATAGCGGATCTGAGAACCAAGAAACCAATGAAAACAGATTTTCGCTTTCGCATTGGGAGTGTGACGAAGACGTTCACCGCAACAGTTGTACTTCAATTAGCTGGAGAGAATCGCCTGAAGCTAAACGACTACATCGAAGACTGGTTGCCTGGTGTCATTCAAGGAAATGGATATGATGGTAACAAGATTACTATCCGGCACATATTGAACCATACAAGTGGTATCGCTGAATACTCAAGGTCAAAAGACGCTGATTTTACGGATACAAAAAAATCGTATACGGCTGAAGAGTTAGTGAAGATGGGGGTTTCTCTGCCTCCAGACTTTGCTCCAGGAAAGGGCTGGTCTTATTCAAACACAGGATACGTATTACTGGGCATTCTTATTGAAAAAGTAACTGGAAACAGCTATGCGGAAGAGGTTGAAAATCGAATTATTGAACCACTTGAATTGTCGAATACATTCCTACCAGGCAACTCAAGTGTTATTCCAGGCACTAACCATGCCCGTGGATATGTCCAACCAGACGGAGCAAGTGAGCTAAAAGACGTTACTTATTATAACCCAAGTGCAGGTAGCTCTGCTGGAGATATGATTTCTACTGCTGACGACTTAAACAAATTCTTCTCTTACTTGCTCGGTGGCAAGTTACTGAAGGAACAGCAACTAAAACAAATGCTTACTACAGTTCCTACAGGAAAAGAAGGAATCGATGGATATGGTCTTGGAATCTATGAAACTAAGCTGCCAAGCGGTGTCTCGATATGGGGACACTCAGGTGGCATTCTAGGGTTTACAACTCTAGTTGGAGGTACACTTGGAGGCAATCATACGTTGGTCGTCAATTGGAATAGTTTGGGTAGAACTGGCAGTCCTAATCCTTTTAAAAATATTTTACTTGCTGAATTTAGCAAGTAGGAAAAAAGGAAAAATTTATCGTAGTTTTCATAATTGAAAATGTACTTTTCTGGTTCAAAAGCCCCAACTTATTTTCAAGAAAACTTTGGGGCTTTTTTTGTTTTGGTGGCGTTTATTCTTAAGTTGATGGATGTGTGGTGCTACCCCAAAATAAAAAGATTAGGAGTGAATCCTAATCTTTTTATTTATACATATTTTTGGTTGTTATATCACTATCAATTCCAAAACGGGATATTTTGAATAAATGAAACCGTCAAAATTAGTGTTGATGCGGAACCAGCAGTTACTAAAGTTACTATTTTTCGTCCATTCTGTTCTTTTGAAGGTTTTATAAGTTCTGTAATTAACACAATCCATATTATGATAGAGACTATTGAAATAATATTTATAGACATATGTATCACATCCCTTCTTGTTTTTACATAAATATTTCTTCTTTTATAAAATAAAAGCAATTTAACAAGAAAACATGTACCTCATTAAAAATCAATATTTCCCTGTTAAACCAACTTTTTTAAATAGAAATACGACTGATAAAACGATAACAACAGCCTTCAAACTTCCCCAATATGGATAAATAGTATGATCTGTTAGACTAGCATATTGAAAAATATTCTCTAAACCGAAAATTCCTATCATGACTGCTAAAATAAATGAAGCTGATCCATACGTCCCGTTATGATAGAGGGTAAATAAGTATATTGCACATATAAGTGGTACGATGATTTGTAATAAGAGTGTCATAATTAGTCCCCCAGTATATTGATACTTATATTATATACAAAATTGTAATAAAAAGGAATGCGACTTATTTAATACTAACAGAACTACTCTAATCATATTCTTCTATAAAAAAGAAGAAAAAGGGGTGTACAGTTAATTGACAAAAGTTAAAGTTAATTTACGACCCATTGTTCATAACGTAAATTTACCAACCGTATTGAAAACAACGATACTTCCAGGTGAATCGACCGAAAGACTATTTATCGCAACTCAATTAGGAGAGATTTTTTACATAGGGGAAGGAGTTATAAAGAAATTTTTAGATATTCGTCACCTAATTATTAAATTAGGTACATCTGAAGAAGGTGTTTCTAGTAGCGGTTATGATGAACGAGGATTACTAGGACTTGCATTTCATCCACAATTTTATCAAAACGGTTTATTTTATCTTCATTATTCAGTAGCCGGAACTCAAGGTCCAGGTGCACTTTCTGAACAATTTAAACCGAATCCTTGTGACCCTAAAACGTTAAATTTAAAGTGGGTTAATAGAAATACGCAATATGATCACATTGATACAGTGGAAGAATGGACTTTACAATCTAACGGCCAAGCTCAAAAGCGACGAACATTACTGAATGTAAGAAGACCATTTTTTAATCATAACGGAGTCAATAGTTTAAATTTTTCACCTGAGACTGGAAAACTTGTTTTTACAAATGGAGATGGCGGATCAGGTTATGATCCATTTAATTTAAGCCAAGATGATTTAGAAATAGCAGGAAAAATAATTGAAATCGATGTAAATAAAAATACATTTATAAATAACCCTCCTGTAGTTACACGCTTTAATGACCTCCCTTTATCTATACAAGAAACACTTACAGTAATTGCAAAAGGAGTACGTAATATAACCGGCATTTCATTTCAAAGGTTTTATAATCAATATATCAAATACACCGGAAATGTCGGACAGGATATTGTAGAGTCTATTTTTTCATTTGTTCAATATAAACCTATACCAGTTACAGAACTTGTTCAAATGCATTTTATGAGGTTAACTCCCAATCAAGATGGTTTTATCAATTTTGGGTGGCGAGGATGGGAAGGGGATTTACCTACTTCTTTTATACGACATTGTTCCGAAAATCAGACTTTGGATGAGAGAACAATAGTTTATTATGATGAAACAATACAAACTTCAGTGAAGCGTATTCTGCCTCTACTTAGTTATTTTCATAAAGATTCTAGAACCGATAAGTTTGGAGGAACTTCACTTACAGGAGTTCAGCCATATATGGGAAATGCGATTTCAAATTTAACGGGTAGCGTTGTTTTTACCGACCTTGCTAAGAAAGAAGATTCTCGACCGCCGGTTAAGGGTGTTTTAGCTTATACTAGAGCAGGTACAGACGGTAAACATGCTGACTTTCGTGTTATTGAAACCAATTATGATTTTGGTACGCAAGCAGCTTATTATATGAGTTTAGGAACAAGTTCGGATCAAACTAGATTATATTTAGGAGTTTACAGTTCTATGAAAGTAACTGATTTTAACAAAGGTACCATTTTTGAAATTATTCCTTGATACGATACAAATACGCAGTCTAAAAACATAAGGAATTTATTCTGTTTCCAAAACGCAAGACTTAACTTATCCCCCTAAAAATCTTCAATGTATTAGCATCTATTAACTTGTAGAAAGTAACTCATAAACCATATGTGTACGAATAATATAGAAAGTAATGAATGAGGTATCTTTAGGGGGAATTTTGATGAATCGGTTTGTACGTTATTGGTATCAACTGATGATAGAACATGATACGAACTTTGTTCATAAAAGAAAATTGTCCCTTGCGAATAAGTTAGTACTTACAGCTTTAATGAGTGCATTGGCCACCATGTTTCAAGCAGCAGGAAACTTAGTTCCTGGTATAGGTTTACTCATTAGTCCATTTTCGACATTGCCAATTTTTTTTGCTATTTTCTATTCTATTCGTGAGGGAATACTTTCTTATATTCTTACTATTTTTCTATTATTTATTATTGAGCCAAGTGAACTAATTGTCTTTCCTTTTACTACAGGCTTATTAGGTCTAGCCTTAGGACTAGCCTTTTTAAAATTCAAGAGGAGAATTTGGATTGTTTCCTTTTCAGCGACTTGTCTACTTATAGGGATTATGATCGTTCTCGATGTTTTCCGTTTTCCGGTACTTGGTCCTACTGTTCATACAACTATGGACATAAAAATTATTTTATCAATATTTATACTGAGCTTTCTATACTGCTGGATTTATGCAGGTTTTTGCAGAATAATGATGAATAGATTATGTAAAGTGTTGTATTGACAATGGCATAATGAAGATTGGAGAATGCATTCATGACTAACGTTGCAGTTAGAAGACCGAATTTGAATGATGTAGATGAACTATATTTATTTTTCCGTATCGTTATTACGAATACATACAAAAATGAAGGATTGTCACAATTATTGGATGACATAGAAAATGAAATTAACTCAAAAAAGCAGTATTTGAAAAGTGATTTTGAAAGTAACGGAGAAAGTCGTTACTTTTTATTAGCGATTGATACAAGTAATGATAAAATCATTGGAACAATCGAAACCGGTCCAGCAAGTACATTGATTACTAGTTGTACAGGTGGTGTACTTAAAAATTTGTATGAAATAGGAACTGTATTCATACTTCCCGAGTATCAAAGAAAGGGAATAGGGAGTTTATTACTACATACAATGTTTCTTACATTACTTAGCAGAGGGATAACAGAATATTGTTTAGATAGTGGATATAAAAATGCGCAAAGTATATGGATGAAAAAGTTCGGAAAACCTAGCTATGTATTGAAAGATTACTGGGGAGAATCCAGTGATCATATGATTTGGAAGAA
Organism: Bacillus sp. ok061; assembly: GCF_900108285.1. NCBI lineage: Bacteria > Bacillati > Bacillota > Bacilli > Caryophanales > Bacillaceae > Bacillus > Bacillus sp. ok061. Next base: position 130,704 of record NZ_FNUW01000007.1, on the reverse strand, counting down.
AAGTTTACATGATACACCTATAATATTTGAATTATAAAATGAAATATGCCCCTGAACATAGCTTTTCTTACTTATGTATGCTATTATTTATCTTTATAATAAAAGAGGACGTGAATGAACTTGATTAAAATTAGTATCCCTGAAGTTGATGTTACAATTACTGAACGTAAACAAGTTATTAAAGGAGACGAGCCAATCATTACTCCAATTAATGGATTTATCGATTTCCACTTGTTCCCTAGAGATAAAGGCGGCATTTTTATGTTTTACAATATTAATGACGAACTACTTTTCGTAGGTAAAGCTCGTAAAATTAGACAACGTATTAAGAAGCATTTTGAAGATAATGTTTCACCAATTAAAAATCACCGTGATGAAGTATACCGCATTGATGCATGTATCGTAGAAGATCCAACAGAAAGAGAAATTTACGAAACATATATCATTAATGAATACAAAGCGAAATATAACGTTGATAAAGTATTCTACAAATAATCAACATTAATAAAAAACAATCCTAGCTAATATGCCAGGATTGTTTTTTATTTAGATTTATTCTTCATATCTTTCTCCTTTTTTTAAATGATTAGCCACAATAAAACAGGATATCCCTATAAATATAAGTACAATACCAAGCGTTTTATGTTTTCCCTCAAAGAAAGGAATATCTGAAATAACATTTGTCATACATAGTCCTAAAAATACAAGGATAGGGCCCATCCAAAGTAATACATTACCGAATTTTGTGTGCTTCCACATAATAACCCTCCTTAATTCTCTTTACATATATATCCATAAATTAAAAGTAAATTCATAGAGAAATATAGTTTTTTTCATATCGAAAATTTAACCCTCATATATTGGTACAAGCAAAAGAGAAAGGAGACCATCATGAATTGGTTAGAAGCTTTCATATTAGGTATAATTCAAGGTTTAACAGAATTTTTACCAATCAGTAGTACCGGACATCTTTATTTAGGAAGACATTTATTTCAATTAGATGAAGCAGGCTTATTTTTAGATACGATGTTGCATATTGGGACTTTACTTGCAGTGTTTATTTATTACAAAAAAGAAGTTATATATTTAATTAAAAACCCATTTTCAAAGCTCATGTTATTACTTATCGTTGGGACAATACCCGCAGTTGTAATTGGTTTATTGTTTAAAGACTTCTTTGAAGATATTTCAAAAACAGGAATCACAATCGGTTGGGAGTTTTTAATGACCGGATTCTTTCTCTACATGGCAGATAAACAAAAGAATGGTCGTAAAAAAATGGATGACATAACATATAAAGACGCATTAATTATCGGTTCATTTCAAGCGGCCGCTATTTTTCCAGCCATTTCCCGTTCTGGAATGACAATTGTCGCTGCATTATGGAGAAAATTAGACCGTGAAACAGCTGCTTACTTTTCTTTTTTACTTTCGACACCAGCAATCGCCGGAGCTATCATTTTGCAATTTGTAGACGTTTTTCAAGGGAAAGCAGAATCTATTTCTAGTACATCTTTAATTGTCGGAACGTTATCAGCATCGTTTTTTGGATACATAGCCGTTTCATGGATGATTCAATATTTAAAACGTCACTCCTTAAAAGTATTCGCGTATTACGTATGGGGATTAGGTATTTTAATTTTAACGTTGCAATTTACTGATGTATTTTAAGTATAATGAAAAAGAAGTTAATTAGTTTAAGATCCTGTTTCATTCATACAAGGCAGGATCTCTTTTTATTAAGGGGGAAAACATGTTTAATAAGGCTATCGTTATTGGTGGAAGTATGGCAGGAAAGTTTGCAGCAAAAGCATTATCAACTTCTTTTAAAGAAGTAATCATTTTAGAAGTCGGTGAAAAATGGGATGGAAAAGCTTCAAGAAAAAGAGTTCCACAAAGTAATCATCCTCACGTGTTATTAAAAGGTGGAGAAAAAGCAATTGAAGAATTGTTTCCTACTATTACGCATGAATTAATAGAAGCGGGCAGTATTATAAACAACTTTACACGTGATTTGAAATGGCATCAATTCGGTCTATGGAAACAACCGTTCATAGGGGAAGTACATATGATTCAACAAAGTCGTCCTTTGCTAGAATGGTATATTCAAAAACGAATACACCAAATTTCAAATATTACTATTAAATATGAAACATTGGTTAAAGGGTTATTGGTAGATGGAAAGCTTAACAAAGTGTGTGGAGTAAAAGTTAAATATTTAGAGACAGACACACAAGAAGAAGTTCATGCAGATATTGTAGTTGATGCAAGTGGATTTGGTTCAAAAAGTATAGAGTGGCTACGAGAATACGAAATTGAAGTACAAGAAGAAAAAGTTCGTATTGATTTATTTTACACAACGAAAATGTTTAAACTTAAAGAAAGTGAGGAGTTAGACTGTTGTAATATGCTAATGTCTCCGAGTTTCCCTGATAACCCTTATGGCGTTCTTATTCAAACGATAGAAGATAATCGTTATTTTGTTACTTTCAGTGGATACGCAAATGAGAAAGCACCACAAACAGATGATGAGTTTTATGATTTTGCTGAAAACCTATCAATTTCTAATGTTACAGAGTTTCTAAACAAAGCTGAGGGGATTACTGATATAAAGACATACAAAATCCCTTATCAAGTACGTCGGCGATTTGATTTAGTGAATAATTTACCAGAAGGATTGTTAGTAGTTGGAGATGCGCAATGTCGTTTTGATCCCGTTTTCGGCCAAGGCGTATCAGTTGCTGCTATGGAGGCTCACCAGTTGCAATTACTTCTGCAAGGTAGAAAACAACTTGATAAAACATTTACACAACAATTTTATAAAAAGGCAGCTACTATAATAGAAACCCCTTGGGATATGACAACGACGGAAATATCACGTCACCCGCAGCTAAAGAGAGAATTAACTACAAAACAAAAATTTCAGCTATGGTATACGAAACAAATATATCGACTATCCGCGAATGATTCTGATGTTTATATTCGTTTAGTACGAGTGATGAATTTAATTCGTAGTCCATTTCATCTTTTTCATCCGAAAGTGCTACTATCTGTATTGCTTAATCGAAAAAAATAGCAGGAATATGATTGATTAAAAAAGAATGTATAACAGTTAGTAAATCAAGAGGGAGAATACGGGATGGAAATATACATAGAGCAACTAAAGAAACAAGATGCTAAGGATTTATTTACGTTTGAACTTACGAATAAATCTTTCTTTGAAACAATGGTACCAAATCGTGGCTCAAAATATTTTGAATTTGAATATTTCCAAAAACTACTAGACGATTTATTAATAGAACAAGCGGATGGAGATTCTTATTTTTATTTAATTCGTAATGAAGAAAAAGAAATTGTAGGGCGAATCAATTTAGTAGATATAGATACGGAAACTCGAATTAGTTCGCTAGGGTATCGGGTCGGAGAAAAATTTACTAAAAAAGGAGTTGCAACAGCAGCCGTAAAATTAATTTTAGATGTAGCGAAAAATAATGAAATTACTGAAGTTCATGCTAAAACAACTACTAATAATCTCGCATCACAAATTGTACTAGAAAAAAGTGGATTTTCTTCTTATCAAAACGAATCAGATACAACATCTGTAGAATTAAATGGAGAACATGTGAAGTTTGTACATTATATTTGGAGAAATACTTCGCGCTTATAATAAGGAGGACTTATTCATGAATGATTTACGTTATCCAATTGGCCAATTTACATACAAACGTCCTATAACTGAAGAAATGATTGATACATGGATTCAAGAAATTGAAGATTTACCTAATGAACTAACAAAGGCAATTAAAGATTTAGATCAGAAGCAGTTAGATACACCGTATCGCGTTGGAGGTTGGACGGTCCGTCAAGTTGTTCATCACGTCGTTGATAGCCATATGAATAGCTACATACGCTTTAAATTAGCACTGACAGAAAAGAATCCAACTATTAAGCCGTATAAAGAAGAGAAGTGGGCAGAGTTACCTGATTCAAAATTACCAGTAGATGTTTCACTAGTAATGCTAGATTCATTACATAAAAGATGGGTTAACCTTTTATATTCTCTAGAAATTGAAGATTTAGAAAAGACATTTAACCATCCTGAAACTGGTGAAACAAAACTTGCTGTTGCAATAGGACTATACGCATGGCATGGTCGTCATCATACAGCTCATATTACATCTTTAAGAAAGCGTCTAAATTGGTAACATGGATATCATATTAGAGAAGGCGACAGAAACTGATGCAGAAGTTATATTTCAAATGCAAATAGACTCATTTAGCCCTTTATTACATAAATATAAAGACTATGAAACAAATCCAGCAAATGAAACTATCGAAAAAACTATTTGTAGAATAAATCATGTAGACGGTGGCTTCTATAAAATAATAGTGGCTATGAATCTTGTTGGAGCGATATGCATTTCACAAAAAGAAACACCCTCTAAATTTTGGATCAGTCCAATGTTTATTCATCCGGGTTATCAAGGAAAAGGAATTGCTCAAAAGGTGATTACATTAATTGAGGAAATGTTTCTTGAAGCAACGAGCTGGGAACTTGCTACTATTTTAGAAGAAGAGAAAAATTGTTTTTTGTATGAAAAGATGGGGTATAAAAGAACAGAAGTTATAAAGAAATTAAATGATGAAACTACACTTATTTATTACAAAAACGAAAGGTAAAGCATTTAAAATACGCTTTACCTTTTTATGTTACTTTAGATTAAATATACAAAAACAATGTATGTTATTCCAAAATACTCGGGTTAGTAATTTTAAAAGTGAATAAAAATACAAAAACTACTAATTTGTCGTAAATGTTACTAACGCTTTTTGAATGCTTAAAATACTATCGTCACCTTTAAATTCTTTCGTAATTGGATCCTCCATACTAGACACCCAAATTTTAAGTTCTGCATCTAAATCAAAATGCCCAGCCGTTTCGATGCTATATTGTGTAATACTTTTATAAGGAATAGAATGGTATTCTGTTTTTTTGCCAGTTACTCCTTGTTTATCTACTAAAATAAGACGACGATTTGTAAATACGATTAGATCACGAATTAATTTATAAGCATGCTCTACTTTTTCATCGTCTAGCATAATCTTCTCTAAATCACGTTCTACACTTTCAGAACTCGTATTTGATGCATTTCCTAAAATACCGCTAAATAAACCCATATTAAATTCCTCCTTTAATATATGTGGAATGAATTACTTATATTGTAACATGTTACTCACAAAGATATTATGACATTACTTTAGTATTTTCTGGTTATTGTTGTAATTAGTTTATATAACCTCATCTTAAAATCTTATGCTAATATGAAATTAAGAAAAAAGAAGCAGAGGGATATAGCATGAAGAATATAGGTTTAGTATTAGAAGGCGGAGGAATGAAAGGTTTATATACTGCAGGTGTACTCGAATATTTCATGGAAAAGAACTTATTCTTTCCGTATGTAGTCGGCGTATCAGCTGGAGCCTGTATGGGAGCAACTTATTTATCACGTCAAAAAGGGAGAAATAAGAAAGTAAATACAGAGCTAGTAGCAGATCACCGTTATATATCTTATCGAAATTTGATTCGAAAACGCGAATTATTCGGAATGGATTTTTTATTTGATGAAGTACCTAATAAAATTGTACCATTTGATTTTCAAACTTTCTTAAAATGTAATGAACAGTTTGTCATAGGGACGACTGATTGCGAATCAGGACAAGCCATTTATTATAATAAAGCAGAACACGGAAATGATATTTTAAAAATCATTCGCGCCTCAAGCTCTGTACCGTTTATAGCACCTGCTGTAGAATATAATAATCGAAAATTATTAGATGGAGGGATTATAGACCCTATACCAGTTTTGAAAGCCCAAAAGGATGGTTATGAAAAGAACGTTGTCATTATGACAAAGCCAGAAGGATATGAGAAGCAGCGAAATAAATTTTCAGGCCTGGCTAAAATTTTATATAGAAAATATCCGAAAATCGCAGAGAATTTAGTAGACCATTATCGTTTTTATAATGAGACGATATCTTATATGAATCGGGAAGAACAAAAAGATAATTTTTATGTAATTCAACCAAGTGTACAGCTTCCTATAAGCGGAATAGAAAGAAATAAGGAAAAGCTCGTTAATCTATATAATCTTGGGTATATAGATGCTCAATATCATTATGAAAACTTATTAAATTGGATAGAGAAATAAAGGGGTGGAAAGTTGAAGTTAGGAAAAAGGGTTATTTTTAATGAATTGCAGAAAATGCATATTCCACTTCATAAACCGTTTCCTTATCGTGCTACAGCAAAATTGCAGCGAGACTTAAAAAGTAAATTTACCGAAGATGACTGTATAAACGCTGATTTTAATCATTATTGGATGCATACAGCAGCTACTTTAAATTCTGTACTAAATGGAAACGAACAGAACATTACGTTTCAACAAATAAAGTGGTTAAGAAAATCGTTTTTCGAGTGGTTTCCGCAATATCGTTTTCTAGAAACAGAAATTGTGAATTATCCCATTTTGTATAGAGATTTCATAAGTTATGAGAAGACCAGGAAGCTATTACTTTATTACCTTACTGAATAAAAGCGAAAACGTACAGGTTACATTACTTGTACGTTTTTTTGTTCATAAAACATTCAATATTAACAACTAGTTTATATAGGAATTCTAATGAGAAGAAAGAAGTACATATAATAGAATGATACAGGGGAGGAGAGAGGAATAGCTGTTTTACTTTAAGTTATTGTCCAACTCGAATACAGTTAGTTATTTATGTTAAAATATTTCGAGTGAAATCAAGCTTTTAAGGATTTCATTAAACATTAAACAAAACAAGTTAGCAACGTAGAAGGGATAACATTAACATGAAAAACGTATCAAATATAGATAAAGTAGAATCAATAAAATCTTTACAGTCAACAATTAGTAAACTTGAAAATGCCTTATCACAGATGACTCAAAAAGGATCAAACACTACTTTAGTGAAAAAAAGACTCAAAGCAGCTAGTATCGGCTTAGCTATGTTAGAAAGTATTTGGAATCAAGAAACCCATCATTACACGCAAGAGGATTTAGCAGACGCTCGAAATGTTCTAATTGGTTTGCTTCCATCAATTGAAAAAATTTATGTTAAGTCAAAGCTCGGGAGTCCTCAAAGAACTCTTTTAGAAAGAAGAATAAAATCATTGGAACTTTCTATTCAAGCAATTGATCATTTTTCTAATCAATAACTTCTCTAAACACATAACTTACGACTAATAGATAATCGGTATAAGCGTATAACGTATATATGGTTAGGTGATCAAAATACTGAAAATGTCTATGTATTCGGTAGTTTTCCTGGTTGGGATCTGTCTGTAAATCAATTACAACGATTGTTACAGACAGATATTTGGTATGTTACGTTTAGGACGAATAAGAGTTTTATTTCAACTTATTATTTTACAGTAAATGATTTTTTTGAAAATGATTGGATAAAGCGTAGTGAACAGTACCAACTAGACCAATTTAATGAAAATGTATTTGGAGAAGGTGCCAATAAAGCGTCTGTGTTAAAAATAGATATGGAAGTGCAGTATAGCAGTCGTTTTCCTTCAAATGATTATCCATCCGGAAAGATTGAAACATATTCTTTTTATAGTTCGATTTTAAATAACACACGCAAAATTCATATTTATACGCCTCATGATTATTCTCACACTTCACATCTTCAAGAACTTCTCATTGTATTTGATGGGAATTCATTCATGACCTTTCAATCACAAAAACACTTAATTATTTAATTTACGAAAAAGAAATCCCATCGTGTATAGCTGTTGCTATAGATCCTGTCGATCGATTAGAAGAGCTAACTTATAACGATAAAATGAATGCATTTTTAACGAAGGAATTACTTCCGTGGATTCAAGCTAAGTATCACGTTTATCAAGAAAAGAATCATACAACAATTGCTGGTTTCAGTCTTGGTGGCTTAGCAGCTTTTTATGCAGCACTTCAAAATCCACATATTTTCGGAAATGTGTTGTCAATGCCTGGATCCGTACATTGGAAAAAGGATAATTATGAAAATACAATTCCTTGGATTGAAAATCAAATTTCATCAATAAATTCTAATGCGACTCATCTACATTCTTACATAGCAGTAGGTGAACTCGAAAACGAACTTCTTTTAACGGCTAATAGACGGCTATATAAAGCTTTAGAAGAAAAGAAATACCAAACCACTTACGAAGAGTTTCAAGGCGGACATGATAGCGTATGGTGGCGAGAAAAGCTATTCGATGGATTAAGGGCATTAGAATTTACAAAAACGACATTAGAAAATAAAAAGGAGAGAGAATCTATGAATCAAGAAGAACTAGATAAAAAACTAAAAAAGCAAGAGATTTTAGTGAAAGATGAGAAAGTTTGGTCCTATACGTATGAGGATCATATTAGTTCTATCGTTAAACAAGCAGAACAGAAAGGAGCTTTTGATAATTTACCTGGTAAAGGGAAACCTCTTAATCTTGATAAAGATCTTTCTTACAATCCTGAAAAGCAACTTTATAGAACTTTAGCAAATAATCATGTTTTGCCTAGGTGGATTGAGCTTTCAAAAGAAATTGACGATTTAAAAGAAAAGCTAAAAGAAAATACAAATACTACAGAAGCAGCGGAATTAATTCGAACTATCAATAAAAAGGTTTTAGAGCATAATTTACTTTGTCCGCCAAGCGCGCAAAAAATGAGGGTGAAAATGGATTTTTAACGATTTTCAATTAAGCTATCGCTTGCTATATAATTAAGTTAGGCATTTTCAATTCATTACTAAAGGGAGGCAAATGTAGTGAAGAATACGTATCAACTTCAAATTCCGAAAGATCTAGAACAGTATCGTAGTATTTTAGAAGAAAGTGTGAAACCGTATGTTAAAGTGTCTGGAACGCAAGCAGAGACAACGCTTTTTGAAAGTAAGTTTGGTGGATATCCGTATTTACCTATAGATCAAGAGCATCCTAAAGACTCAAACGGACAACCTATGATGTTACTTGCGCAGTTAAACTTTGAAGAAATTCCGCATGTTGAATATATGCCTCAAAAGGGAATGTTACAGTTTTTCGTAAGTGCTGGTGATGAGCTTTACGGAGCAGATTTTGATCATCCAACAATCCAAAAAGACTTTCGAATTATTTATCATTCTACAATTATAGAAGATTTAAATAAGGTTATTACTGATTTTAGTTATTTAAACACCTTAGAATTAGAGGACTTTATCATACCTGAAGCAGCGAAATTAATGTTTGAATTAGGTTATCAACCCGTAACGTCAAGGGATTATCGATTTGAAAAGATGTTTAGTGAGGATATTGATTGGGAAGAAATTGTTGATGAAGAAAATAATACAGAATTAGGCGAACTGTATGATGATTTATGTAAAGATCAAGGACATAAAATTGGTGGATATCCATTTTTCACACAGACAGATCCGAGAGAATGGGAAGAAAAATACCAGCAACATGACATATTATTGCTGCAAATCGATACAGACGATTCATTAAATATTATGTGGGGCGATTCTGGGGTTGCTAATTTCTTTATACGTAAGGAAGAGCTGTTAAATCTAGATTTTTCCAATGTCATTTACAATTGGGATTGTTACTAGAAGATATAAATAAAATAATAGCAAACAAAAAATCTTCCTGAAGGTGAGGAGGATTTTTTTATGTTAAAAATAAGCGTTATGTTAACTAGAATAAAAAACAATGAGTGTAATGAAAGTCAAGCCTAAATAACAGAAATAACAACAAATAATGTAAAGTTGTAAAACATGTGCAAATAGCAATAAATTCATTAAGTAAAACATAAAATAAAATTACTAATTTATATTTTGTATAGAAATAATTTTTCTGTATAAAAATTTCTTACCAATCAAAAATGTTTTTAATTCGTTAAATCTTAAGTGATTATTGATTAAGATTTGCTGTGATGAATTTATAACAAATAAAAACGATAAAAACTGAAGAAATTTGTTTAGATAAGATTTCATGTGAATCTCACTAAAAATCTCTGTTTCGTCTCATTAAGTATAGTTTACTTGGGTTTTGATACCTGATATTGCTTTGTTTCTATAACTGCCTATAATATATATTATGTTAACTGGATGAAAGTAATAAACTTATTATATGTTAGTGTAGATTGTTACGCTTCCCTTTTCATCGGATTCATTCTGTGTAATCGATTGTGTGCTTATTTGTTGTTGTTTTATGAGTTGTTGATGATAATGTCTCCAGATATAAATTATATTTAAGACAATAAAAAATGCAATTCGTTTTAAATGAACGCATTAAACGAATTGCATGGATATGATTCATAATAAGTTTTTAAAATTAGTTTGCTACAGCAATTGCTTCGATTTCAATTAAAAAGTTATCGTTAATTAACTTTCTAACTTCTACAGCTGAACTTGCTGGTGGATTTTTAGTATCGATGTATTGATCTCGAATATCTCTAACAATGGCCATCTGAGAAATGTCAGTTAAGAAAAATGTTAATTTGACTACATCATTAAATTTTAATTCCGAGGTTTCTAATGCACTTTTAATATTCTCGAATACTTGTCGCGTTTGTGTAGCTAAATCGTCAATTCCAACTATTTGACCGTCAGTGTTAATCGCTACTTATCCAGATATGTAAATTGTTCGTTTAGCGTTACTAACTTCGACTACATGCGAGTATCCAAAAGTTGGTGGCATCGTTTCTGGATTGATAAATTTCTTTTGCACAGCTCTTCTCCCCTTTAAATATTTCATTTTCTTCATATGTTAGATTTTAATTTCAGATTATCCTCTATTTACTAATAATTATTTATCCATTTAGCTGCTACATTTGTAAAAGTATATTAGCACTTTAATCTAAAGTTATTAATGGATTATGTACGTTTGATTTTCTTGTGCGCTTGTTATAATTACACCTTGTTTTATTAATTCTTCAGTTACTTTTGTATAGAAAAAGTGATACCACCAGATAAAAAACTCATCATAAGTTATTTCTTTAGAGTATCTGCTGCTCACAAAGTATTCTTTTAAAGGTTTATAGTTTTCTTTAAACAATAAGACTAAATCTTTACTGATTGTGTTTGCAATTTCGTTAAGTATAGATAAGTCTGTTGATTTAAATACAGGGATAAAAGGTTTTGAATTTTGATATAAACCTAATTTTTCGTAAACTATATTTAAATGTAAATCTATTTGTCTATCTGTTGCTACGTAACCTTTTACTAATTGCTCTTTCTTATAATTAATATCAGTAAATGTTTCGTTACCTGCTGTTATTAAATTTAATGTTGAATATCGAGCATTTCCATAAAGACCAATTTGAACTTCTCCTAAATCTAAATACGTATTACCATACATCACGAAAGCCTCTTTATCTGTTAGTTCTTGTTCTTGAATAGCATAATAATATCTTTTCTTATTTCTTAAAGGTCGTTTCTTTTTTTAATAGTTTTCTTCAATATAATTTATTTGTCCAAAATCTAATAACACACTACTATACAGTAACAGACTATACGATTCTTTAGATAAATAATTAAACGTGTCGTTTCTTTTTGAAATAGATTCAATTTGATTTGAATGATCTTCAATGATCTTAAGTGTTGGTTTAATTAGAGGTTCACAAAGGTTATAAAGCCTTTTTCCTTCATAAGCTGTATGTAATATATTCTCCGGACTATTATTAGTGAGCATTTCATATTCCCTTCCTTACTAATAAATTCATTGTAAAATCTATGTGTTTATTAAGTTCTATAAACGAAAATGAGTGTCCTCTAATAATCCCAAATTAGAAACCTTAGCATAGATATACTAAGGTTTCTTGCATTTTTATAATGAATGAATTCTTTCATAGTCTTTTTTAAATTGATTATCATTTTTTAACCAACTTTTAAAAGTTGGTTCCTTTATTTCTAAAATGGAACAAGTTTTAGCGATACATTTATTTTTCATATATTCCTTAAGGAAATTTTGTTTTCTCTGCTTAACAGCAGCTTGAGTTCTTTTTAGCTTTCGATCTTTTAATTGATCTAGACTTAGACTTTCTTTCTGAAATTCTTCATATTTTCTATGCAGATAAATATCTTTGTCTTTATAAATCCACTTTGAAAATAGTTGTATTGGTTTTCTTCCGGTTAAAATGACGCGATAATGTTTATTTTGATTTAGTAAATCGGCTGGTAAATTATGATTTTGTAGTACCTGATTTAAAGAATTCATAAAGTTATATGATCCTCCTACAAAGCTTACTGTATAAGTTTCATACTTAACGTAACCATCCCCATCAAAATATCCACGAACAAAATGATGCAAATATTCTTCTGGTACTAAAGGAAATTCAATGTTAAATGATTTACATGGCATGATTCCGTGAATATTCATTAGATCGTCTTTTATTACTTTGCTATTAATGTTTAGCATATATACGCCTGTTTTTTTATTCCGATATAGTGGCTGGTTGGTGTTTAGTTCTTGTTTTATATCTTCTAAAATGTAATTTTCTTTTTGAGATATACTGACACATTGATTTTCTTTCTGTATAACACCATCTGCTGCTATAAACCCTAAAATATAAGCCATATTGTTTGACCACGTTTTAAAATAATCTTCTGTTATGTCATACTTTCTTTTCCAACTCCCTATAGCGCGCCTTGGTACGTTATTGTCTGATAAAACCATACGAATATACCTTGCAGACACATTAGCAAGCATAGCGATTTCTGAGGTGCACTTACATCCTCTCCTTCCTTTCTTTTATTAGAGACATATTTTCTTCTATAACATACAATGAAACATATGTTCTTTGTTGCGTATAAGAAGGAATTTACTAAATAAAAACAATTTACATGTACTTAATATTTGTCTTAGCTGCTGCTGTGCGATTTGTACTTTATAATTTGACGGATTTATGAAATACAAGGCATTTTAGATGAAAGGTAAAATAATTTAGTTTAAACTAAAAATAGCTACAATAACAACATACGTATATTGTTAATCGTAAAAAGGAGAACGAATGAATAAGAAATATACAAATCAAATTCATACTGATATGAGTTTTAAACCGAAAGATATTATAAGTTTAATGACGGATTACTTTAAAATAAAATCAAAGCTGCGTCCTATAAAGGATTTGCCTATCGTTTTATCAAATAAAGATAATGAATCGTTAGAGAGTGTTACATGGTTTGGCCATTCTGCTTCTCTTTTGAAAATAGAAGGTAAAAAACTGTTATTAGACCCGATGTTTGGAGATGCCTCTTCCCCATTTCCCCTGTTTAATAGTAAACGCTATAGTGGTGCTTTTTCTTTAGAACGTGATGACCTTCAAGAAATTGATGCGATTATCATTTCTCATAATCACTATGATCATTTGAATTACAAAAGTATTATGCAGTTAAAAGATCGCGCAAAGCACTTTTATGTTCCAACTGGAGTTGCACAATATCTTATTAAATGGGGTGTTTCGCCTAGTAAAATTAGTGAGCATAATTGGTGGGACGAAATTACGTTTGATAATATTAAGTTAGTATGTGCACCTGCAAGGCATTTCTCTGGACGTGGTATGACAGATAGAGATCGTTCATTATGGTGTTCATGGCTTATTCTTGGTCAAGAGACTAAAATTTTCTTTAGTGGTGATAGCGGTTATGCCCCTCACTTTAAGGGAATTGGTGATAAATACGGTCCATTCGATCTTACATTAATGGAATGCGGGCAATATGATCCGAGGTGGTCTGCGATTCATATGTTGCCTGAAGAAACGGTACAAGCTCATATTGATGTTAAAGGAGAATTGCTTCTTCCGATTCATTGGGGTGCTTTTACGTTAGCATTACACGAATGGAGTGACCCGATAGAACGTGTTACGAAAGAAGCTAACCGTTTAGGAGTTAAAATTACAACGCCTCAAATTGGCGAATCTATTACGTTGAAATCTACAGACTATCCTAGGTATGCTTGGTGGCGAAAAGTCTAATTATAGTAAAAAGCGAATCTGTCTTATATAGAAGATTCGCTTTTTACTTATTGATTATAATGTATCGTTTACAAACTGATTAAACTTGTCTATTTCTTCAACGAATGGATTATGATTACTTTCTTCAAATTTAGTTAATGCTGCGTTCGGAATTAAATTTGCTATTTCACGAGAAAATATGTAGGGACATTGCGCATCATGCTTACCACAGTATATAAAACTTGGGATTTTTACGAATTTAAGTTTCTGACGAACATCATAATCTTTATATTCAACTTGTCTAAAATAATTTAACCGATTGCCAACTGTCTTTCCGCTATTCGGCAATTTTAATGCCTCTTCAAGCTTTTCTTCAGAATAAAAAGACATAAGTGCCCACTCTCTACTCAATGCTTTTCTTTCTTCTTGTAATATACTATCATCATTTAATTTATTCATAATTGATACGATTCTATTAAAATTTTCATTTTTACTACAGTATATACTATCTTTATGGGATGCATATCCCATACTCGCCGCTGCGCCACCAACAATTATTTTCGTTAAACTTTCTTGTGCTTCAGTCGCATATACAAGAGCTAACATCCCTCCTGTTGAATGACCAGCAAATCCCCATTTATTAATATATAAAGCTTCGCGAATCGCTTCTAAATCTTTAACCGTTTCCGTCATACTAAATTCGGAATCGCTATTTGCTAAATCTGAATTCCCACAACCCTTTAAATTAACTAAATATACGCTATAAAAATCAGTGAATGGGTTTGCAAAAGTATTTCCATTATTGTTATATTCACTATACATATGTGTAACGCATAAAGGCGGACCTTCTCCCTTCACAAAATACTCAAATTTTCCTCTAGTAGTCTTGATAATATTTGTTTTCCACATATTGAATCTCCTGTCTAAAATTTTTATTTCTATCTGCTTTTAGAAGTGAATTCATAAATAAAAATATTACTTTATTATATTGGATTTCCCACTATCTAAAACTCTATTTGCTGGTACACTGGACATTTCAACCATTGTATTCATACTCTTATCAGTCAGTTCAATGAGTTCGTTTTCATGTTTTATTTTATTTAAATCCCACACCATTCCATGAAATTCATTATGCTGACCACTTACCTTTACAATGCTTTTTGTTTTATTTGAAGGCTGTATTTGAAGATTTGTAAATTGATTCCCACTAATTTCATTTGGCGTAGTTACTTGACTGTCCATATAAATCATATTTACACAGTCTTCTAAAGAAAAGTTCATAAAACGATTGGCATTTATCCAAGCTTGTCCGGTGTTCGGTTTTTTTGCTACTAATTTTAGTCCGGTTTCCATTCCTACAATTTTAATGTTTTCGAAGTTAACAAACGAAATTTCATTTTCTTTTCCAGCAGAGTATAAAGAAATTCCGGTACCTTTATTCGTTTCCGTCCAATTAATAATATTTATATCTTTTATTTGTGTTTTGTTCCAAGTGTTATAATATTTATTTTTACCGTCTAAATAAATAACTTCAGAGTTAAATTTAGGATCGTCAATAGCTATATACGCTCCTTCAATGGATGCGTTTTTCTCTAGTTCTAGAACTCTAAAGTTTCCCTCAATCACAAATTGTGATCCATAACTAAATAATAATTTCACACCTTTTTTAACAATGATTGGTGACGTGATTTTATACTTTTTATCATCAAGCAATACGGTTTTTATTTTACTAGACGCTGCTTTATTAATAGCAGATTGTATTTTTATTGAATCATTTGCCCCTTTAAAGTCTTCTACATACAAGTTAGTGCTTTTAGCTGCATAGTCTTTTTTGTTGTATTGATAAAAAGCAAAAATAATTAAAACTATACCAATGAGTAAAACAATTATTTTCTTCATCGTACTCACCCCGTATCGATTAATCTATGGCTTTTATATTTAGATTATTATTATTTTGCTTTGTATTTCAGATTACCATTGCTGCTTTGTCTATGATTGAATTATATTATGTAGGATTTAGTAAACTGTTTGCTATACTAATACATCATTCTTATAATGTATTAATTTATGATTTCATAAAACAAAAGTCTGCTTGTACATAATGTAATCCCTTCCTCTATCCCTAATAAGCTCTTACTGGTGATATAAGATGTACTGCTGCAGATTGCTCTCCTCCTTCAATCAATATCGGTCTCATAGAACCGCCAAAGCTTAAAGTAATCGTTTCTTCTTTTATTGCTCTTAAAGCATCGACCATAAAACGCCCATCGAAAGATATATTTAATTGTTTTTCACCTTGAATCACATCTATTTGTTGCGTTTCGGATATTTGCCCAATTTGAGAAGCGTTTGAAGAAATTTTAATTGTAGATTCGTTTATGATTTCTAAGTTAACATTGTTATTGGCCCACTCACTTGCTAATAAACTTGATCGGTCTACACCTTGTAATATCTTTTTTCTATCTACATTAATAATCGTTTTAAAATCATTTGGAATAAGGTTAGAAATATTAGGATATTTCCCTTCGATTAGTCTTGAATATAATGTAGTTGTTCCGAGCGTAAATATAATATGACTCTCTGAAAGGTAAATATATACGAATTCCGAATTGCTGTTCATTAATTTTAGAAGTTCACTAATGGTTGCGCTTGGTACAATACAATTTGCTTTTACATCTGAGGAAATTCGCGTTTCACGTATCGCTAGTCTATGTGAGTCAGTTGCAGCACAAATTAACTTATTATTAGATAAAACTATATGCAACCCTGTAAGAACAGGTCTAGATTCATTTTTTGCTACCGCAAAGACTGTTTGTTTAAATACTTCAATCAATTGCTCTGTCTCTACCTTGATTTCTGCATGATTGTCTATAAGCGGTACATTCGGAAACTCATCTGCAGGAAATCCATTTAAACTTAATGTGATTTCTTCTGATTGTATCTTAATAATTTGCTCATTCTTACTTTTTATTGCTATATCACTTGGCATTTTCTTTATTATTTCAATGAAATACTTTGCAGGTACAACAATAGTTCCTGCCTTTAAAATAGTTGCAATCTTTTCGTCTTCAATTGAAACAGGAATGAATTTTTCGATAAAAATATTCGAGTTACTTGCAATTAAAGTAATTCCAGATTGATCTGCAGTTATTTTTATGCCAGATAATATAGGAATTAAAGATTTTGTTGATATTGCTTTACTTACTTCTGAAAGTGCTTGAGTGAATTGTTTGTGATTAACTATAAACTCCATGTTTTCCCCGCCTTACATGAGATAATATTTTTATGAAGATTGATGAACGATTGTTCCGTTAAAAAGGTACGGTACTGTTTCTTTCCTTCGTAAAAAATCTAGTAAATGTTCTGGTATGCGTAAATACGGTGCTGCTATATGTAATTCCATCCAAGTAATCTCTTCGATTTCTTTTGGCCTTGATATATATGTCTCTCCGCCAATTATTTCGCCTAGAAAATTAAAGAAAATTGCATGATGATCTCTTTCCTCGAAAAAGGCCTCACTGATAGAACAAATCCCGTTTACGTTTATATGTAACCCTGTTTCTTCTTTTACTTCCCGAATTACTGCTTCTTCTAACGTTTCTCCTAATTTAACTGCGCCACCCGGTAATGTATAATAAGAACCATTTTCCCCTTTGTTTTTTACCATTAAGATCTTTTCATTAGTTTTATCGTACAAAATCGCGTATGTAACATTAACTTTTTTCATATGTACCTCCTCTTTTTTTAATAAAAGGAATTTTCTGTCTTCTATTCATTCTACCATTAACTCCTTTTAATATATATAAGTTAGTTAAGTCTTGCCTTTACGGCTATTGGTGGAGTTAATAAGAATAGGCTACTGATATAAAAAAAGAACGTACCTTAGGAAGATTATCCAAAGTACGTTCTTGCAGTTTTAGAATGAAAATTGATTCAATTAATACTGAAATTAATAATAACCTCGCCCTTATTGCATTTGTATTCCAAATACTAATGTTAACAAATTCTATATACTTTTTAGCCGTTTTTCTAAATAATAATGATTATGTCCTTTCGGATGATCTTCACTTACTCCAATTACTTTATATCCATGTTTCTTATAAAAATCAGGAGCTTGAAAACTAAAAGTATCTAAATTAATTAACCTACAGCCTTTTTCAATTGCAAATTCTTCAATAAGTTTTATTAACTTGGTTCCATAACCTTCGTGTCTATATTCTTCAGACACCCATAGAAAGTCAACATGTACGTGGTGCCAAAAAGTTATCGCTGTTACCCCACCTACGATTTCTTCTTTTTCATCTCTTACTATGAAGCTAACCTTTTGTGAAGGTGTTTTTTCTTCATCTGCGAGATATTTTTGATTATATTCAATTACTTTCTCTCTTATGTAATCACTATCTTCTTGTACCCACTGCTGCACTATTTTCATTTTAAGTGTCACGCTCCTTTTTACTCATCTATTCAATTTTATAATGAAATTGTCCTGTCTTTAATGAGTTCGTAAAGAAGCAAAGTTAATGGAATAAAAAAGAGCCCTAGCATAAGGACTCTTTTTAAAATTAAGCCACTTTCCGATGTAAATGTTTTAGTTCCTTTGTCTTCTCTGCAGTTGGTGGACGGATTAATATTGAAATAATGAAGGAAATAATACTTAAAACACCAATTATAATGAAAGTTGGTTGAAATCCTCCAAGTATCGCTCCAATGAATGATCCTGCAAGCGCACCAAATCCGAAACCTTGGTAGACAATCCCGTAATTTGTACTATGGTTTTTTAATCCAAAGAAATCTCCGACAATAGCTGGGAATATAGTTATATTACCGCCGAAGCAAAAGGCGACACTTGCTACACAAGCAAAATAGATTCCGTAATTTAGCGGAATAAAACTTAAAGTAAAGACTGACAATCCTATAATAATAAATGTTGCAGAGACAATTTTCATTCGGCCGATTTTATCTGATAACGTTCCAAGAATGATTCTACCTACTGTATTAAAGATTGCAATCATAGCAACGGCGTTTGCAGCAGTTGCTGCGCTAAGTCCAACGAGTTGTACGCCGATATCTTTTACCATACTTATTAAATACAAACCACCCATACACGAGGTGAATAACATAAAAAATAGCAGATATACTTGTTTCGTTCGCATCATTTCACGCGGAGTATAGTCATTGTGTAATGTTTCAGTTACAGCATTACTTACAATTGCCTCACGTAAGAAGAACGATCCGATTAATACTAAAAGTAACACGATAATACCCCAATATAAGAATGCTTGTGATACACCAAGGTTATCGATAAGATTTCCGTTTATATATCTAAAGATTAAGCTGCCCATTCCATACGCTGATACAGATATACCTGAAATAAGCCCTTTCCGATTTGGAAACCATTTAATTAAATTAGATAGTGATGTAATATAAGCTGTTCCATCCGCATAACCAACAACGACACCAGCTAATAAATATAATAGTGGTAAGGAAGAAACTTGTGAACTAAGTATTAAGCCGAGTCCTAAAACAATTCCTGCAGTAGCAATAAGTTTCCGCAGTCCTAATTTTTTCTGCAACTTTGCTGCAAATAAAGTTGAGAATGATAAAGAAAAACTTGTTATGGAGAAAGTTATCGCTACTGAATTAAGATTCCATCCAAACTTACTTACAAGGGGTTGATTAAATAAACTCCATGTATAAATTGTTCCAAGGCCAATTTGAACAATGATTGTACCTAGAACAATTAGTAACGGATTTATAGAAGTTTGTTTCATACTAACTGTCCCCTTCTTTTATCTTGACATGAATTTTCACAGTTAGTATATCCATCATAAATTGCAAGATACTGTACGGAAAATGGTAATTAAGTTCATATACACAAAAAGACACTTCATAAAGAAGTGCCTTTTGCAGGTTATATCAGATATTTCTAAAGAAAGCTTTGTTAAGATAAGACATTTTCAAATGCTTATGTATATATGTTATCAAATAATTTCTTATATGTGATGAGACTTAAGACGTATTTTTTATTAATCATATAGTCGGATGAAAAATTAATATTCGATTTCATCAAAATCTTTCGGCTGCGGTACAGTTTGCATATTAGCTGCATCTTTAGGATCGCTATAAATTGCATTTTGTTCTGTATTTACATCTTTTATATTTTGCTTTTTATTTTTGTTCACTTTATCTTTCACTTTCAATCACTCCTTTTTGTTATAGGAGTAATTATGCCCTATTACCGTTACTAAATGTATCAGCGACTAAATTACTAAATTCACGTAAATAATATAAGTAATTATCACCACCGTAGTTATATCTTTTATTATACATTTTTGCAACAACTACATTATATTCAGGTATTACTAAAATAGTCGGTCCAGTAATCCCTAATATTTGATACGATCCTTTTGGAATACGTTCACCAAGTTCGCTTAATTGTGCAGGCTCATTTTGGATGAACCAAAACACCCCATTTTGTGGTAGCTCTTTGTTTATAAATGTTGGGCTCTGCAAACTCGTAGCGATTTTTATAACTTCTTTTGGAACGATTTGTTTATCATGTATCATGCCTTGATTTAGATGAAGATTGCCCCACTGCGCAAATTCTCTAGCTGAGACAAATAAATTTTTTTCAGTACCGTCATCTACCGTACCAATTTCACTAATTGCGTCTTCATTTGGATTATTAACAACGTCAACTAAATTTTCATCTCGCTGAACTCTCCAACCTGTTTCTTGAAAATTAGCAGGTTTAAACACACGCTCCTTTAACAATTCAGGAAAACTTTTGTTATATAGCTGATAAATAAGACGTGTCATCATTCTTACATTAATATCTCTATACGCCCATGATTGTCCCGGTTCAAATTCACGAAAAATTGTCCCGTCATTCGTTTCTTCTAATCCGTGCGAATGTGTTACTAAATGTCTTATCGTCGTTTTACCAAGCAATACAGGATCAAAGTCTTTAAAATATTTTATCGCTTCATCATCGATAGAATTTATTTTCCCCTCGTAAAGCGCATACGCTATCATTAATCCTAAATAACTTTTTCGAGCAGAAGCAACGTTAAATTGTGAAGATGCTGTTACTCTCTTGGTTGTAGATGTATTTGAGTGATAACCACTATAATGCTCTAGTACGATTTTATTATCTTTTATAATACAAAGTGCAGTAGCAGAACTATAATTTTTTTCTTTTATATTCTCTACCCAAGAAATCAACTTTTCGTATGTATACAAATAAATCCCCCTTAACACTAATACAAAATTACAAAATGAAAGAAAAGTATAAACAGTATTTACACCTTTCTTTCATATAAAATAACTTGGATTTTCTATACTTAAATAACCCACCAGTTCCAGCAATTAAAGCAACCAAAACAGCCAGCGCAACCTACGCAACGTCCACCACAACCGCCACAGCGTCCACCACACCCTCCGCATCCGCCGCAACGACGTGCATCGTCTTGAATGTAGTAGTATGGATATTGACTTTGTTGTTGATCCCAATACACAACATTACCAGTTTGATAATCATTAAGGTTTAATGTTTGTAGTTCATGTTGAAACTGATTCATTATGAAACCCTCCATTTATAAATGTAAATTCCGTCCAAATATTAAAGTTAATAAATTCTTTTAAACAAAGTAGAAACAAGACTATAGACTAAATGCGTACATCAACAAAATATGAACTTACACTAGGTGATGTACCTTGTTTTTCAGCCTATTTTCTTTATATTCATTCGATGGACGTATTTACTATAAATAAAGTGATTTAAAAATTACTAATCCAACAATTTAGTAGTTCATCACTTAACTTTCTTTCTAGTAATTCCTTCACTAAAGGCATTGGCATGATTTCATAATGATTTAAGGCTTCTTTATTACAATCTATCCATTGAAATGCTAAATGAGACTCACTAGATTTCGGTGTTAAGTCCGTATGTAAATCTTGTGACTCTACTTCAAAAATGTGGTTAATTTCATGATGAAGCACTTCTTTATCTTGCCATTGATTTTCTATGACTCCTAAAAATTGTTGTATACTACAGTTAACTCCAAGTTCTTCTCTTAACTCTCTTATTAATGCATTCTCTGCTGATTCTCCGATTTCAATATGGCCACCAGGTAAAAAATAATGATGGCCAATGTATTCAGCAACTAATAATTTTTTATCTTTTATCATGACTGCTCGTACAATATGATGGAATTTACTTTTCAATTGATATTCCTCCTAGTCATTCAATCTATACTTGTTCAAATTTCACACTTTTACTTCATAATAGTTAAACAAATAAACGATACACTTGCTCACCATCATATTCATGTCCTAATGATTGAAAACCGTAACGTTCATATAGTTTCTTTGCAGAGACATTATCTTTATGTACGGTTAATCTAATTTCTTTACACGCCTTACATGTATTTTTGATCAAATAAATGCTTTTTTGTAATGCTGCTTTTCCATAACCATTACCTTGCTGCGATTGATCAATAATAAATCCGTTAATCCAATACATATCCGATGTCTCTCTTACAACAGCATGCATAACAAAACCAACCATAAGGTCACCATCGTATATAGCGAATGGTATATACTCTACATTGTCACCATCTGGTTTTATATATACTTTAGCAAGCGAAACTGCTACGGATGGAACAAATTTCAACTGATTTCCTTTAACTTGTAGCTTTAATGCTTCTTCCCAATTTTCTCTCGTAACAACCTTTAACTGGACATTCAATATTGTAAGCTCCTTTATCTAGAGGGATGTATTTTTATATTCAACGCATTGAAATAATTCCCTTTTTCGACAACAACTTATAACATGATTTTTATAAAATCTTGAATGAATTTTTGTTCATCTATTTCTAATGCTATATGGGCTCCTTCAGATATAGAGCTAGGGCGGAAATCAGCAACTGTTTGTCCTTTCGTATCTCCGTATGTATCTACATTTACTGTACGATGCACAAATTCAAAAAAACTTGGATTTACTAATCCACTTATTGCAACCACATCATGTAGCAAAGGTCCTTCGATAGATGGATTAAGTTTTTGGTATGCAGATAAATAGTAATCATACATTGGTTTCATTATCATATGAAATGGATTCTTTGTATTAGCTTGGATGTAATTAAATACATTTGGTGTTAAAACTGCTTTGTTTGTTACATTTAAAGGGAATATTAATAAATTCTTTGCTTGATGGAAAACAATTTTACTTGCTATAGGATCTCCATACACGTTTGCTTCTGCTAACGGCGTAACGTTTCCTACTTCTAAAAAAACACCACCCATAAAATATATTCCTTTTACATTTAGCATTAAATCATTCCATAAATTAAAAGCGATTGCTAACGAGGTAGATCTTCCTACATCAACAATCGTTAAATCTTTTCCGTACTTTATAAGAATCGCAGCAATACTACCAAAATTGTATATTGGAATAGATAATACGTTTTTTGGAACATGGATGGGCCCTAATCCTTCTGCTCCGTGAATTTCAGGGTAGTACGTAGTAATTTCTTCTGTAAGTGGTTTTGTTGCACCACTAATGACAGGAATGTCTTGTCTATTTGCTAACTGTAAAATATACGCTGCATTATGTGCAGCATGTATATGCTCAACATTTCCGTATCCAGTTACAATACCGACAATTTCGATTTTGGGATGCAGTAAACCATACATAATGGCAAATGAGTCATCAATACCTGGGTCTCCGAAAAATAATACTTTTTCCAAGAAATACTCTCCCCTCATAAAAAAATAGAGTCATCAATAGCTATTTATATGAAAAAAGCAAGTATACATATGCAAAGTTTAAAATGGATAATGTTTTACAAGATATAAAAAAGGAACTAGCGTATGCTAATTCCTTTTCTTAGGTAAATATTCTCAAATTTGATTATTTATCGTATCCTTCATAGATTTCATCATTTATTAGATTTTGTGTTTTTTTATCATCAGGTACAGGCTTCCACCAATTTCCCGTAATAAAAAGCATAGTTAATAGATTGTAACTATCACTAAAATAGCTTTCTCTCTTATTCTTCATCCAATCCCATCCACTATTTACCCACTTTTGATTATTGCTACTCGTTATACTTGCAGCAATAAATGGCGAAACGAATACAGCAGTTGAATAACTACCAATATTAGATCCATTTAATTGATAACCATCCACAATTTTAGAAGGATTTCCATTCGTTTTATTTTGAATCCACGAAGAAACTTTATCAGAAATGACTTTACTTCTTTTCTCGCCGTACATCGCATAGTCCATTACAATTCTCAATGGTACCCGACTAGCATTGTAATAATATGCATTTGTATATTCTGACTCATCTAAGAAGTCTTTAGGTGCAGGTTGTGGTGGGTTTTTTACAACGAAATCTGAAATAAGTCCTGTATTTGGAGAGTACTTATTACTAAATTGCGTATAAACATCGTACAAATTATTAATAACTGTAAGCCAAGTTTTATCACCTGTAAATTCATAAAATGCTCTAAGGTGTGACATCATCCAATCAGATGGTCTCGTATCAAGTGAACTTTTAGAATCCCAATCTCCTAAATTTAGTCGGCTATTATTTGTAACATTACTAGCTTTAATACCTTTTGTAATCATGTCTTGTGCTTCTTTCAAATAATTAACCGTTCCATTTGATCCCCACTGCTTATGAGCAAGAAGAAGAGAATACGCAATATCTAAATCCCCATCAGTAGCAGAATCAAAATGACCTTGTGCTTTTTTACTATCTGCGACAACCCATCCCATTAAATTAGGATTTTGAGAGCTTTTAAAAGTTCTTGCTGTTTTAAATAAGCCGTCATAGATTTTTTGAGCATTCGAATCATAACCAGCCATTAATACTGTAATTATCATTCCATACCCTTGCCCTTCTGAAGTTCCAAGTGGCTTAAACCCATCAGCATCACCCGTAATCTCTCCTTTTACATAATAACCACCAGGTAAAGAAGATAAATCATTTTTCAAATATTTCTTTTTCCAATTATCGTAGTAGCTTCTTACAGAAGCATTTAAGCTTTCTTGTGTAATATGATTCGGTTTTATAACGCCTGCATAATTAACTTGCTGGGGAAATGGTTTCATTTCCTTTGCAGCAGCTACTTGTTGATTAACTACGGGAATAGAATTTTGTATTGAATTGTCCGTTACACTTGCTGCGAAACTAGAATTAGAAAAACTAGCTAGTCCGATTCCTACAATAGAAATATATGTGAAAATTTTTCTTTTTCCATTCATTATGTTGTCAGCTCCTTTTAAAATGCTTACTACATAAAATGTAACATACAATATTTAACTTAAATACAAAATATTATATTTATCAACATAAGAAAGAAACTATATAAAAAAGTATCATAAAATCATTATTGAATTACATTATACGGATTGATTATTTGCTAAATTCCTATGTTTTTCTTTTCTTAATACTGGTATATGAGCAATCACAATTCCAAGTATAGTAATTCCTCCGCCAATTATCGAAACTAAAGTTGGCACTTCTCCTAACCATATCCAAGCAATGAAACACGCAGTTATTGGCGTTAAATATAGAGAACTTGTTGCTTCAGAAGCACCAGCATGAGATATAATATAGGCCAATGCTATATACGGGAGTACTGTTGGAAAGACACCTAAATATATAACGCTCAAGTTAACTTCAAGAGGAGCTGCTAGTATATTTTGATAAACTCCGGGTAAGAAAATAAGCATACATACAGTACTAGACAAAATTGTATATATGGTAAATGGTAAGAAGCCGTATTTTTTTAAGTAAGATGTTTGGAAAACGAAAAATAAACTTTCTGAAATCGCCGCTAATAATATAAATAATCCCCCGCTATTCAATTGAATAGCGTCGCCTTGGCTAAATGAAATTAAGGCAATTCCTGCAAAACTCATTACACCACCGATCCAACCATTTAATTTCATTTTTTCATTCAAAAAAACAGAAGCAAGAATTGCCGTAAATATTGGAGTGACTGAAATTATTAAACTTGCAGATCCAGCATTGACTGTTTTTTCGCCGTAGTTTAATGCGATGTGATAAATAGTAAACCCTAGAGCACCAAATATAAAAATTGCTGGGATATCCTTTAAATCCGGTAGTCGTAGTTTGTATATAAATGAAAATAACAAAAGTATAAATGAGGCGATTAATAAGCGTAGTAAAGTAAGGTGTTCAGGCGTATAAGATTCAAGCCCCATACGAATTGCTGGAAAAGCAGTTCCCCATATAAGAATTGTAAAAGCGTGAGCACATATAATGCGTAAATCCCATTTTTTATTATGCATGTTTTCTCTCCTTCCTTAAAAAACCAACCATTTTTAAATTACCAATTATTTCTTTTCATCATATTTAATAGTTGATACAATGTCTTCAACCAGTTATTTACCGGAAAAACCAACCACTTTGAATCTTTTAAATAAACGAGGGAGTTTTTTATATGACAACCGATAAAAAAGTGCCTAAATATCGGCAGATAATAGACTATATGAAAGAAAAAATTGAAAACGGAGAATGGCCAATTGGAAGTAAAGTCCCTAGTCAGCGGCAGTTAGCAAAATTATTTCATGTAAATCGAAGTACTGTAATAACTGCGCTAGATGAACTTATGGCAGATGGTTTAATTCAAGGACAAATCGGAGCAGGAACAATTGTAACAAATAATACATGGTCATTATTAGCAACTAATCCCCCGCCCGATTGGAGTGAATATGTAAAGGCCGGTATTCATAAACCAAGTAAGTTAATGGTGCGAGAAATAAATGCAGCAGAAGCAAATAAAACGCTTATCCATCTTAGTAAAGGTGAACTTGCACCTCATCTTTTCCCGCTCGAAACTATGCAATCTATAATAAAAAACGTCAGTGAGGAATTAGATTATTTCGGATACGAGGAACAAAAAGGTTTTTATCCGTTACGTGAAGCAATAAGCAAATACGTAAAATCATTTGGAATACATGCATCACCGGATTCTATATTAATAGTCTCTGGTGCACTCCAAGCATTACAATTAATATCAATTGGTCTTTTACATAGAAAATCAACTGTTTTACTTGAACAACCTTCTTACTTATATTCACTTCATGTTTTTCAATCAGCAAATATAAATTTATCCGGTATATCAATGGACCATCACGGTATTTTACCTAACAATTTATTAAAACGAATTAAATATAGTCAAAAGAATAATATTTTATATTCAATCCCTTGTTTTCAAAATCCAACGGGGATATTAATGTCCAAAGAGCGAAGAAAAGAAATATTAAAAATATGTGAAAAGGAGCAGTTGCCTATCATCGAGGATGATATATACCGAGAGTTATGGATTGATGAATCACCTCCAGCTCCTTTAAAGTCGATGGATAAACATGGACATGTATTATATATTGGTAGTCTCTCTAAAACACTTAGCCCAGGACTTAGAATTGGATGGATAATCGGACCAGAACCTGTTATTGATAGATTGTCAGATATAAAAATGCAAACAGACTATGGATCCAGCTCTTTATCTCAAAGAGTAGCTGCTGAATGGATAAATGAAGGTTTTTATGAAGAACATGTAGCAAACGTAAGAATGCACCTGAAAGAGCGAAGACAAATAATGATACGAGCTTTAAATAAATATTGTGCAGATATTGCATCGTGGGATATTCCTAGTGGTGGATTTTTTATATGGCTAAAGGTTGTACATAACATTCCGATGAAAAAACTATTTTCAGAGGCACTATCAAAAGGAATTCTTTTAAACCCAGGACGTATTTATGAAGAAGAATCAGATCAGTACATTCGTTTATCATATGGATATGCTTCTCCAGAACAAATGACTTACGGGATTAAATTGCTCAGTGAATTAATTCGAAAGTTAACGGCATAAAAAAATCCTCTTTTGTTTTTGGAGGATTTTTTTACGTATCTTATTTACCACAATCTCATTTCTTGTCCCAATAAAATAAGTTCTTCATAAGGATCTCCGTCAATATTTAATACTTGAGCAAAAGCAGGTTCTGTTTTTAAACCTTTTTCCTTTAAGCGAATAACTTCTTTCCTTATATGGGGATGCTGCATTAATAACATGTGTTCCACTATCATATGTCTATATGCATTTTGATTACGCACTGGCTTCGGTTGAGCAAATAATTCAAATTCAAAACCTTCGAATTCAAAATTTACCTTTATCGATTCAGTACCTTTCATTTTTTTCTTTTTTATGTTGAACCCTCTATAAGAACCATATAAAGATCTCATTTCCTGCTCAAAAACATCAAAGTTATGTACTTCCATTACTATATCTAAGTCAGATTGGAGAGTATCAATTCTTATAGGGATTGTCCCGCAAAGAACGGGACTATACAAAGCTAAATCCTCCATTATGTTTAGTTTATTTAAAACATCATATACCTTTTGTTGTTTGTCATTCCCTGATTGTAAATATGTAATAGATGTAAACATGGAAGTCTCTCCTTCATTTCACGTAATACGTGGCTCACTAAAATCAAGAAAAATTTGTCCGTTTAAATTTGTTCTAGGATTACCTTTATTTCAAAATATTAAGGCCAACAAACAATATGTTTCAACTTTTCTCCTATACTGCAATACTATAAAAATAAAAAAGGAGGAATTATTATGAGCATTTTTAACATTCTTTTAACCATACACATACTATTTGGAACAATATGCTTAATCACTGGTATTGTAGCAATGGTTGCCCAAAAGAAGAAAGGAAAACATACCGAATGGGGCGAAATATATCATGCATCCTATGTTGTCATTACCCTTACGGCAATAATATTATCCATTATCAACTGGGATAAAATCGCATATTTATTTTATGTAGCAATCTTCTCTTATTCATTTGCAATTTATGGATACCTCGCACGAAAAAAACGTTGGAAAAATTGGCTCCATCACCACATTAGAGGTATGTTAGGTTCTTATATAGGTGCAGTCACCGCACTTTTAGTAAATATCGGCATCCATATTCCCATTATAAATTTACTTCCGCCAATATGGTTTTGGTTTTTACCCACCTTAATTGGTATCCCCCTCGTAGCCAGTGTATCAAAAAAATATAAAAAGCGTAGTTGAAATTAATTACATTTTGATTACTTTCTGATTATTAGAATGAAAAATTATAATCTATGTATCACAAATGATATCATGAGTGCTCGCCCTATGAATATTTAAAATAAAATGCCGCCCAACAGGACGGCTCTTATTTTTACTTTACAAATGTAACATATTCATCAGAAACCCATTGATTTCCACCAACATTATACCCACCATCTTTATATCCAAATGATTGATATTTTTCACCTTGATACACGTTTTTCACAATGCCGTAATTTGTTCCTGGGCCGGTACGAACACGCAATACATCAGCGATTATAGTAACTACACCTACACCCTCGTTTGATGATTGTGAAGGTGCTGATACATTTCCTCCCGTATAACGAATATATGATGGATCGTTATAAATCCACTGATCGCCACCGAGATTTAACCAGCCATTTGATTGTCCAAATACTTTGTAGGACTCTCCTTTCCCTAATTGACGAATAACGCCATATCCAGTACCAGGTCCTTTTCGTAAATTTACATTACTACCGTTAATATAAGCAACCCCTACACTATTATTCGATGGAGGAGGAGTCACTACGTTTTGAGCACCTTTTCCAAAAGTATCCGTTCCATAACCTTTGTAGTTATATTGCAAATGCGGGCTATCCACAAATCCTTTCCAGTCACCGCCCCATTCAAAACCAATTTGTTTAGCATAACGAATTGCTGATTCCCACGGTTCTTTATTATAGCCATTCCAATCTTCTGTACCATTCGACTGAATTGGAACAAAATCTAATGCCTGTCCTACTAAGTGATATGAGCGCATCGTTTGCGATGCTCCTTTACGAACATATTCACGTTGTTGCTCGACCGTACGGATTGTTTCATAAATTAATACTTCAATTTCATTGTCGATACAGTACTGATACCACTTAAAAGCTGCAGCTTTCGTATTATCCGCTAATTTATTCAGATTACTTACATTTCTATTGTGGTATTTCAATATGCAACATCTCTTTTTCTATTATCCTATGCAAAATTCGTCTCATGGGTTGTACATATACCTAGAACGATACGAAGTACAAATACATAAGAAGCCAATTCATCTAAAAAGGTTTTCACTTCTAGCTTCAAACTTTGTAAGTTGAAATCGAAGCAATAAAAAAACCACAACCTAAGTCTTCAAGTTGCGGTTTTTGGTATTTTCTTTTTATATGCTACATGCCTTCTTGCATTGATAATCCTAATATACAGGTTTTGTAAATTTTCCCTTTATGAATAACACTTCTTATTCATGACTTTTCAAATCCAATAATATTGAATGTAAATGATCCGGATAATTAGTAAACATCCCATCGACTCCCCATGAAAGTAACTTTTTCATATCTTTTTCATTATCTACTGTAAATGGATGAACTTCTAATCCGTTTTTCTTTATTTTCTTTACATAATCTGAATCAATATATTTGTAATTCATACCAAGACCTATGCAGTACATTTTATACTTTTCTATCTCTAATTTTGTTAATTGAACTGCTTTTTTATAAGGTAATAATTGTACTATGGATATATTACTATTTAAGCTATGAATCTTTTGTAGACTTTCTTCACTAAACGATTGAATAATCACTTTATCCTGTATTTCGTAGTGATTAATAATTTCTAATAATTTTTCTTCCATTCCTGGATATTCATCAGGTGTTTTTGTTTCGATATAATAGTTCGCGTTATGCCCAAACGTTTCAATAATTTCTGTTAATGTTGGGACTTTTGCATTTTCAAATTCTTTCTTTGCTAAGTTCGGATATTTTTCATTGAAAAGAGAGCCGGCATTTAGTTGCTTTATTTCTTCTAATGTATGCTCTTTTACCAGCCCAGTACCATTCGTTGTACGGTTTAATGTTTCATCATGCATAGCCACTAAATGTCCATCTTTTGTCATTTGAAGATCAATTTCTATATAATCTCCATTCATTTGTTGGCCTAATTGATATGCTGCTATTGTATGTTCAGGTGCATACGCAGAAGCACCTCTATGTGCGATATTTTTTATATGATTTGATTGATTAATAGCTTTAGTATACTTATGTTCATTTATTTTCTGAAAAACAAAGATACTTATTACTATAAAGGCACAAATTATTGTAGCGAGATATATCTTTTTCATAACGATTTATAAGCTCCTATATAAAGACGATTTAACTTGAATGATTTACTCAATTAAATGTCGATTTTCCAATACAGTCATTTTGCCAATAGCTTGAAATCCCGATTTTTTATAAATGTTGATTCCATCGGGTGAAGCTTGTAACACACAATACATATTTTTTAATTTTTGTGCTTCTTGCAGAAGGAAATTGAACATAGTAGATCCGAATCCTCGTCCTCTCATTTCCTCTTTAGTTGCGATGTCATAAATACCAATACTATCTTTTGAACATATCAATGAACCAACAGTTACGACTTCCCCTTCATAAAATCCTAAAAATAGTTTCATATTTTCACTGTTACATATATCAAGATTAGAAATTTGATTATAGAATGCTTGTACATGTATACCTTCTTCTGATGTGCCGAATAGATTAGCTAACATTTCTCCAAATTTTTTTATTTGTGCAGGTGAAGATGCCTGTTGAATTGTAAAACTTACTGGCATGTTTATTGTTGGAGAAATTGTTTTTAAGTCTGCTACCATCGCAATATTTTGCTCCGCTTCTTTTAAACCGATTTTATTTAACTTGCTTTTTATATCCCGCTCTTGCTCTTCATCCCATAACCAAACACTCATTGGAAATTTCTTTTGATTATAGTAGTCTACCTCCTTATATAATTTCTCTATCCCTACCGTTAAATTATTGTTTAGTAGAGTAATGACATTGAATGTATCTGCAGGTAATCCGCAATCAACAGCAATATAATCTTGCGTTTCTTTTATACTCATTCCGGGCACAAATTGCGCAACATATGAAGTTTTAAATGCAAAGTTATCTATTAGTAGTTGTTTATAATTCATCAATAGTTCTCCTTTTCATAAAAAGTACTCCTCGAATTCTTCTATATTAAATATAACATATTAGAAATTTACCTTTTTCTATAAAAAGTACCTCTTTAAATTGTGCTCTATAGTTTAAAATAATTAAAAATGATATAACGTTGTCGGAATGAAAAAAGTGGTATATAATAAATATTAACATTACTAGTAATTATTTTAGGTATTCCTAGAATAAAGGAGCGATACATATGAAAATTACTATTTATTTCGGAAGTCATGAAGATCAAGATGTTCGTACTATGGACTGTCATTTAGATGTAGAAGATACAGAAGAGATTGTTTCTGTATCATAATATAAATAGTTAGGGTAAACCCTATTTCCTACAGCGTTTAAGGCACCTTTTATAAGGTGTCTTTTTTGTTATATTTTCATCAAAAACCCTTTACTTTATAGCGTTTTAATAGTAAAATATAAATATACGAACAAATGTTCTTTTTTATTTTAAACGTACATGAAGGGATGATTTTAACAATGGCTCCATTAAAGCGCAGAGGAAGAAAAAAGCAAGCACCTATTATTTCAAATACAGGCTTTATCGGCTCTGTCTTTATCGATACATTGGAGTTACAAAAGAAATCCTATTATTTCGCTCGTAAAAAACTTCAAATTGTTCATCACGTACTAGATGGTCTCTCTGGAGCAACAAGTGCTTTATTTAAAGAACATAACATTTCAGCATACATGTCATGTGTGTATTTACATAAACAAAAGAAAATCGGCTTTGTTCTTTCAACGAAACCATTTGAACAAAGTGATGGCGTTGCTTATTTTGTAAATTATTTAATCGAAAAGAATTTTTACGGCGGCCATGAAGAAGATGTAGAATATCAAGAAGTATTTAATACAGGTTTTATCGGTGTAGTATTCGCTGATTTATCTAGTATAGATCGCTTTAATTTCGAATTTGAAATGGGTATGCTAACGAAATTAATGAAAGATATGATTATTCCAGTTAAAGAACTCTTTTTACGCCATAATGTACCGGCTTATATCTCCACTTCCCATTTAGAAGAACAAAACAAATTAGGTTTCGTTCTCTCTGTAAAGCCATATGACGAACGCGCTGAAGCAGATTTATATTTTGAAGCGTATTTAAAAGAACGCGGATTATTTATTGGTGATGAAGAAGATGAAATTGATAAGATCGTTATTAGAAAAACAGCTGAATTACGATAGAAAAGCGTAGGATGCTGACCCTGCGCTTTTTAAGTTACGTTAAACACTATAATCTTTTGAATGAATTTCTAAATTTAACTTATTTGCTAAAATTTTATTCAAAATAAAAAATACAATGCCCCCTGCAATGGGAAGCGTGTAGGCTGGCATGTAATTTAATAATAGTCCTGATATTGCAAGTGCTATTGGTTGCATTATTTTACCTAGGCTTAATCCAATACTAAGAACTCTTCCTCTATATTCTTCAGGAATCTCATTTTGCATGAAATACATTAAAGGAATATCAATTTGTGCTATCATAAATCCTAAAAAGAACATAATCATGCAATACGTAGTAACATATACCAAATTATTTACTACAATAGATTTAAATAAAACAGGTATTCCTGAAACTATCATAAAAATTGCCAACATAAAACTTAACTTTTTCAAAAGATAAGCGTAAGAAAAACGAGCGGTTATCTTTTTTACTAAAATCGCACCAATTATCATACCTACTGGAAAAGTCCCTTGAATCAAACCAAATTGCTTAGAACTAAGATTGAGAACTGTGTTAATAATGTATGGCAACGGAACAGTTACAGCAAAGCCTAAAAAGAAATTAAGAGAAATTAAAATACTAAAAGTATTTTTTAAGCTTTTCCGCTCCAATAAATAAGAGTATCCCTCCTTTATATCTTCAATAAAATTAATTTCTCTAATTGAACATTCCTCATTTATGTTTTGCTCAAACAATTTAAAGTTAATAAACAATATGGAAATAGCCGAAAGGATAAATGAAATACCATTTATAATTATAAAAATTTTAATATCAAAGACTGCAAAAACAATCCCCCCTAACATAGGCCCTAGAATTAAAGATATAGAATCGATAATTTTACTTATAGAATTAATACTCATTAACCGCTCTTTAGTGACCATATTCGGTTTTACGGCCTCTAAACCTATTCCAAAAAAAGTTGTAAATACTGTCATAAAAAAGGTAGTAGTATAAATGATGAATAAGTTTAATCCATAATAGCTGCTTAATATATAAACAGTTATTAATAAGCATCCGCTTAGTAAATCCATACAAATAACCAGTTTCTTTTTATCAACCTTATCAGCAATGACACCGGCAAATGGATTCATAACAATCATTGGAATCGTTCCTAATATGAGCGAAATTGCAAAATTTAACGCAGATCCGGTTATTTGTAAAACATACAATCCTAATGTAAAACTATAAATAGAGCTACCAAATAGTGATACTGTTTTTGCAATTGAATATAAACAAATATTTCTTAGTTCTTGGTTTCTTTTTTTATTTTCTATATGTAATCGTAAACTTCCCATCACTTTTCCCCCTGCCTAACTTTGTGTTACGTACATTGTAAGTTCTTGGGTCAACCCAATAGCAATATGTACTATTTGAAAAGTTTTAAGGGAAAATAAATAAAAGATGGGGTTAACCCCATCTTTTTCCGAAAAATGAATATGTATAAATTTTTTCTCCTTGAACAAAGAAATCCTCGTATTTTCCCCCTCGTATTAAATAATTTGAAGTACTTTCATCAATCGATTGAAACTGTAAATTTTGGATTTCTTTCGTTACTTTTACAGATGTAAAATTCTCTCGGAGTCTAGGTGCAATGTGGCTATTTATACTAAATTTATTAAATAAAATAAATGAACTTAATAAATAACAATTGTGTTTAAAAAGGGAATTTAATTCGCGCAATAAGAACTCCTCATGTTCAAAACTATAATTACTTGTACCTGATTGATCGATTACAATATCAACAGAATTACTCTGAATAGGTATGTTTAGAAAGTCGGCACAGATAAATACAATATTTCTTTTCACATTTCTTCTCTCAATTACATCTTTTAAAAGTAAAAGTTTATTCAAATCTCAATCAACAGCAATATATAAACACTCTTCCGGTAGTTCTTCATAAATATTTCGTAAAAAGAACCCAATACCAGACCCTAAATCAAGTAGTATTTTTTCATTTAAATCTAGCTGCATTAGTTTTTTTTTCGCCCATTCTCCTCCTCTTTGAACATTTTCCAAAAAAGCAGTATCAGTTTCATGGATATAATCCGAAATAGAATCTTCAAGTGATGTCTTTTCATACGCTTTCAATGAGTTTCCAGCTGTTAAAACCCCTGAAATAATCGCGTATTCTTCACCACAATTACAAATTAACTTTCCCTCAATAATTTGATTCTTATTAATAATGCCATCCTCAAGAATTAAATTTCCGTTACACTTAACACATTTAAATAAATGAAGTACTTTTAAATCTACCCCTAAAATTGAACTCGAAATTTCAGTTTCTATAGATAAATTATGTAACGCTTCCTTTAATTTGTATTTTTGTTCCTCTAAAGTTTTTATTTCTTGTTCAATCTTTTCATATTTTACTTTAAATAAAGATTGATAAAAAATATGCTTTTCATAGTCTAAGGATTTCCCTAAATTTTTATAAAGAAACAGTTCTTTAATTTCATGCAAGCTAAACCCTAGCCATTTGTACTCTAATATAAGCTCTATATCCTTTTGACAATACTCGTCAAAAAAATAGTGTCTTCCTTTTTTCTCGGGAATAACGAGTCCGAGGTCCATATAATGTCTAATCGTATCTATACTTACATTATTTACTTCTGCAAACTTACTGATTTTCATCCTAATCACTACCATTTATATATTTGTTTATACATACTTCTTTATTATTTTAAAAAATCCTTTCATCTCCCTATACAAAATTATTTATACTATGCAAAAGATGTAATTAATTTTAAAGTTCCGCCACATACCCATTAAGCTAAGCTTATATAAGTTTAGCTACTCT
This sequence comes from Bacillus sp. ok061, assembly GCF_900108285.1. Taxonomy (NCBI): domain Bacteria; kingdom Bacillati; phylum Bacillota; class Bacilli; order Caryophanales; family Bacillaceae; genus Bacillus; species Bacillus sp. ok061. The sequence goes on along the minus strand of NZ_FNUW01000007.1, from coordinate 94,540 downwards.
TTTTTAATCTTGAATTAAAAAAAGAGTAGCAGGTAGTACGTTTATGTCTATATATCTAAAAAACTGTGAGTTCATGGATGAATTAAAAACTGCGGCGTAAGTACTACAGTTTCTTCCTTCTTCATTGAGTTGAAATATGTAAAGTTACGTACTTTAACTGTAGCGGACTTGTACTACGCGTTCATATCAATTTTATAGACGTTTAAGGATTTTGTTTTATCGGAAGTATTCTTGATATGGAATCGGGATTGTAAATATAGATGAACGTGATTCAAATCAAAAAAGGTACTCCTAGAAGTACCTTTTTTACTATTCTATATGTGCGAACGCTTTCAAAATTATTGGATATAAATTGATGTACGCATTGTATTAAATGGTGCATTTATAGATGTCTTTTGGTACTCAAAAGTTCCTTGTTGGTGTCCAGAAGCATCCCATTTATAATACCAGCCAACGATTGGTCTTCCGCCAATTATAGTGGAATCAATACTTTTTACATTAGAACCATTCATTTTAGCAAATGGATTTTGGCCATAGCCCATTTCTTTCGTTGTAATATATAAGTATTTCCCCCCGTGGTTACGCGATGTGCTGAAGCTGTTCTGATTAATTGTTTCTACCCCGCCTAGCTCAGACTCTACTTGTACGACGTTTAGTGAAGTAAGTGGTGCTGCTGGTCCGGCTGAAGCTTCTGTTGCCATTCCTAATCCGACGAACGCTGTGATTGCTAACGATGAAATCGCTAGTGCTGCTTTTTTAAACATAAAAAACATCCCCTTCCATCTATTGTTTTCTCTTTCATTTTCAATATAATCCTAATAACCTTATATGTAAATGGATTGTAGCTGTATAAATATTAGTGCGAATATTCTATTATATATTTCTACAATTCTATTACTCAATATGAATGATTTACAGTGTAAAACGAAATACACATTACAAATTGATTCTATTATTTTCATTATTAGCTAGCGTATAGCGAATTTAAACCCTATGAACCATTGTTGCTATTTTTTTAGTTCATAAACAGATGCCTATATTTCTTGTTACTATATAATAATGTTACACCAAACTGATATCAGTACACATAGAAACAATAAAAGAGAGCATATTTTAAAAGATTTATTAAAACATGCTCTCTTTTATTAATTTGAATGAATCTTTCAGTAAAAAAGTACATTGATTTGTATCCTTTATGTAACAAAAATAATCGTTTTAAAAATCTTGTTTTTATGCTTTTTTCTATTATTCTTAAAGATAATTTATTGAATATTCTTATTGTACTCTAATTGATTTTGAATTCCTGATCTATCAATTTGAATCCAATACTCTGAAATTTTCCCGTTTTCTATTCTATACACTGCACTTGCTATTTGAATTATAGGGAGGCCTGTAGGTTCATACCCATCTATTTCTCCTATGTGTGTACCTACTTGCTTCCAGCGTACATATACTTTACTATCTTGTACTAATAATTCTTGAATTTCTAATGAAAAGTTTCCATATATTCCTATCATCTCTCTTACATGCTCAGCATAATCTTTTGGCGATCTGTATACTGTTTGTTCCTCTTCAGATATAACTTGATGTGCCAATACTTTATCTGCCATATATCGATTTGAAAAATCCGGATTACTCCCTGAACGCACTTCTTTAAAGAAATTTCTAATAATTATTTCCGGTTTCATTAAACATCCCCCTTAAAAATAAATCCAATTCTAATATCACCTGAATATATCGGATAAGTGTTATAATTCTCATCCTCACTCTTTCTTAATAAACATGTCAAGTTTGTAGTGTTGACATTAAAAATTGTAAATTTGCTTAGGATTTGCTGAGCATTGATTTAAACATGCAATGTTTCATGTTTAAATCAATATATAATGATGTATAATAAATAAGAACTAATCAACATTTTTCGTTTAAGATAGTCTATCCATCTCTTACTACCTAATGACCTCAAATAAACGCTATTCAAGTCATGTTAAGAGGTACCAAAGACGCCCATATGGGCATCTTTGTTGTAAAAACACCTTATAGTATGTAAGGTGTTTTCTTATTTACTATATCTGGAATACCTCTATTTGAATAGTAAAATGTGGCTTAAATTTTACCTCGATTGTTTTGTTTTCTACACCGCCTTGAACATATAAGGAGTTACTACGAGTATAGATTCGTTTTGCCGATTTCATCTCGGCTTCAAAGATACATTTATTTTCATAAGACATATACAATGAAACAGTTTCCACGTAATTCTTGTTATGAACGAATATCGGAATTTTTGAAGGTTTCAATGAGGCTGGTGAAGCTATCACTGGCATGACCAGTCTTCATGCCGCGCCTGAAGACTTCCAAAACAGTTGCTGGCAAAGCGATGTCGATGCCGGCTTCTTGGGTAGTATGAACAACGTGTTCAACGCTCGCCAAGCCCATTGCGAGTCTGTCCACGTCACCAGGGTGCTCCCCCTCGTCGAGACGCGGGGTATAGAACTCTACGAATTTCGGCAGTGACGACATCATCGCCGAAGCGTATGGTAGGAATTGCTCCGCCGTAATGCCGTTTGCGTTAGCGATTGCAAGAGCATGTAGGTAACTCAGCATTGCTGTCCAGAATATATCCATCTGTATCTGATAGTATAGCATGGCTAATCCGGGGTCCTCGCCCCGGTAATCGGTACTTGTTAACACTTTCAAGGTCTCCCTGTGAGCCTCGAAGACCACTCGATCACCACTATAGTATGTGTAAGATTCCGACTTACCTATGCCTGACGGTGGAACTTGCACCCCTCCAGTAATATGCCAGGCTCCACGGTCTTCCAACCATTTAGCCGCCTTACGAGCTTTCTCCGGAGTATCCGAACTCAAGTTAACGAGCACCTTACCGAATAAGTTCTCAGAGACGGGTTCAAGAATAGAGTACATCACATTGTAATCTGTAAGGCTAAGGATTACCAACTCGTTAGCAGCTAACGCCTCGTTGACCGTGGACACCCTGATGGCTCCTTTTGCTACAAGCTGGTCTGCTTTACTTGAAGTCCGGTTCCACACGGTCAACGAGTACCCGTATTCCAGAAAAACGTCTGCCATCGCCTGACCCATCGGCCCTAACCCTATGACTGTTACTGATTTTTGGTTCCCAACCGCGTTTGTAGTTTCAGAACCATTTTTCTCATTTTGGCTATTACTTTTCAATGAAAAAACCCCTTTCAGATGAAATTAAGTAAATCATAAAGGATTACACTAGTGTCAATGTCAACACAAACAAAAATGGCCCCGGAGCAATTTATCATGCTCGGGACCATTTCTACATTAAACAGTTCTCTTTTTCCTAATCGTTAAAGCGATTTGCCTCTCCAGTAATCTCTTTAATCCATGAAGTGCTTCGATTTGATAATTCACATTACTTAGCTTTTTTTCATACGTTTCCAGCATCTCTTCGCAATATTGATATTCGTCAGGATTTGCCGCTTCGCTCTTGAACAATACTTTAATCTCATCTGCTGTTAATCCAAGCTTCAAGTATAACTGAATCGCTTTGACTCGTTCTATGGCCGATTCGTCGAAATCCCGGTAATCGTTCTCCAACCTATCGGCGTTTAGAAGTCCTTTATTGTCATAATGCCGGATGGATCGTATGCTGACATTGGTCAATCGTGCTAGTTCGCTTATTTTCACTCCTAACAAGCCTCCTTGCATGCTCATAATAAATTGATTATACAACGGCGATTTTCCATTATTATTTGCTCTAAATGAACTTGTAGTATTTGTAAAATACAGTTTTTCATAAAAGGAACTTAAAGAAACTCTAACATAACAAACAGTTCACAATGGAGTTTGTGAATTTTTCCCGAAAATATCCTTTATTTGTGATACAAATCCTGGTTCTAGATTTTGAACTACCCTCCATGATTTATATACACAGTTTATGGACATATTTCTAGCTAAAACGGACGAAAAACTCACCCATATGAGAATATTTTAGGTGTTGTTTACGAGTATACTGTATTAAGAGGGCAAAAAACTGTATAATTTTTAGAACTAGCCAGTGCTTATTTATCATGCACATTTATAAGAAAATACTCCTTTTTTAAATGCTTTTATTTTAGTAAACGAAAGCCTTTTTTAATTCTGTTCTTAAGTTAATGGCTATGTAAGGTGACCCCTATTATAAAAGTACGACATTAATACTTCTTTTGATTGATATAATGTATAATAGCGTCATATAAAAATTCAGCTAAGTCTTCATTACTAAATTGATTTATATAATTTTTAAATCGATTATCAAATTTATACGTATTTGCAATACATGTCAACATTTCAGAATCACATACAATAGATTGTTCGAGATAACTTTTCCACTCTACAATTAATTGCTGTACTTCATCGGAAGTAGGTGATTGATTAATATAGGAAGCAATTTTTTTAAACACCCTTTCCATTTTTTGTTCGAATTCGTGAAATAAGTCCGCTTTTTCACTAGGAGAGAGTTCTTTCAGTTTCTCCTCAAATTCTTTGTATTTTTCTGTTTCTCCATAGATGAATTTCGCTTCATGAGCATATTGTTCTTGTAATGGCAAAATAGATGAATTATTAAAAATATTTAAATTGTAGATATCCTTTCCTGATACATACTCATCCACCGCAGTAATAACTGTTTCTAAATGTTGTTTTTTTAACAATAAAGTTTGGTTATGCTTTTTTAATAATTGTAGCTGTTCTTCTCTTGTAAGTTTCAAAACTTCCGCAATTTCCTTTAGAGAAAAGTCCATTTCTTTAAAAAATAGTATCATTTGAAGTCTTGCTAAACTGTTCTTATCATAGAGTCGATAACCATTTTCCGTTAAGTAAATTGGCTTTAATAAATTTATTTTATCATAGTATTGTAAGGTTCTTTTTGTTATGCCTGTAATTTGCACAATATCTTTAACCGTTAAAAATTGTTTCTTCATCCCAAAATTCCTTTATTTCATCTAGTATTTGATTGGCAGGAGTTATTGTGGCTTCAAAGATATTTTTACCTGTTTTTTCTAAATAATATTTAATTAAATAGTATCCACAGGCATAACCAGCAGCATAAGGCATATCGACTGGTATATAGTTTTGAAGTTTTGCTAATTCATCACCATAAAGATACGGTGCAATTTTATCAAATCCTGTTAATTGTAATTGATCCTTGAGCACGGGTTTGATACGTCTATTAAGCATTTCCATAGTTGTTTTCGATACCCAAGGTCCGAGTAGATCTTCCCCAAAAATAGAAGTAGCAAAATTTTCTGCTAAACCTTCACTAACAATTAATTCACCTAAAGTAACAGTATGGTCCCACTGAATAAATTGATATCGAACATTATGATTACATTCATGTGCTAAAGCAGCTTTCATTCGAGGGATTGTGTATTCATTTGGCAAAAATGTACACAAAATATAACCAGGAATACCTCCATCACCACTATACCCTTCATTTAACATTAATGAAGGACTATTGGGATTCCCTAATAGAATCGTGAATACGTAATCAGATACACGAAGGTTCACATCATACTCTCTAAATAAATGAAGGCTTTTCCTAACAGCTTCTTTACACTCAGACCAAAAAGAATCTGACGAAATCAATTCTAGTTCTGGTGTAATCTCATTTGTAATCTGATTAGGAGAAATGCTCATTATATTATTCAATGTAATAACATCAAAACCATTTGGCTCCTCAGCTTTAAAAGGAACATATTGAATTTCCCATTTCCCCATAAACGGAGCCAACATTTCTTTCCTGTATAACTCAACCTTTTCCTCTTTTGGAGCTTGTAAAATTTTTCGGTATATTCTATCTGACCGTAATGATTTTATATTCATTTCTTTCACTCCTTATTTAATATAGTTAAAATTATGCACTATGACGTTGCGTTATAGTCAAGTGAGTTAACTAAAAATATAGCAAGAGAATGGGATTAGGTGTTTTTTTAATATTAATAGGACACTTTCATTTTTAATTACCTTGGCTTAGTTTGGATGTTAAACATATTTAAAAATATCTCCAAGCCGACTTTTAAACAACCTTATTGGGGTCCCATCACATGCCTATCAAGAATTGATTTTATGAAGATAAAAGAAAAGATTTTAGGTTCTGGTGCAAACCTTCAAAATATCTGCAGTACCTCCCCATACTTGGACATACTGATACTAGTACTCTAAAAAAAGACATGTTAAGTGTGGAAAAGCAAAATCTATTCAAGTGGAAACATTATCAACCTGATATTATTTTATTAACCATAAAATGGTGCCTAAGTACAGCCTCAGTTTTCGGGATTTAATCGAATGGTAGAAATTCATTTTGTTCATAAGCCTTATTCCATTAAATGGGGCCTTTAGTGGAGAAACTTTATTGCTACCCAGCAGTTCCTTAATTCGCCTTACAGTGCAGATCTTCTTTTCACTATAAAAACATCCTTTTAGATAAACTGATTCAAAGGGGCAAAACGTCGCGACTTTATTTCAAATTTAGATAAAACCTAATAATAAACCCTCCCTTGTACTAATGCTCATGGATAGATAAGCCGATACGACCGAAGTAATAATAAATAGCATCCAAAGGGGATTGTCTTGTATATGTTCAAAGCCTTCATGGATCAGATCTTATCCGAGAATGCAAAGTATACCTATAGTTTGTACAAAGAAAAGAATACGGATATTTTGTAGATTCCATAGTACAAGTCTTTCAATTACTGCTAGGTTAAGGGGAACCATCGATTTCTAAGCTCGCTGGAGATATGCCGGGATCCAATTTAATTTTAATTAAAGTAAAACCCGTGAATTATTCACGGGTTTTACTTTAATAACTAATTGCTATTGTACCTTGACCTGCATGAACCGCAAATGAAATTGGTAAAGGATATAATTTGAAATCCATTTCAGGAAATGCTTGTCTAATATCTGCAATCCATTCTTCAGCTCCAGCTTTATCGTTAGCATGGAACATGTGAAGTACTTTTGGTAATTCTTTTTCAAGTTCATTTTTAATATATTCTCGACATTTTTGGATTTTACGAACTTTCTTTTCAAGTAAAAGCTCTCCACCTTTTACTTCTAATATTAAGTTGACACTTAATAAACTTCCAAGTAAAAATTGAACTCCCTTTACACGTCCACTTGCATAAAGGCCTTTTAAACTTTTCGGGAATACGTGGAAAGGTCTTCTTTTTTCATCTACTAATGTTTTGTGTATATCTTGTAAAGTCATACCATCATTGTATAACGATTTCGCTTTTCTAATTAGTTCATCCATTGGATAACTTGTTGTTTCACTGTCCAATACCGTTAATGGAAAACCTGCCATTTCTGCAGCTAACTTCATATTTTGATAGGTTCCACTTACTTTTCCGCTAATAGCAACTGCAAATCCTTCTTCATATTCTTCTTTGCATTTTGTAAATAACTCTACCATTTCCCCAATATTAGGTTGTGAAGTAGTGACTGTTTTACCTTCGTTTAACGCATTATAAACACGTTCACGTACACCTTCTTCACAATCTTTGTACGAAATTCCATCAATAATAACTTCGATTGGGATAACAAAGTTATCTCCTTCTGTTTTAAAATTCGCAGTTGTACTATCAGTAATCCAAGCAACACGCTTCATGTTGTTCCTCCCTTAATTCAATTCCTCTTTTCTAATTTTTCTATATATTTATGTTATAAAAAGAGAATATCCCTGTAATAGTAACAGGACTTTATTGTTTTGGCTATAGTAGATGTATATTAAATGTGACTATTCCTTGTCTATTCCACAAATAAAAAAGAAAATCAAGGAATTTGCTCGATTTTCTTCTTATTCATATACTATTTAAAAGTTTCATTATCTAAAATTACAACATAATCATTCGTTAATCTTCCTGCCTCTTTTGTATAACTAACAAGCCTTTGTATATTATCACAGCAAATTTTCGCTCCCCATACGAGTAACGGTACGCCGATAAAGTCGATGTGGAACCTTCTAGAAAATAGACCACCAAAAGTCATTGGTAAAGGCACTGTTGGTGATGTATTAGAAAAAATAATTTTATCATGACTTTGATAATGTTTTTGCAAGATTTCTCCTAAATGCTTCATCGCAGGTACAACAACTTTTGATGCACCACATCCAATCGTATATACTGGATTACCATGTTCGTCTATGCCATGAAAAATAATTTTCCCCATATCTTCTGTTTTTAATTTATTAAAGTAATCTACATTCAAAATCTCTTCTTTCGTTAACTTCCGATCCGTTGGTAATTTATTTAAATGATACGCTGCAGCTAGTGAAGTTGTATGTGTGCCACCAAAATCTGTGTAAATGTATATCATATTATCATCCCTTGTTGTAAAAGTTCAATGTTATTTAGTATTACCGTTCGCAACAATGTTAAACAAAGGATGCATGTATTTACGCTTTTTGTATTAATTCATTATATTTTTTCAAAATATAATATCGTCTACTAATCACAGTACCTACTGTAATACATAAAAAGGCATTTGTTACAACCATTAATGTCTGGTGCGTACTACCCGAAAACATACTTTGTTTAATTATAATTTTTGCTCCTAAAATAACAAGAAGGATTATTGTACTTACCCAATTTCCTTTTCGTAGTACATGACCTGTTTCACTATCTACTCGAAATGTTAAAGCTCTTCCTCGTATAATTCCAAGACCTAAGCCGATTCCAAACATTACAACAAACAGTAGTCCTTGCAACAAAGTTATTTGTCCCATATGAATAATGGACTGGATTGTTACAAAGCACAACAAAGCCGGAATGAGCCAAATACGGTTTATTTTCACTTTTCGTTCTTTACTTTGCATCAAAACAATAATAAGAACAACAAGTAGAATATCCATTTAGAATCCTCCTATAAACTTGTTTATCTTTAAAAATTATATTCTCCGCTTTTCATTCCATACTTGAAATACGATAGCTACTTTCCAATTGTAAGATGGGGAATGTGATTCCTCATCAGCCTTAAGCATTATTTTTAAAAATAAAAAGACATATGAGTAAAAAATACATCTTCAATAATTTTATTAATATAATCATAACCTCGTTTGAATTTTTATTTATCAACTAATGTAACACCTTTAGAATTAGTTTTATCTAACACTCGAATGTTACATTTAGTAGCTATTTTTAAAAAGATTTTATAAATACAATATCCCAAAATAGAACCTAGAACGTTACAGATTACATCATCAATATCAATAACACGTGCCCATCCACTAAATAAAGACTCAATTAATTGTAGCAATTCAATACTAACTGATATAGCAAATCCTAATAAAATAGTATTTTTGAATTTCGTATATTTACCCCATAAGATTGGTGCTAAAAATCCTAAAGGCATTAATAATAAAATATTCCCGCCTACATTTCTTACAATTAGACCAATCATAAACAGGGCATCCCCATCATAAGCACTACCAATTTGATTGATATCTTTAATAATTGATGTAAATGGTATTATATTGACCGAGCGTTTCAGATTTTCAATATTAGAAGGAAAACCGATTGGTAAAGGGAATAAAGTTACTGCAGCAACCATACAAATGTAGACCACGAATAAAAAACTAATTATTTCATTCCACCAAATCACATGTTTTTTATTTTTGGTACCAATTAATATTCCACGTACAATTAAATAACAAATAACCGCTAAAATAATAAACAAACTACCGTTGATCATATACAAATTACTAACACATCCTTTCATATGAATTAACAATTAAAATTTACAACTATATAGTAATGTTTTTTAATTTAAAAATCCATATATTAATATGTAATTATGCAGAATTACAAGAACCCTTTATTTACCAAATAAAGGGTTCTTCATCAACTAAAATATTTTCAAAACAGAAACAGTCATGAACCCGTTTAAATTGTTTTCGTATCTCTTCTTTAATATCCACATAATTACTGAGCTCTTTCTATTTCTGTCATTAATTTTTCGGGTCCTGCCCCTTTATTCGATGGAATAACTAAAGTAATTCCTAATTCTGGATATACGGCCGAACGAAAACTGACGCCTGGATCATATCCCATTACATGATATTTGAATATTTTGTTTTCTCTTGTTTCAATCCATATTCCATAACCGTAAGACTGTTTATTATTTATTTGAATGTGAGGAGTTAAAAGTAACTTTGTATATTCCTTTCCTAAAATTTCATTATTAAATAGTGCCGCCCAAAATTTCAACATATCTGTTGCAGTAACATATGCACCTCCATCAGCACCTCCTTTTATTGGTATAGAGTAGGTGTTTGTTCTCCAATTTTGGTTAGTTTCATCCTTTATATATCCTAGTGCTGTATGTCTTGGTAATCTATCTAAAGAAAAATAGCCAGAATCATTCATACCAATTGGATTAAATATGTTCTTTTCTATATACTCCGTAAATTTAAGTCCCGTCTGTTCTTCTATTATTAATCCAAGTATGATAAAACCTGCATTGTTGTAGTGAAACTTACTTCCAGGTGTAAACATCATATTACTGTTTTGGAATAATGGTAAAAAGTCTTTTAAGCCCTTTAATAGATACATAGGTGTTTGTTTCCAAAGATTTTCGAAGTTATCCATAATACTTTCATCAAAATAATCTGGTATACCAGCGCTATGCGTTAGTAGTTGATGTATTGTAATATCTTCATCGAAGTTTGGAAATTTTATCTCTAGACAATCTTTTAATTTTGTATGAAAAGAAATAAAACCTTTTTCAACAAGTTGACAGATGCCAATTGCAGTGAAAATTTTACATCCTGAGGCAATGCCGAATCTTGTTTGTATCGTATTGTTGATACATTCACTTTGGTTTGCGTAACCCAATGCTTTTTCATAGATTAAGTCTTTTTCTTTTTTTACTAAAACTACCCCAGAGAAATCTATTTTCTTTTGTATTTCTTTTACAATTTTATTAATTTCATCTTTTGTTTTTATCACGACAACCACCCTTGTCTTTCGATATTGTTCTTTCCCCTTATTGATTTTTCCATATAAAGGGGAAAGAACCCTCTTATTGAATACGATAAATTGTTAATGAGAACACAAAGTTCATTTCGAATTTATCCCGCATTAACAGGCAGTAAGACCCCCACCTCAAAATTCAGTGGAAGCAAAGAAGTTAAGTGGGGGATCAACTGCCCGTAAAAGCCCGATTGGTGAGGGCTAATAATCAGCGGGGGATGAACAAAACCCCCCACTGATTAAAGTTTCACTTTATTGATTCAGTAGAATACAACTTAGATTGCGATGGGAATAAAGTAAACACACACAATACGATAGTGATAAATAACATTATTAATGACCCTACAATAACTACAAGTTGTATAGAAATGAACTGAGTCGCAACACCAGATAATATTGTAATAAAAATTGTTACTAACGCAATAATAAGCCCATATATACTCCCGATCCGTCCCATCATATGAACAGGGATGTTATTTTGGTAAAATGTATAAAATCCTGTATTTGCATATGCCATCGAAAAAGATAAAATAAAGAATCCAATAGCAGCTATTAAAAATACATTTGAAAAAGCATAAATTAAATAACCAATTGAGATGAATAATGATCCTATTCCAATTAGAAATGAAGGTGCTAATTTCTTTGACAAGATTGTATTTGTTATGGCACCTAATATATAGCCTGCACCAGCTATACTAACTAGAAAACCGTATTCACTATCTGTTAGTAGTAATACCTCTTTCGCAAACGATAGTTCAAGTGAATCAGTAGCAGTTGCTACTATGAACATACTTTGAAATAAGAAATACACACATACGACATACACATGTTTTCTACTAAAATTTATAACAGTGCTCCAATCTTCTTTTAATACTGTAAGGGATAATGTATTACTAGTTGTATCCGAATCTTTTTTCTTATCAAGGTTGGGTAAAAGTAATGTAATTAATCCTGATAAGAGAAATGCTATAGCATTCATATATATAGCAAATTCTGGTGTACCCGCAATTAATAATCCTCCCGCTACTGCTGGTCCAATTAGTGATGCACCAGATCCTATTAAACTACGTAGTGAGTTGAAACGTTGTCTTCGCTCTACTGGAATTAATTTCGTCATATACGTCATAGCAGTTGGCTCATAAATTGCACTGGCCATACTTATAAAGAATACGAATACATAAACAATCCAAAGTGACGGAAGAAAAGGTAAAATAGCGATCAATAACGCACGATATATATCGAGGTGAATCATTAACTTCCGTTTATTTAAACGATCAATCATACTCCCAGACCAAGCGTTTGTAAATAAAGTGGCTAATGGTTTTATTACATATAAAGTAGCAACAGCTAAAGCTGAGCCGCCCATATTATAGACAAGTACATTCAGTGCTATTAAGTAAACCCATGCCCCTAAATTCGCAATACCAACTCCGGACAATAGTAGTAAAGGATATTTCCAATCTTTAAGTAAGTTTTTCATTTTTGGCCCCCGCTTTCCAAATTGTTTTACAACAATAAAAAAATCCCACCCCCAAGACTTTTAATCTTAGGGACGAGATTTATCATCGCGGTGCCACCCTAGTTTGTTAATATGTCACCATACTAACCTTATCAGGTACTGCATTCTAATTCATGCTTATACCATAGCTCTATAACGGGAGCTCCCGTCACACCACCCCCTTCATAACAGGTTCCGGTGTACTGCTCAGAGGCTTGATTCAATAAAGAATTTTTACTCCTTTTCAGCTAAATGGAGCTCTCTGTGAAAAATTCATTTTATTTACTATTCTCTTCACTGCATTTGGTTTTTTCCATATTATCACAATTGATTTTAACTGTAAATAAAAAATAATCAGATATTTAACAATGTACTACTGTTAATTTGTTTATTTATTATTTTTTCTAAAAATTACGGTGCGTGAAATTACTTACAACTCTAAAGAAAGAGCCATTTTCATATAGCTCCTTCCAAATGCCTGAATTAATTCGTATTCGCCTCTGTTAACGGTTGTAACGGCGGTTCTAATTCTATTTCTAGTATATCTCCTTCTTGTAAACCTTGTCCTTTTTCAATACTTTGGCTCGTTACATAACCCGTACCAGAAGTTTTCAAATCTAATTTCAAAAGCTTAGAGAAATACATAACATCACGCATGGACCAACCTTTTACATTTGGCATATGTGCGTTATTTCCTAATAAAAATATACGATCTCCTTCACTCATTACCTCGCCAGACTGTGGATATTGTTTTAGTATTTTTCCTTCTCCTAAAATTACCGGCTGTAGCTTCTCTTTTTCTACACTTTTCTCTATTGTATCCATCGATTGATTTACATAATTTTGTACTTTTAATTGAGATTGTTTCGCTGCATCAGCTATTTGTTTTTCTGTATAAGGTTTCACTTTTAAATATTCAAGGCTGTTTTTTATAACAGGTTTAAATATTTCAGCAAGAGGCTGAGCTCCATACTCATCTCCTTTTAACTTTGGCTGCTTAATAGCTAAGTATACGATTAACTCCGGATCATCAATTGGAGCCATTCCTAAAAAGGAGAAAATGTAATTCTCTTTCCCTTCCATATATCGGCCGTTTTCAGGATTCGGGATTTGTGCTGTTCCGGTCTTACCTCCAATTGGATAACCATCCACTTTATACATTGTACCAGTTCCTTTTGAAGATGTTATAACACGCTCCATTAAGCTTCTAACCTTGTCCGCTGTTTCTTTTTTTATCGGATTTCCAATTTCTTTCGGTTGATTTTCCATAATAACTTCTTTGTTTGTTGGATTTACAATTTTATCAACGATATATGGTTGCATCATTTTCCCGTCATTTGCTATTGCAGTAGCCGCTTGGATTAATTGAATCGGAGTTACTGTAGAACCTTGACCGAAAGAAGTTGTAACTTGTTGAATTTGCGTATTTAATAATAAAGTATTTTTACTTTCTCCAGGTAAATCTATTCCTGTTTTTTGATTGAATCCAAATTTATTCATATATTGCTTAAATTTATTTGGTTTCAGTAACTGATCTTCTAAAATAGAAAAAGCTACGTTTGATGACCTTTCAAAACCTTCATCAAATGTAATTGATCCCCATCCAAATCCACCATTATGGTCTTTTATATCAGATGAACCAACGGAATATTTTCCAGATTGAAAATATTCTTTTCCGTTATATACACCTTCATTAATGGCAGCTGCTAACGTAAAAACTTTCATTGTTGAACCTGGTTCATATGCATTTGCAATCGGATCATTTAAAAAGTATTCGATATCACCTACATTAGGATTGTAACTAGGTTTACTAGACATCGCTAAAACCTTTCCTGTTTTTGGATCAGCAATAATGCCAATTAACATAGAAGGATCATAATGCTCTTGTGCTTTGTTCATCGCTTCTTCTAAAAAACTATTAATTTGTTTATCAAGCGTTAAATATACATTATTCCCATTTTTAGCTGGTTCTACTTTACCTATATCATTTGTAAGCGGAATTCCCCTTCGTGTACCCACATATTCTATATTCCCGTTTGTAGAGCGCAAATATTTATCCAAACTCTTTTCAAGCCCAAACTTCCCTTCCGTATTCCCTTTATCATCTGGTCTAGCAAAACCAAGTATATAGGATGCAAAGTCTTCATTCGGATACACTCTTGCTTTTTCCGACATAAAAGATACACCTGGTATTTTTAAATCATTAATTTTTTCCTTCTTTTCCCTAGATAAGTTCCGACCAATTTTCCCAATTTCAACTTGCGTACGCCCTTCATGAAAGTTTTTTAATACTTCTTCTTTATCAATTTCAAGCGCATCGGCTAATTGTTGTGCGGTTTCATCTTTATTTTTCACTTTATCTTTTCCTTTTAAATTCACAACAACTCGATACGTTGTAGAATCTTGTACTAACACCTTTCCGGTTTGGTCATAGATAGTACCACGATTCGCTTCTAAAACACCTTTTTTATTATGTTGTTCATTCGCGAGATCCTTTACATTCACATTATGCACGACTCCTACTGCCTGAATATAGAATATACGCAAAATCATAATAAGAAACAAAATAATAAAAGCAATCATCATATATCGAGCGCCTTTATTCGTTTGAAGTTTCTGCATACTTATCTCCTCTCTTTTGGAATGGATTCGTACGAAGATGCGATTGAAAATTTATAGTTTTTGTTTGTGATACTATATGTTTCGAAGTTTTCTTTTTAATTCCTTTAAAACAATACGAAACTAACTATTGTTATTTTTTGTTTTTGTTTTTGTTTTATTTAATTAAAATACAGTGCGTGAAATTTCTGAATATTAACTTCACCAAAACTTGATTGCATAGCACTCTAAACTCCTTTCTTATTTACTATAAAAAGTTCCCCTCTGGATTTCCAAAGGGGAACTTTTTATAAGAAAATTATGCAATATGGTTATATTTTGCTAAGAAAGGAATTCGTCTCGCTACTAATGCATACATTTTGAATACAAGTTTCGCTATTGGTTCAAACATACGTGTACTTTGCATTACTAAAACGCTCGTAACAAGTGTTAAGAATGCTGCACCAAGTATATCTAAAGGGTAATGAACACCTACGTACATACGTGATATACCGACTAACACTGCCCATAATAGCGCGATATATTTCAGTTTTTCTCTTCTAAGAATAAATACGAAGGCGATTGAAAATACAAGTACAGAATGATCACTAACGAATGATGAATCTGCTGCGTGTGGTACTAATTGATGTACATCATGTGATACGAACGGACGCGGATGGTAATATACTGCGTGTATAAGAACATTTACTAATAATGCAAAAATAACCGAAAGCGTCGTATATAAAACTGTATATTGTTTTCTAATTGCATTCTCTTTCTTTCCATTATTAAACCATAAGATAAGCATAAATAGAACGGCTACGTATGCAGCGCTATTTGTAATAGCAACCATTAACGTATCTAATAGTTTGGATGAATCAGCAAAATTATTAAACCACTGAAATACTGTGTAATTCATTAAACTCTCTCCTTACATACAAGTGTTCTTGATTTACACAGTATACAATACCATTATGAAAATAGGCTTAAACTTTTTTCATCTAATTCTCATTTTACTATTAATCATATGACAATTATAAAACAAATTTTATACGCTATTTATGTATAAAGCTGGTAAGCCTTTATAATAAGGCTGTTCGTATTTTTTCATGTTTGGGATACATAACATATTCATTTAAATATACTAATTGCAAAATCATATTTTTTAATTCATTTGAAGTACAATATTTCCGAATTGTTCTCCATGTTCCATACGGCTTAGTGCTCGAATTGCTTCTTCTAACGAGTAAACTTTATCAATAATTGGTTTAATTTGATGTTTTTCTATAAACTTTATCATCTCATTAAATTCCTCACCGCTACCCATGGATGTTCCCATAATATCAATTTGATTGTAAAATAGCGCGCGTAATGGTAATTCAATTTTATCTCCTGAGCTTGCACCAAAATTCACGATTCTTCCATTTGGTTTTAATACATCAAAATATTTCAAAAAAGTTGCCGGACCTATACTATCTATTATTAAATCTACTTTTTCACCTTGTAAGCTCTCTTCCCAATTTCCAGCACTATGAAAAGAAGTATCTGCACCATATTTCTCAGCAAGTTCCCTTTTATTCTCTACCCTTGAAGTAACACTCACTTTTGCGCCAATTGCTTTCGCGAATAACATGGCAAATGTAGCAACACCACCGCCTATTCCCGGAATTAAAACGTGTTCGCCGCACTTCAATCTACCTTTTGTAAAAAGCGCTCTATATGCAGTTAGTGCGGATAAAGATAAAACACCTGATTCTTCCCAAGTAAGATATGACGGCTTTTCTACTACATTTTCAGCTGGTACAATTACATATTCAGCAAACGTTCCATCTTTTGGTCCACCTAGCACTTCCGGTAACTCCGGTACTTCAGTAGCATGTTCCCATCCAATACTAGGATTAATAATAACTTCTGTATGTAGTATGTTATCAGAAACACCATTTCCAATTTCCTTAACAATACCTGCACCATCTGATCCTAAGATTAAAGGTAATTGCATTTCTTTTCTATTATTCATAATAAATAAATCACGATGATTTAAACCTGCTGATTTTAATTTCACTTTAACTTCCCCATCATTAAGTGCTCTCCCAGGTGATATTTTATATTCTACACCGTCAAATCCAGTTTTATATTGATGTACGATAGCTTTCATTATTATTCCCCCTTAATAATTTTAATGTACTAGAAATTTCGAAATAAACAAAATGATTTGATCGTAAAAAAAGAAGGAATGCAAAAAGCATCCCTTCTTTGATTGCTTATTTTATTATACAAGGTAATGTAATCGTAACAATTGTTCCTTCATTTTCTTTACTCTCTATTTGAATAGCTCCGTTATATTTTTCTACAAGTCGTTTGGCAATAGACAAACCTAGTCCGTTTCCACCTTGTTTTCGACTTCTCGCTTTGTCAACACGGTAAAAGCGATTAAGAACAAATGGTAAATCTAATCCAGGTATTCCCGCTCCATGATCTATTACACAAATTTTAACTTTCCCTGATTGTAAACTGGATTCTATGCAAATATGTTTATTAACCTCTTTGGTATACTTAACTGCATTATCCATTATGATAATAATAATTTGTTCTAAGTAAGATGATGGCATTGACACATAAGCTGCATCATCCCAAAATTTCATATCAAATTGGAAATCACTTTGAAGTACTACAAAGTTTTGTGTAACATGTTTTAATACGCTATTTACATGGACTGGCTCAGCTGCTATTGGATGCAATTGTTCAGATTCAGCTCTTGATAGTTCTAGCAATTCCGAAACTAATTTATTTAAACGATCTACTTCCTTTAAACTAGATTGAAGAGATTTATCTAATACTGCTGGATCACTTTTCCCCCATCGATTTAACATCGCTAAGTGCCCATGAATAATTGTTAACGGTGTTCTTAATTCATGAGAAGCATCTTCGACAAACTGTTTCTGTTGTGTAAAAGCAGTTTCTACCTCATCCATCATCTCGTTAAAGAGAAATGATAATTTTGCAAGTTCATCATTATTTTCTCGTACTGGAACCCGTTCATTTAGTCCATTCTTTTTAATACGTTTCATCGTATCTGTTATATTTTGAACACTTGATAATAGTTTCTTCGTTATAAGTATCCCGCCTAAAAAACTAAATATCAACCCGAATATCCCAGCAATAGCCATTACCACTAAAATAATTTTTAATAAATGATCAAATGTCTCTAGGTTTTTCGTAAGTTCAATAGTGCCAATAAACTCTTTCGTTTTAATTGGTATACGCTTAACTAATATTCGATCTTCTAAATGCCTTTTTATAAATGACTCATCTTTTATAACCTGTTTCGGCTTTATCCACGTTTCATTAAAATCTCGTGAAACAGTAACAATCGGCTCCCCATTCATGTCAATAATACGAATCATTTGATGCTTATCAATCATATTGTTTAGAAAATCTTTACTATTTTCAAATGTTTTACTCGAAAGGGTATCATTTTTATCTTGGAAATATGCCGCTATTTCCGTCACTTGCCTATTTATTTGTTTCTGTTCATAATCTAGAGTCCACTTATTTATTACAATAAACTGCAAAGCACTATATAAGATGAATAAAATAAATACTAATGTAGTGGACCAAAGTGTTAGTTTCCACTTTATAGGTAGATTTCGAATTCGAAACATAATATTTTTTATCATTTCATTATATATCCCGCACCACGCACTGTTTGGATATATTCCTCCTTATCTACACTATGTAACTTGTTTCGCAAATAACGAACATATACATCAACGATATTTGTCTCAACAATTGCATCATATCCCCATACTTGGTCCAGTAAAACATCACGGGTAAGTACGCGATTAATATTTTTCATAAACATAAGTAATAACTCGAATTCTTTATTTGTAAGTTCAATTTCTTCATTTCCTTTAGTTATAGTTCGAGATTCAATCTGAAGTTGCAAATCTTTGAATGTAAGAAATGAAACCTGCTTGTTTTCAATATGTTCTTCTCTTCTAAATATCACTCTCATACGCGCTAACAGTTCTTCAATTGCAAATGGTTTCGGAATATAATCATCCGCTCCACTATCTAAACCTGTCACACGGTCCATAATACTATCCCGAGCAGTCAGCATAATAATAGGTGTATTTTTAGTCGCTCTTAGTCGACGACATACCTCTAGCCCATTTAATCCAGGCAACATTAAATCCAGCAAAATAAGATCGTAATTCTTTTCAAGTGCTGCGCTTAATCCTTTTCTTCCATCAAGTTGTATATCTACTTTATACCCTTCATATTTTAGTTCTAATTCTAAAAAATCCGCTAAACTTTCCTCATCCTCAATAATTAAAATGTGTTGCAACGGTAGTTCCTCCTAGACGATTAAATGAATAAATAATCCTATTCCAAATATAATTGCAATGATTTGATGCACTCTTCTATACATCATAAATGTTTCTTTCTTGTTTATTCGCTGTAAATAAAACCCAACAATCCCTAGTACAAGTAAGGCTAATAGAGAAAATATACCACTGTATATGAGTAAAATATGACGACTCCCTTTTATTAAAAAGTAAACACCGTGAGTAATCGTAACAGCTATTACAGCATATCCAATTAATACATGAAATTTTTTTGCAAATAGATACACTTCTTTAACTTTTTTAAATCCTTGTATATTTTTCTTCTTTAAAAGCAACCATATACGGCGTAAAAACCATAGTGAAGCAGCGATAATAGCCCCATATTCACCAAACGAGCCTAATTTTTTATTTAACCATTTTACATTCAGAACATTGCCGTATATAACATTAATAAATAGCATCTCTACACTACAAATAATAATAGTAATGCCCATAATTTTAACAAACACATGGAAATATTTATTTCTTAATATCTTCTCCATTTTATTTAATCTCCTTACTAATAAAGACTTTGTAACAAGCAGTCTATCAAATAAAAAAGAAAGTAAAATGAGAGAAAGATTAAAATAAAATGAGAATTTCAATATCACTGACAATTATTATTGATTTTTTTCAGCTAACTTTATTATGTTTTGAATAAATGGCGCTTTTGCCTTTGTATATGAAACACGATCAAAAGCATATGTAATAGCAAGCATCTCTTTTAATTCTCTATATTCTTTACGTGCCCATTCATGGCTTATTAGAAAGTCCCGAAATAAAATATTGTTTCTCCATTCTTCGCTATTATAATGATAAACATGCAAATGATGAGTACCCGCTCTCCATTTTCCCTTTCTAAAAAAACGCCAATTGGTTGCATCTTTTGGAACATACTCATATCCAATTTCCGATAGAACTTCAATCCAGTTTTCAGTAATTTGCAAGTCTGTTACGCCAATCATCATATCAATAAGAGGTTTAGCTCCTAATCCTTCTACTGCAGTACTTCCTATATGTTCAACAGCGATTATCTCTTGTCCTAACAAGGAACAGAATTTCTCTTTTTCTTTTATATACTCTTCAACCCAGTCTTTTTGATATGCTTTAATAACAATTTGTTGGTCCATTATATTCACCTCTTTATAAGTGTTTATCATTATATTTATAAAATTTTATATTATTAGCATAGGATTTCCATAAAATATGTCGAAATAGTGGAATGTACAACTTAATTATATTAAATGTGAGGTAATCTATGAAAGATAATTCCGTGGAAATTCAGTTAAATAACGTAACATTCCAATTGAAAGAATATCATAATTTTGATTGGCTTATTAAATTAGGGACCGTATTTGCAGTTTTTGACCAGCAAGATTCAGGTAATATAAGTTTTGGTGTAGAAAAAGATGGGCATAAGAAATTTATCAAATACGCAGGAGCACAAACAATTGCATATGAAGGAACAGCGGGTGATGCTATTAAAAGGCTAAAAAATTCAGTTACTATCTATGAAGATTTAAAGCATGAATCGCTCATAAGATTAATTGATCATTTTCCAGTTCAATCTGGATATGTATTAATTTTCGATTGGTTTGATGGGGAATGTCTTCATTCGCATTGGCGTTTCCCATCTCCTGAAAAATATAAAAATCCAAACTCACCATTTTATAAATTTAGACATTTATCTGCTATAGAACGAATTCATTCCTTACATTCCATTTTTTCTTTCCATACTTATGTAGAAAAGAAAAATTATGTAGCGATAGATTTTTATGACGGTAGTATTTTATATAATTTTAATACAAACGAAACAAAAATTTGTGATATAGATTTATACAGTAAGAAACCTTACATAAATAAAATGGGCCGGCTATGGGGTTCCTCCCGTTTTATGTCACCAGAAGAATTTGAACTAAATGCTATAATTGATGAAAGAACAAATGTATTTAATATGGGAGCAATGGCTTTCTCACTTTTAGGCGGTGAAAAAGATCGTTCTTTTATAAAATGGGAAGCAAGTAAGGAATTATATGAGGTAGCCCATCGTGCTGTAAGTGACAATCGGACAGAACGGTATGCATCAGTTATAGAATTCTACGAAGCGTGGTTAAAAGCGGCTAATGCAGAAAGGATATAACCCTAAATTATTAAAAAAAATAAAGAGTTTATACTATTGTCATGTATATTAAAAATAGTTTTATGAGCGTTTCGTACTAGTGTGTTCTAATTGATTATGGCTATTATTGAGGAAGACATATCAGCGATAATTTATGTCTATTTTGTATAAGTGTTAGCAAGTTCGTTTGCAAACTTGCTAACACTTTTTTGTTTAAATAATTCACACATTTTTTCTTAATATACTGATTATGTTTCCAATTGTGTACTAATGTGTGGGTTTGACTACCCATATTTTAGACAAAATGGACGGTAAGGGTGAGGACAATATAAATATGTCTTTTTCCTTGTATATGTTTATTTCACGAGCTATAAATTTTTTTCAATTCCAAGCATGTGTATCATATTCTTCATTATTACAATAAATGCATTCCACGGTAAAGATAGGGAATTTATATATCTAATATTCATAATTTATGTTATGGTACAATATGTTAATTAATTACAATACTTTCTAAAAGGGGAATACATAATGAAAGCAACGAAACTCATAGCGTTGACAGTGCCAGTTCTATTATTGTTCGGTTGTGGGCTAGGAGATAAAGATTCTACTCCTAAGACTGAAGAAACTAGTAAAGCAATGTTGAAAACTACAATATCTGAGGAACAGTATCCAAGTTACATGTATGAACAATTACTAGATTTTAACTTTAATAAGGATGACATAATAATAGGTTTAGGTTATGCACTAAAAGGTGATGAAAAGTATAAAGAGGTATTCAAAACGGCAAGTATTTTGGATGAAGCTTTAGACCGAATGGAGAACGTAAAAGTACCTGATAAGTATAAAGACACGCATAAACTCATCTTAGAAGGGGTAGAGGATGCAAGAAAAGGTACAAAACCAATATTAGAAGCTAAAGGTAAAGATGTAAAAGAAGTTAGTGTAGTTATTGCGAATAGTTCTCCCCACCTGTTAGGCATGGATAGAGAACAGTGGAAAGAAGCAGTTTATCAATTAGCTAAAGAAAACAAGGATGACTTCTCTAAGGTATATGATAAGAAAGTAGAGGAACATCAAAATAGAAAGAGTAACTCGTAATCAATTATACAACACGATAAGGGAATATAAGAAAATGATGATCCAAAAGGTAAATTATTAAATTTTATTGAAGCTAAATACGAAGTTAAAGAAAAGAAATAATACATACTTAATATTTCTTTTAGGACGCATCTTCATGAAAGTTGTACGCTCTATATTTAAAGGCTTTCGTTTAATGGGCTTAATTGTAAAGACTTAACTTAAAGCATTATCTAAAAGTAAACATAATATCCCTCCATGACGCTAATGGTACCATTAGCAAGGACAAATTTGAACAACTAGGATATTTATGTAAGTCAGATATAGTGTCTCTTTATCAGTTGCAAGAAAAAAAGTGGATCCCTATTCTCTCACATGGAATCCACTCTTTCTATTTCTACAACTCTATTTTTATACGTTCCTCTTCTTGTCCTTAACAGGACTGCCAGCACTAAATCATTAACATAATTATCTTTAGCGGAAGTTAAAAGTTTTTATTTTCTTACTCAATTAAAGCGTTAGTTAAAGATTATGGATAATTAATTTGAAAGTGTTTTATCTAAATACACCTTTTCTTTTGGAAAGCCAATCTTCTAAGGCATCTTCGTGTAGTTTTGTGAATAATTTTGGTATTTGGTCTATTGGGAAGTATTTTAAATCCAAAGTCTCAATACCATCTACAGTAAGTTCTCCGCCAATTGGCTTACATTGAAAACAATGAGTGATAGTCTGAGCTTTATCTCCGTTCGGAAACTCACCAGAATATTTAGAGTAGACACCTATAAGATGTTCAACCTCAACATTTAATCCTGTCTCCTCAAATATTTCTCGTTTAGCGGTTTCTTCAAGAGATTCTCCAAGTTCCATAGCACCACCTGGTAGACCCCACTCATTTCTATCTCCCCGTTTTTGTAAAAGAATTTCATTTCGTTCGTTATAAACAATACCTCCAGCAAAATTAAGAAATATTAAATCATGCCCTACTTTTCCCCGGATATAACGAATGTAGTCCTTATTTGTAGTCATAAATTCCCTCCTAATTTATATATAAAATACAAATTAATTATATATAAGGATAGAAGAAAATGGTAACAAAAATGATAATATTCCTTATTCTCATAAGGAATTCGCCCTTTACTTTTTATCAATCTATGCGTTTTTTAAACATTTCTATTCTAATACCTTCATTTCCTAAATCCCCTTTCAAAATAAAGAGAACACCATTTCTTAAAACAATTTTATCGCAGTTCTAAAAATTGGTGTCCTCTAGTTTTCTAGCCGGACTATATTCTATTTTCAAGCCCATTTCTATCTCCCCATGAATAAAACTCAACGTTCTGTTTATACTACAACTACATCTAGAGACACATCACTGTTTAGAGCGGCTAGGTTTTGTTAGCTGCTCTTTTGTGTTTTACACAAATAAAATCAATAGCTCAGCATATAATATCTATGTAGCTAGACTATTACCTCTGTATCGAGCAGTTAGGCTGGGCTAAATGCTCTTTTATTTATGACAAAATAAAACTTTTAAACAGAATTACTTTCGTATAACATTTTCAATCTCGCTTACACTATAACTGTAAATTTAAGTTACACATCTATTACTTATAGGGCCTAATTTTCTTTTGTGTAACAATTGGTTAGCTCATAAAGTTAACCAATTTGTTGCGTTAAATATTTTTTATTTCTCAATACTTAATAACTAGAATTAATTCTAATTTATTGGCATTAAACTATTGACATTGATTTTCCTCATATGCAATTTTTGAAAAGGCCTTTTCTCTCACATTAGGCTCTTTTATTTATTAAAAAAAGATTATTTTATATAGATTACTATAAGCATCCATAAAGGCAAAGCACCAATGATAGCGAGTACTATACGTGTAGATAGTATCCTTACTTCAAAGTCTGTTTTCTTGGAGGGTTCAGGATATGCAATTATGTAAATTCCCTTTAATAATGTAAGCCATGCAATAACCGTTAGGAATCCCTGCCAGTTGAATCCCCATACATTATGTAGAATTACAGTACCTAATCCTAGGAAAATCGATAGAAAACCATACATAATACCAAACCCTCTGTCTTCAACCACTAATCTTTTTAAGTCACGTAGCACCGATGGACGGACGAAAAGTATTCCCGATACGATAACCGTCATCCCCCCCCCAGAACAACCCTAAAAAAGTACTAGTTTCCATTATTATTTCACTCCCCTCAATTATATTTCAGATATTTCTTCCTTTAGAACAATTCCGATGCAGAATTTTTAAAAGTTCTTCTGTGCCAACGGCTATCCCTTGAAACAGTAACGGAAAGTAATCTTTAATCATATAAATCGCTTTGTATTCACTCAGCTCCTGCTTTTTCTTTTCAAGCAGAAAGAAACATCGTAGAAGAACAGAGGAGAATGCCGATGAGTTGTCCATATAAATGGCAATTATTAAAGCGGCTCGTAGACTTAAAAAAACAGATGTTGATTTTATTGCTATCCCATGTAATACGGCACATATCTATTTTAACTAAATTAAAAACTCCGTTTCAGTTCCCGTATTAAACATGATTGATGAAACAATAAAGGAAATACCAAAAAACTCAAAAAAGGTAGCTCTTTTAGCCACCAATCCAACGGTTCAGTCTGGAATATTTCAAGATGCTTTAGTGAGAGAAGGTTATGATTTCTTACATCAAGATCGTTGGCAAACCTGTGTGAATCAAATAATAGCACAGATTAAACAAGGCCAAATTGATGAGTCCCTTCAATTATGGGATGAACTCTATTCAGAATTAGCTGAAACGATTGATACCGCTATCATTGCATGTACAGATTTAAATGTTATTACAGATAAAAAATCCAATGATATTTCCATTATTGACTCATCAACATGCCTCTCTCAAGCTATTGTACATAAATATTTATCATTAATGGACAGAGGTTAGTCTTTCCTATTAGATGATAGTTTTTTGTTCGTTATTTTTTTCCTAGCTGGCGCTTTAATGGAGCAATGTAAAAAGCCTAATTTCTTCGCATTAAATTGAGAAATTAGGCTTTTTAATATTGAAATTTCCTTAACGATGTAGAGCCGCACTTTTCTGACGCTACACTATATTCATCAACTTAAGAATTTTATAACGCCCCTAAAACAAAAAAATATACGGTATACGCCCTTTTTATTTAAATATAGGGCGGTTGAAACAGGGGTTCTCCAACTTTTAAAGAATTATTAATAATAACCTTAAAAAGGCATCAAGAGAGGTGAATTAATGAAGTTAAGAGTCGTTAAAAAAGAAGAATATAGTTTTATTGATGACTTTGTATACGAGATATTCAAAAATACTAAATATTCAAATGGAATAGCTGAAAAAGCTTTGGTGAGGGAAATCAGAGAAAAACCATTTTATATTCCTGAACTTGATTTAGTTGTTGAGGAAGAAGGGATTATTATAGGACACTTTATGCTTTCAAAACTTCCCATTAGTAATAGATTTGAAAATGAAATACTAATGTTATCACCTGTTTCAGTGGCAATTAATAAACAACGCCAGGGTATTGGTAAGTATATGTTGCAGGAAGGTATTAAATTTGCAACTAAAATGGGATATAAGGGAATTATTGTTGAGGGAGATTATCAATATTATCAACGCTTTGGATTTAGTACATCAACTGAATTCGGTATCTATGCGTCCAAGAAAAATCTTCCGCCTTCTGTGGAAAACTTAATGGCTATTGAGTTGTATGAAAATGGGCTGGAGAATATTTCAGGTGAAGTAGATTATTCGATTTATAATTCATTGCAACATTGACAGCTATATGAGAAACAGTTGGCACGTTATCTCCCCTCTATAGGATTTTCCATGAAACTAGTATCTAAAAGAAAGGTGAACTTAATATGAAGCTTGAAACTAATAGACTGATTTTAAAAACCCTTGATCTTAATCTAATTGAGGCTGCGGCCCAGCGTGATATACAGGCAATCAAAGCAATGGGATACAAAACCAACGGTGAGTGGCCAGGTGCAGATTTTTTTGAAGCTTTACCCTACTTTCGGGAACTTCTGATTAAAAATAATGGAACTAAAGGATTTGACTCTTGGATCATTGTGGCGAAAGATACCAAAGAAATAGTTGGCAGCATTGGATTTTTTGGTAATCCCGATTTAGACGGTATGATTGAGATTGGCTTTGCTATTAATGAAAGTCAACGACGCAAAGGTTATTGTTTTGAAGCTGCCCAAAAATTATTAAACTGGGCCTCAAATCATGATGAGGTCAAATATATCACAGCCAGATGTGAACTTGATAATATCAATTCAGAAAATGTTTTGGTGAAATTAGGGTTCCAAATGGATCACAGAGATACAGAATTAATTTATTGGAAATATAGTAATAATGGACAAAACTTATAAGATTTGTCCATTGCTATACTATGGTTATATAACCAGAAATAATCAAACTTTATTTTAAAGTTACACTAAGGTTTTGCACTATCTATAAAACGAAAAAAAACGTTATCCTTTCCTATGATTCTACAGAAAGAATAGCGCGTTTTTTCATTTGAGGGGGCATTTCTTTTTCTTAGCTTGATAGCGATGGGATACCACCAGCATTTTGCAAAATAACCTACGCTATGCTGAAAAATAAAATAAGCTGCCCATATGGACAGCTTATTTACATAATTATCAATTATTGGTAGTTAATACATCTAGAAGTCTACAAAAATATCCTCCAGTTAAGTACTCTGGAGGACATTCATATTTACATAATCATTCTTAAAAGAAACCACACAAAATGAAACCTCTTTAGCTCCCGAAAGGCTTACTCTTATCTATTAATAACTGTACATCGTCTTGCTCCTCTACAGATTAAACGCTCGGCTTCTCTTAATGAAATTGGAACAAGTACAGCTTCATCAACATCGTCTTCTACATCAAAAACCGCAAATGCTTCCCCACCCACGATTAAAACACAAATGAATTCTACTTCTAAATCATCATGAGACCTAGGAATACAATTAGAAATAGTACAACGTTGAATACCCCCTGCTAACAATGTTCTAGCTTCTTGCTCAGATATTCGAATAAAAACAAATTCCTCTATGGCTACATTTCCAACTTCCACTTCAATTTCTACTACAAGAAAGAATCTGTTTCTAATTTTCACATTTCCTATGTATACGTACACTTTCCAACGCGCCTTCTAATTCCTCTTGTGTCGCTGTTCTATCAATTTTTGGTAAGAAAGATAATTGTTTAGTCATATAAGACCGCTCCTTTTTATTTTTAGATTACTTTTGTCTTATTGCTCCACGTCTTCGTTCATAACAAGGTCTATGCATCCCCATTAAATCCTCAATTTCACGAGTACTTAATTTCTCTTTGGGTTTTTTCTTCTTTTCTTGCTTGGATTTCTTTTCCATTCATGTAACTGATTTTTTAACCCCTCCATTACCCCATCTCCCTTTTCAAAATAAAAAGGACACCCATTCGTAAAACAGCCTTAATTGCTGCTTTAATGAATTGGTGTCCTCTAGTTTTCTAGCTGGACGATATTCGAATGTTGTTTTAAATATCCCAATAGTCACTATTAACATCATTAGTATATTTGCTGATTTCCTTCTCTTTCCCACACTTTTCACATTTAAAATAACTAACTATTCCCATCTTACCAGTTTTAAAATCTTCATTGTCATGACTATTAATAAGTTTATATCTATGTATACATTTAGGTTCTTTTAATTTATCCAACCAATTTCCTAACATAAATTAATCCCTTTCCTCTCGAAGATATTCTTTCTATTCCCATCTTCTTAAGAATACCTCAGAAAATATTTCTAATAAATGTAACTTGGTAGCTTATTTTTCTTTAAACAAAAGGATTATTTTGTTAAAAAATTTATTCCAATTTATAACCACTATCTTTTTCTTATATTTCCCATTAAAATTTAATAGAAATATTTTGATAACAAAGGAGCAACCTATGAAGCATAATATAAATTTATGGTCTTTTATTTTTTCATTCGTTTGCATTGCTTTTTTTCTTGTATATCTTGAAGTATGCACACCTGAAATGAATGCGTCGTTTATAAATATAGTTTATTTTCACCCTTTATTTTTTATACTCATTTTTTCAATAGGAACTTTTTTTGCTGGTATTAAAGGATTCTCTAAAACAGGTAATTGGATAGCAATGCTTAGAAGCATAGTAACAGTTCTGCTAACATTGTTATTATCAGTGTTTTTAACACTAACTTTAATCGTTGGTTATGCATTAAGTTAAACGTAATTCTTCACGAATAAAACTAAATATTACTTCAATACTATATATGACATTAGATTTTCTCCTTGTTCCCCCTTGGAGATGAGCAGTTAGCTTTTGCTAACCGCTCTTATTTTCTACAATTGGTTTCATTTACCTGATGTTTTTAACGTAATATTAAGTTACGATATAAACGAATAAAATATATTTGGCTGTTATACCATTACCCTAGGAAACTAGGGTTTTTATTTCTATAAAATGAAAATTTTATTTTAATTACTCACCCATAGTTTTATATTTTTCAAACATTCCATTCTTCCGGAGAGTATTTACTAGCTGCCTTATCATTGATTCCGTTCTTCCTAATGCTAAAGCGCTTCCCTTCACCTTTCCGAATCCATAATACTTACATATGTAGGCTAATTCTTTCGTTGTATACGGCTTCTTAGGATTCGGATGGTACTTCATTCGGCCCTGCGCATCATATTGAACTTCCACCCTGATCACTTTCCTTTCAAATGAAGTTTTTATTTAGCTACTTGATAAGCTTTACAAACCCATGATTCATCTTCGTCTGCATCATCCGCAAAGAATATTTCTATCTTCAATTTCAAACCATTCTCCATTACGGCCGTCGCCTCAAATACTCCGCTTATATGATCGAATTTCTTGATATCCTCGTCCTCTAACATTCCGAATTCTTCTGGGAGACTATCGTAGAATTTTTCTACTGCATTTTCTAAATCATACTGACTTTTATATGTTTGTTCGTGAACTAACTGGACCACCATTTTCATTCTCCTTTTCTAATAAAATAGCGTTTTTGTTTAGTTTCACTCTAAAAGTAAAATTTTCATTTTTTCATTCAACCAAGTTCATAACATATTCTTTTCCCCCAATAAAATAATGATTAGGTGTCCCATGCGCATTTTATCCACTGGAAATAATACCTTTCACGTACTTACGTATTAGAAACTTCATTTCTGCTTCTTCTGCAATAGCAATTTTATTCACTTTTTTGATACATTTATGAAACATTCACATGTTATCTTCAATATGTTCTATTCTTTTTGAAAAACCATGTGGGAATACCAAAACAAAAAGCCCTAGAGCCCTAACTCTAGGGCTTCTTGTTTTCAAATAAGGATTTTGCTAAAAAACTGCACATTTATTAAGAACATGCATAAAATATAATGTGGTATTCTTTTTCAATATTAATATTTATCCGAGAGCGCCTTGAATGGCGCTCTTTAATTTCCAAATAACATTTTTAGGTAATTACGAGGGCGGATTTTATTATGTTGTACAAGCACTACTTCACTTTATTAAATAGACTATATAGATATCTAAAAGAAGGGAGCTTTAAATTCATATGGCTGATTACTTTTATAAAGATGGTAAAAAATATTATAAAAACCAATCACATTCCAACAATCAAAAAAATAAATGTTTTATTGAAACTCATACGATAGCTGGTTCTGCAGAAAATGCAAATGGAAATATACCTGTGTCAGTTTTCCTTGAAACCACCGCTCCACAAACTGTATTTGAGGATTTTACAAACAATCATAATAAAACATTAATTCAGTTATTCGTTGTCGGTATGAGTGCACCCGTTCAAGTAACTATTCTAACAAGAAGATCTAGCGTACCAATTACTACTACATTACAACCTGTTCAAACAAAAATATTTCAAGTTGAAGATTTTCAAAGTCTTACTCTTACAAAGCAGGAAGGTTCTACTAGTGTAGTTAGTTTATTTGTTCAAAAAACATTTTGTATATGCTGTAACGATAATAACGATTCATGTGATGAATATTACCACGAATGTAATTGATATATTAAATCACCAGAAGAATCCTTTATATAAAGGGTTCTTTTTCTTTTTCTCCCCTCATTTTCCCGTTTTTTATTAAAATAACTATTTTATTATGTTTCCTAACTTACAGTAATGTCCTTAAAAAACATTCATATATATTTATCAAACGCACTTTGAAATCCTAGAGTTTCAAATAATTTCAAAAGTCGACTGACCAACAATATTCGACTTATCTTTAAAAACTTATTAAAAATAACTTAGATACAAAAAGGCTACGTTTTATATAAGATAAAAAATTATCTTACGCAAAGGAGCTTGATTATTTGTGAATTACCAAAATGATAACAACTCTAATATTCACAACCCTTGTTCTTGTCCATCTCCCACGGCTAACAGTTTAAATGTTGTTCAAACTACCCCATCAATAGTTTCTGTAAACTCTGCGATTCCACTAGATACCGTGGTAAATTCTAATGGTAGGGCAATCTCATTCACACCACCAACAACTGTTTTACTTGAAGGTGGAAGAACCTATTTGGCAATCTATGAAGTGCAAGTTATTATTCAACCAGGAGGTAATTCGGCAGGTATAACTATGTATCTGAATAATAATCCAATCATTGGCTCAGGTACTTCTCTAGGATATACTGCAGGATTCACTTCTGTATCAGCACCCGCCATTTTCACTACACCTCCAGGTATAACAAGTACTCTTACTGTTAATGTAGGACCATATTCTAATACATTAAATACGTTGGGCTTAACTCTTGCTGTTGTAGCATTAACATAATAAAATGTAAAACTCTCTAAAATGATTTTATTTATCCCTTAACTGTCTATTGGGCTAGCCTCTAAGAACTCCACATAACTACATATAGAAAAAGAACATTATTTGGTTCCATAGTACTAGGTGACTCGGCTAGCACAATTGCTGAGTCACCTATTTATCTATAATAAAATAAAGCTTTTGTTTAATTTATTACTTGTTCTTTTTAATGCATTATTCTATTACAATCCATTTTCATGTTATAATTACCAACAGTACATATTTTAATAGCCACAACAAATCTCATAAATATAGGAGGACCTTAATGATCCTAACTCAAGAAAAGAACATAAAATTAATTATGCATTTTCTTACATTATTATCTTTTTTTATTCTTATTTTCTTTAGTGTCACAATTTTTTATATACCTTTGGTTTTCTATTTTGTATGCAAATCACAAAACATTCGAAAAAATATCTTTGAAGCTGTTTTTTACCAACTATTCATTTGGATAATCACAGTGATTTGGAATCTTTTTATAATAAGAATCTTAATGCTATCTTTATCTAATTTCGACTTGGCTTCAAATAACGCTTTTTTTATTTTCGGGGTAGCTCCTTTATATCTAATACTGTTTCTCTTGTTAATTTTTGGACCTATAAAAGGAATTTTATATGTGCTACAAGAAAAAGACTTTCATTATCCTATTATTTCTAAATGGATTAACAAATAAAAATACGTGTAGAAGAATTCAGAGTTTTACTGAATTCTTTTTTTATGGACCTTTCAAAATCTTTTACATCTTCCTTCATTCCTTCTTTTTAATAAACTTTAAATTTTATTACAAGAACGCTTTTTTAAAATACAATCGCTTGTCTATAAACTTTGTACCTTCATTTCCTTTCCTATGATTACAACATCCTCCTAACAACCAAGTATTGATTATATATCCCATATGAACACCTCTATTTTATTGGCATATACTTTGAAGGAAAAAACATTTCACATTAAACATATACCTACAAACTCAGTTACTAATAATTTATCGGAAATTACTTAATATTCAATTTTTAAAAGGAGGTATTTATGAGATATAATCAAAAATCAAATATGTCCATCTCCCTTTTACTACCGCATGTACTGCCAACATCAGTTTTACAGCCACTTCCCAAATAAACCCTTACCGGAATTACTACACGACCTAGCTCGTCCACTTTTCTTGCAATACCTGTTTTTTCATACCTTACTCTCCTTTAGTGTTTTTATATTTATTTAGAATTTCATCCAAACGTTTCTTATTACGAATGGGTTCTGCTTATCAAGATTTAGATTTAATTAATTGTAATAAATCGGGTGGGGGTTTATACAGAAATGCTTTCAGGGAAAGTTTTATAAAGAAATAAAAAATGCAGTAGTGAAAAAATTAAAATTCATGATTTAAGACATACACACGCAACTATAATATTGAAACAAGGAGTTAACCCTAAAATTATCAGTGAGAGATTAGGTCATACAGACATTTCATTAACTCTTAGGATTTATTCTCATGTTTTACCGAACATGCAGGAAGAAGGAGTAAAAAATTTTGGTAAAAGTACCTTTGGATAGCTAACGTTTGCAGAATGTTTGCATTTTATAACAAAAAGCCAAACAAATCTTGTATTAACAAGGTTTATTCACCTTAACACATGTTATCATGTATAATACATATGTTAAGTAAATTCAGAATAACGAGGCAAATATTATGGACTTTGTTTATATTAATCAAAACGTATTAAATAATCTTCTATACATTTTATGTAGTATATTTGTTTTTTATTTCATATATGATAGCCGGCACTATTTAAAGAAATATAAAATACTACTGATTACCCTTTGTTCTAGTATCCCGCTTATTTTATGTATGCGATACCCTATCTATATGGATGAAAGTTGTATTCATGATTTAAGACAAATTCCGGTCATAATAGGTACGCTTTATGGTGGATTCCCTGTCGGTATCATATTGTTTACAATTTTATTAATTACAAGATTTTTATTTTATGGCTTTAACATGCTGACAGTTGTTGTTTACGGAACAATGTTCATCGTTACAGCACTCGCATCTTCAAAATTTAATACATATAATAGAAAACTTAAAGTAGCTTTTTCCATGTTTTTAACCTTTTTCCTAGCAATATTTACAACTTTAACTGTATTAACTTTATCAGATTTTGAAGTGAATAATTTGTATATTATTTATTTCATGGTATTACCGACTACTTTGATGTTATTTATTGTTTATATAAATGAAGTTATAAAAGATGCTGTATTAATGCGCTCAAAATTAATTAAAATGGAAAAAATGGAGATTGTTAGCCAACTCGCTGCAAGTATATCGCACGAAGTAAGGAATCCTTTAACGGTTGTAAAAGGATTTACACAGCTTTTAAAAACACCAAATTTAACTCCTGAATCAAGAGACGAATATATTAAACATATACTTGAAGAGTTAAATCGTGCCCAAGAAATTATCGATGATTACTTAACGTTTGCCAAACCTGCTCCAGAAAAATCAGATCAAATTTCAGTAAAACAAGAGTTAAATCGAGTTATTAATATGATATTTCCATTGTGTAATATGAATACGATACATATTACACAGGATTTTTCTGAGGCAGTCATTGTTGGTAATAAACAGCACTTTCAACAATGTTTTTTAAACTTAATAAAAAACAGCATTGAAGCAATGCCTAATGGTGGTACCTTAAATATTTCCTCATCTATCAATAATAGTAAAGTTGAAATACGAATTGAAGATAGCGGAGTTGGAATGTCACAGGAGCAAATACATCGATTCGGTGAACCGTATTTTAGTACAAAAACAAAAGGAACCGGTTTAGGTACGATGGTTGCTGTTAAGATTATTGAAACGATGCATGGAAGTTTAAAAATCCGAAGTATCGTTAGTAAAGGAACGACTTTAACGATTACGTTCCCGAAATATAGTAAGAATACGCATTAAAACAAATAAAAAAGGAGCATAGTCGCTCCTTTTTTATTTGTTTCGATACATAAGTATCTTCAATGTTTTTTTAGTTTACATTTGTGAAGACTAATTAAAAATTAGTATCCTCCGCCCCAGCAGCTGCATCCTACAATTATTAATAGAATGAATAACACAACTAATAAAGCGAAACCTCCACCAAAACCACAAGAACCACCGTAACTCATATTTTCTCCTCCTTTTGGTTTGAAAACTAATAGGTAGTTGATCATTTTAACTGGTTCGTATTATACATTATGTGTATATCCCTTTTTTGAGCATGTCTACATAAAAATAAGTAAAAGCACTCGTTTAAAGAGTGCTTTAAAATGGATACCAAAAGTTTTGAAATACGTTTAATTTTAAATATACGGCAACAATGAATATGAAAACACCGGCAAATAAAGCGATGAAATCTTTACGTTTCGCCTTACTTGTATAAAACCATGTACGTTTATCCTTCTTTCCAAATCCTCTTAAATCCATTGCATTTGAAACCGTATCTATTCTTTCTAGAGAATGAATGATTAGTGGCCAGAAAATTAAAACACGGTTCTTCATACGAACCCATAAACTTGCTTCTCCTTTTTCAAAAGCCACTCCTCTCGCTTCTTGCGCGTGTTTAATAATTTTATACTCAGACTGGATGTCAGGAATATAACGCAGTGCAATATTTATTGCATATGTAATCTTATAATGAATACCAAGTTTACTTAAACTACTTACAAATTCACTTGGATCTGTCGTGTAAATAAAAAGAAGTGTAAATGGTAATAACGTAAAATACTTTAATGAAAGTGTAGCTGCATAAAATAATGTTTCATATGTAATTTTTGCATATCCAATATGCAAAAATGAAGTATATGATTCAGTTAATTCAGATCCATGAGTTGGTGTAATAAATAAAATCATGACAGAGTTTAATAAACTAAATGTAAATATGAAACTAAAAATAATTAAAATTTTACGAAATGGAATTTTAGCAATTCCAAGTCCGATACACCCAATAATAAATAAAATTAGCAACAACCTAAAATCAAAAAACAAAAAAGTAATCGTCATACAAAAAATAAATAAAAACAATTTCACTACCCCATCCATACGATAAAAATATGTACTATGCACCTTCCTCCCTCCTATTACTGTCTAAATAAAGCTCCATAAATTTTTCTGGACATACAATCCCACTAAATTTAACAAGCTTGATTAAAGAACTCTCTCTTAAGTTGGCTCTTTGTAACGTTTCTTGATCGCCAAATACATTAGACACTGTATTATCCGCAATAATTTTCCCTTCATGTAGAACTACTGCACGGTCTGCATATTCTAGTGCGAGATTCATATCGTGAGTGATAAAAACAAATGAGATTCCCTTTTTAGCTAGTTTTTTAATAAACAACATAAATTGTTTATAATGATAATAATCTTGTCCCGCTGTCGGTTCATCTAATATGATAAGCTTAGGATTTGTTGTTAATACAGACGCGATTGTTAATCTCTTTTTTTGTCCATAGCTCAGTGCTTGAATTGGCCAATTACGAAATGGATATAAACCACAAATTTTTAAAGTTCCTTCTACTTTATTCTTAATTTCTTCCTTAGAAAAATTATGTAATGTTAATGTAAATGAAACTTCTTCAAAAACAGTAGGCTGTGTAATCATATGATTTGGATTTTGCATCACGTAAGATATGATTTCCCCACGTTTACGAATAGACCAAGAACTAATATCTTCACCTTTTAACAAGATTTTCCCATTTTTCATTTTGTTTATGCCTATAAGACTATGAGCTAATGTTGATTTCCCTGCTCCATTATGTCCTAACAGTGCCACAATTTCTCCTTCATATATTGAAAGGTTTACATTTTCTAATACTTTTTGTTTATTAGGGTATGAAAATGATAAATTCTCCACTTTAAGTAATTCCTTGTTTTTAGCATTCCCTTTTAATATGACTTGTTTCTCCATCCACTCTTTTATAACGTTGCTTACCTTTTCCTTTTGAAGGTTTTCCATTGGATATATTACGTCATTATTACGATCAAAATGTAATCTCTTTAATGCTTCAATGTAAATAGGCTCTCTTAAGCCAATACATGGTAATATATTTGACGCTAAGATTTCTTTTGGTGTTCCTATTGCAATGACTTTACCTTCATCAATTAATATAACTTTGTCTAAATCCAGCTTTAAAATTTCTTCTATCCTATGCTCGATAATAACAATCGTTTTATTATATTGCTCATGTATATCTTTCATAAGTTCTATCGTATGTAAGGCGCTTAGCGGATCTAAGTTCGCTAACGGTTCATCGAACAATAATATATCCGCATTTGTTGTTAATAAACCAGCAAGAGAAACTGTTTGCTTTTGACCTCCTGATAATTCATGTGGACTTTGTTTATGAAACGTATGCATCTTCACCTTTCTTAATGAGTCCGAAACAATTTTTTTCATGTCATCTTGATTTACACATTCATTTTCTAAATAAAAAGCTACATCTTCTTCTACTGTCAGACCAATAAATTGAGCATCTTGATCTTGCAAAATGGTTCCTACCTGTTTACTTTGCTCAAAAATACTTCCTTCCCTCGGGTCTTTACCGGCAATTAATACGTTACCTGTACTAATCCCTTCATAAGAAAATGGAATTAGCCCATTGATACAATGAGCTAATGTCGACTTTCCTGAACCACTTCGTCCAGCAATTAGCACTTTTTCCCCAGGGTATATATGAAAGGTAATATCACTTAAAGTAGGCTGCGCAGCATGCCCGTATTGAAAGGTGAATTGTTCAAACGAAATAATTGGTTGCATGTTAACATCCCTACTTTTCAATTTTTAAATGTGTATGTTTCTTATTGGATTTTGCCAGGCCAATTGTAAGTGGCAATCCAAGTACTAAGAAAACGATAACATCGGAAATTGTCGCTCCTAATACTTGTATAACAATTTTGTCAAATGGTTCTCCCATCACAATAATATCGAATGCCCCAGCAAATATAATAGCAATGACAATACCAACTAGCCCAGTAATTGCTAAATAAGAAATATCCCCCTTGTTAAACGACCCGTTTTTCACACTAAAACCAACTCTTTTTTGAATAAGACCCATTGAAAAACCAATAATACCTGAACTAATAACCCAGCCCCACCAAATACCCCAGCCAGCAATCGTATCTGTTACGGTATGACCGATAAGTCCGATTAACAGTCCTGCCACTGGACCAAATAATGCTCCAAAAACAGTTAATATAGCTAATGCTGGTTTAATAAATGTATTCGGTGCAATAGAAAATCCCCAAAGTCCTAATATCCCGTATAATGCTGCTCCAATACCGATTGCTACTACTAACTTTGTTGATAATTTGTTCATGACAATTCTCCTCTCATATTAGTTAACTTTTATTACTCTATATTTAATTTAAAAATGAATTATGCATCGACACTCCCTTTCTATACAACAAAAAAATGACCTCTTACATAAGAGGTCATTTTCTTTCACGTTCAAGAATCCTCTTATCTTTCAAAAAACACATCGTGTCCTCTGCGGAATTAGCACCTTCCTATAAAATTGCATAGGGGTTGCTGAGGTTTCTTAGGGCCGTTCCCTCCACCTCTCTGGATAAGTATTAATTTGTAATTCGTATTATGGCACTAAAAAATGTAAATTTCAATACTTTTCTTACTATTTTTATTTTTTATTAAACAGTGCATTTAAATCATTGTATTCTTATCGGAATTATGAAATAATAAATTCAAAATCGTTTCGGGAGGAATGCATTATGAAAGTTATTGGTTTGATTGGAGGATTAAGTTGGGAATCTACATCATTATACTATAAACATATTAATACACTTACACTCTCTCAATACGATCAAAATGCAAAGTTAGTTTTATATAGTATGGACTTTGGAGAAGTAACTACTTTATTACAAAACCATCAATATGAAGAAGTGAAAAATGAACTAGTTACAGTTGCAAAGAAAGTTGAAAAATCTGGGGCTGAATGTTTATTAATGTGTTCAAATACCGTACATCTATTTGCCGAGGAGGTAGAACAAGCAATATCTATCCCGCTTCTTCACATTGGTGATGTAAGTGCTAAAGAAATGGTAGAACAGAATATAAAACGTATCGGACTATTAGGAACAAAACAAACGATGGAGCAAGATTTCTATAAATCACGATTAGCGAAATATAACATTGAGACAATTATCCCAAATGACGAGGAAAGAACTTTTATCCATCATGTCATATTAGATGAATTAAGTAGAGGGATCATTTCAAAAACATCTAAAGAAAAGCTATTACAAATTACAAAATCATTAATTCAAAACGGCGCTGAAGGCATATTATTAGGCTGCACTGAAATACCTTTACTCATCTCCCAAAATGATCTTGCTGTTCCCGTTTTTGATACTGCTTTTTTACATGCAAATACTGCTGTGCAATTTGCTGGATAAGAATATACAAGCATAAAGGTGAAAACCTCTATGCTTGTATACAGTTACGACTATTTATCCTGCTTTTTGCGGGCAGTAAAAACCTCAACCGATTAAAGTTTTACTTTATTTAAAAGAGATTCAATAACTATAATTGCTTCTTTTGAACCACCACATTCTATAAAGCTATCATTAAGTTTTCTTATACCATGTTTATACTTTTCATTTGAAAGAACATCTGTTACGGCCTCTTTTAAAGTGTGCACATTAACATGTTCTTTCAATAGTCTATGTGCTGCTTCCAGTTCAGTTAATCTTTGCGCTATCATAGGCTGATCTTTATCATGCGGTATTATTACAAATGGGACATTATAATGAATGGCATCGTGTACGCTATTCATACCGCCATGTGTAATAAAAACATCTGCTTCACTTAATATTTCTGATTGAGGTACGTATGGAGCAATTATAAAATTATCTGGCGCTTGCTTTATTTTTGAAATATCATTTCTATCACCAATTGCCATTACGACTATCCCATCAAAATCTGAAAAAGTATCAATACAAGTATTAAAGAATGGTTCGAGTCCTTCAAGCAGTGTTCCCATTGAAATGTAAATAACTTTCTTCTCTTTAAGTGATTCCAGTGGAAACTTTATATTTGTTTTACGCTTTGAAATACTCGGTCCAATAAAAATGTTATTTTCTCCGAACGATTCGCTATTAGGTTGGAAATAACGACTTGTGTATACGAGACAAACATCACCCTTATTATTCATAAATTGAAGATTATTCTTTGGTTTTACTCCAAATTTATGTTCCATCTGATTTAGTAATTTTTCAGAGATTTCCTCTGGTTGGAATAGCATATCTGCATTTGGATGAAAAGGTAATGTCTTCAAAAACTCTGAAGGAATTAAAAATATAGGTGAGGAAACTACACCTGGAACTTGTAAATACTCCTTTACTAACTCTCCCGCACCAAATATATCATAAATTACGAAATCAAAATTTATGCTTTCACATAATTGTTTCGTAATTTCTAATATATATAAAGAAGTTTGAACATGCACATGAAAGAAAGCATTTAACCCAGATAAGCTTTCAGCATCAATAGAAATCTCCTTTAATAGAT
Organism: Bacillus sp. ok061; assembly: GCF_900108285.1. Classification (NCBI taxonomy): domain Bacteria; kingdom Bacillati; phylum Bacillota; class Bacilli; order Caryophanales; family Bacillaceae; genus Bacillus; species Bacillus sp. ok061. The sequence continues at coordinate 54,417 of NZ_FNUW01000007.1, read as the reverse complement.
CCGGATGAGTATGTACAGTAGCTCCTAAATCTTCAATTCTATCCTTAAAGTTTGCCGTTGTAATATAATGTACGTGATCCCCTCGTTCAGTAAAGGCTTTTACTAAATTTAATGTAGGGTTTACATGTCCTTCTGCTGGAAAATTAACCACTAAAATATTTAGCACTTATTCCTCACTCCTTACATTTCACTGTTTTAATTAAGCATACTGTTATTTGTACAAGTAATCTTCCCCTAATAGTCCTAATATGCTTGCTACATTATGTTGATAAATAATTTTCAGTCATCAACATAAAAAAAGCATCTACCTATGTAGATGCTTAACCGTGATAAGGAGTGTTCTGTGAGGTTAGAACAAGCGTTTCTGCTTGTCCTATGCTATCAATATATGATTTATTTTATAAAACGTGAATAGTTAATAGAATTATTTTAGCCCATTAAAATAAAAAAAGAGTTATTAATAAATATAATCCCAATTATTATTATTATTATTATTATTATGATATAGCTACATATATTCCTCCAATATTTTAGAATAAACGGCTTCATATATACCTCATTTCTAATCTATTCCCAGATAAAAACGCCTCTAGTTCACATGAATGCTAGAGACGTTTCGTACATTTTAATTCTCTTTAGAGTCATCTGTTTTTGGCGCTTCACCATTTAATCGCTTATTTTTCAAATCAAAATAAGCATCTAAAACTTCTTTTCCAATATCGGAGTTAATGCCCGATTTATCATTTTCAACCCACGGTACTACAACAGAAAATGCTACTTCTGGATCATCATATGGCGCATATCCAGCTAATGTTAAGTTATAACATTCTCTACGATCGCCTTTCTCATTTCGCCCAATATCATTTTCTCCGCCATATACAGTTTGTGCGGTCCCTGTTTTACCATCTGGTTTATATGGTGCTTTTTGGAACGCTCTTACTCCCGTTCCATCTCCTTCTTGAAATACTTTTCTAAACCCTTCTTTTACTTGATTAATATATTCTTGTTTCATATCGATTCTATTTAAAACAACGGGTTCTATTGATTGTACTACTTTACCAACCTCATCTTTTTGAACGGTTTGTTCTCTAATCTCTTGAACAATTTGTGGTTTCATTCGATACCCTCCATTTGCGATAGTCGAAATATATTGCGCAAGCTGAAGTGGTGTATATGTATCATATTGTCCAATAGAATAATCTAATAAGAAACCAGGCTGATTATCTTTTCTTCCGATTTGTCCTGCAGTTTCATTTGGTAAATCAATACCAGTTTGTACGCCTAGTCCAAATTGCCTGAAATAATATCTCATTTTATCAAAATATTCTTGTTTAATATCTAGTGAACTATTTTTCACATAATCCACGCCAGCAATTTTTAATGCTATATTAAACATATAAACGTTTGAAGAAACTTGTAACGCTCTTAGATCGTCTATATCACCAAAATTTTTCCAAGACTTCTTCTCCTTAGTTCCTTTAAACTTCATAGGTGCATCATAAAAATGTGTTCCAGGAGTTATTGCATTTGTTTCGAACCCTGTTAACACTGTCGCACCTTTAACCGTTGATCCAAGCTCATAAGAACTAGTCAGCGTGCCTAAAGCATAATCTTCTACTTCCATTTTCCCGTCTTTTTCTACAAGCTTTTTCCCAGCCATTGATAATACTTGGCCATTTTTCGGATTCATCATTACTACGAAAGCACGGTCTAACATTGATTCTGAGCCTTTATATTGTTTTAATATTTTTTCTATGCTCTCTTCAACTTTTTTCTGTAATTCCATATCAATTGTTAAAGTTAAATTCTTTCCGCTTTTTCCTTCCGAAACCGTTTCCGTTCTCATTGTATTACCTTGTTTATCAGCAATACTTCTTACTTCTTTTTTCGTACCATGAAGTACATCTTCATATTGCTGTTCGATATAACTTTTGCCGACCCTATCATTTCGGCTATAATCACGCACTAAATAATAATCTAATCTTTCACGTGGCAATCCTTCATCAGCATTTGAAACGTTACCAAGAACAGAACGGAATAGCCCATCATTTACATAGATTCTCTCCCAATCAACTGATGCGTCTACCCCTGGAAGCTTCGCTAAATTTTCACTAATCACCGCATATTCCTGTTCACTAACGTCCTTTTTAATAATTTGAGGTGCCATTTGAAAACCTGAGGTCATTTTACTTTTAATAGCTAACACTTCTATATCTTTAGCCGTTAGTTCTTGAAGATTTTTATCTGTAACGCGCTTCCTTTTTAAATCTTCTATTTTTTTGTCTAGTTCTTTTCCGGTAATATCCTTATCTCGAAATTTATCTATTTCTTTTTTTGATACTAAGTCTTGTGTAAGTTCTGGATTTAATTGCATCCAAAAGTCTTTCTTATCAGTCTCAGTTAACTTAGCTATATCTTCTTGCGGCATTTCAATAATGTCTGCAAGTTGTCTTGCTGATTTTAATATTTCTTCTTGTTTTACACCTTTCACCTTTGTATATGTAATCGTACGTAAAGACTTATTATCAACTACTGGATTTCCTTCACGATCAAATATTTTTCCACGTGGTACAGAAAGACCCACGGTTGTATTTGCTCTCTTCTCTACTTCATTTTTATATGTTTCTCCATCAAAAATTTGCACTTTCCCTAACTGAATAACGATGCCAGAAAATAATAAAAATACACAAAGGAATAAAATATTTAACCGGAGAGGTACTACTCTACCACTTTTCTTCTCTTGCTTTTTCACCTTGTCATAATCTCCTCCTTACAATATTCCAAATAATAATCACATTTCTATATTAAAAGTAATGTACAATTTCTATACATTGCTTTGTACAAATAATAATATAATGTTTAAAACTTAATAGAAATTAAAACAAAGGTAAAGAAAAGATAAAGTTTACTAAATTAAATATAAAAAATACCCAATAACAAAAAGCTTAGCTTTCACTAATCGCTTTGTTATTGGGTATTAATTGATTTAAGAATTACTACTAGTGCGTATTGCTATACATTTATCGTCACAATTAGAAAAAGATTGTTTACTTTGTACTTTCGGTAAGTAAATAGTTACTGTTGTCCCGACACCAACCTCGCTCATGATACTAATTGTCCCTTGATGACTTTCAATAATTTTATAACTTAACATTAATCCAATACCAGTCCCTTTTTCTTTCGTACTATAAAAAGGTTCACCTAATCTCTTAATTCTTTCTTCAGGTATTCCTATTCCTTCATCTATTACATGAATGATGACACCATCATCATTTATTTCTTTTATGTGAATTGAAATTTCCCCACCATTTGGCATAGCTTCGATTGAATTTTGCAAAATATTAATAAATACTTGTTTCAATTGATTTTCTGAGCATTCAATAATTATATCTTTGTCATCCGTAAATAGTTCAACTTGAATATTTGTCATAATTGCTTTTGTATTCATTAACGATACGACATTTTTAAAAATTTGATAAATATTTTTCTTTTCTGTATTTATCTCATCTGTTTTAGCAATTGACAGAAATTCTTGCAGGATTGCTTCTATCCTTTCAATTTCAGAAAGCATAAGATCAAAATATCTTTCTTGATCTTCTTTATTAATTTGGAATAACTGTATAAAACCTTTAATTACAGTTAAAGGATTTCTTACTTCATGAGCTACCCCAGCTGCTAATTGACCAATTGCAGCAAGCGTATCTGATTTGTTTAGCAATTCTTCTGTCTTTTTTCGCTCTGTAATGTCGCGTACAATAATCATAATTTTATCATGTAATAATGGTAAGCATCTAGCTTCAAAGAAATCAATACTTCCATTAAGTGTGAGTGGATATTCTACAATTACATTCGTTCCTTTTTCCTTCACTTGATTAATGGCTTCCTGAAACTGCTGTGCTACTGAAGATGGTAATACTTCGTAAAACTTTTTTCCCATAAAAGCTTCTGCGGGTACGTAAAACTTTGTAGGAGATCCTGCCTTGTAATCTATAATTGTGCCATCATCTTCTGTTAAGAAACATAAATCTGGTAAAGCTTTAAAAATTAATTCTAGTTCAGATGTTTGTTGTTTTAACTGCTCTTCTATCGCTTTTAAATGTGTAATATCTACACCAACAGCCCAATAACTATATCCTGTTACAGGAAACTGTTCTGATATATTAGACCACATTATTGTTTTGATTTCACCATTTTTACATGTTAAGTGCATTTCCCAATCTCTGAAATTTTTTCCACAAGTTAAAAATTTCTTTTGTATTTTCTGGCGATAACTATGATCAGGATACAATAATTGCAGTGCATTTGGATTTCCAATTATTTCTTCAGCGGTATAACCTGTTACAATTTCACATTCTCGGTTCCACAAAACAAAATCTCCATTATAATCAAGCGCATCGACCATAACAGGCATGTTTTGTAAAATCGTATGTAGTTCCTCCTCTTTTCGAGAAAGCAATGTTGTATTTTTACTTTGAAATACTTTTATTGCGCCATCTAAAATTAAACTTGAGAGCATTTCAAAGTATTTTTGACAACTGAAAATTTCACTTTTTTTGGACCATACAACAAAAGATCCTAAATGTTGATTGTATAAGAAAATGGGGATTTCAATCTTTGGAAGTTTACTCTTTTTTATCTCATTCATTCCGAATGAAAAAACACACTCTTTTTCAGCATCAAGAAGTTGATGTGATATGTTAGTTAATTTATAAAATTGTTCTGCCATGGTTTCTATTGTACTCACATCAATAAGTTCCATTAGCCGCGAATTCATTCCTTTTTCACCTCAATATGTAAAATTAATACAAATCTAAAATTCATACTTCTCCATTATACGAAGAAAGCTAGTGTAGGTATATAGCTGTAGAATAATTATTCGAACAAATTTTATTTTTCAATTAAAATAAGAAAAGAATGTATATACTGAATACACCTTTAATTAGTATATATTTCGTTCATTCCTCTTACATTCACTGAATTTTTCCTTGAGGGTCATACGCGTCACTAATAGCGGTATAAACATGCAATAAGTGTAAAGTTCATAAAATATTCACATTTTTATGAAAAATATAAACATTTATTCCAATATATTCTATATAATGAAATGTAATAAGGCTTCTATGAAACTCATAGAATACCTTACCCCTAATAAAAAGAAAAAAGAATCCATTTGGATTCTTTTTTCTTTTTTAATTACATTACATATTTATATAAAGCATGTGCCACACCATGTTCTTCATTTGATAACGTTTCGTATTTACACATTGCTTTTATTTCTTCAACTGCATTCCCCATTGCAATTGATATGTTCGCTTTTTCCATCATAGAAACATCGTTCAGCCCATCACCTATCGCTACAGTGTTTTCAACTGGAATATTAAGATGTTCTGCTAAAGTATATAATCCATTCCCTTTTTGAGCATCTCGATGATTAATCTCTAAATTGTGCCAATATGAAGATGTAATTGCTAAATCTGTATTATGAAGAAATGTTTCTTTTAGTTTTTTTAATTTCTCAATATCATAAGAAAATGGTAATAGTTTATGCACATGTATATCTGTTTCTACAATTTGTTTACAACTTTTCGCACTATGAAACGCTGTATGCTCAAGATACAATGCTGCGATTGTTTCTAACTCTTTCAAGTCGAAATTTTCTTTTGAATTCTTCACATACTCAATTTCATTACGTACACTCTCAACTCCATAATCCGGTACATATACACCTTTATCAGTATAAAGTTGATAATACAAACTATTCTCTTCAAGATACTCTACAATTTCAAGTGCCTGCATATTTCGAATTGGATATCTCTTCATCATTTTCTTATCTTTATATATAAGCGCACCATTTTCCGCAATGATTGGACATTCTAAATCAACTTCTAACAATAATCGTTCAATATCAACAATAGAACGTCCAGTACAAATTGCTACAACATGGCCAGCTTCTTGACATTTTCGAATTGCTTCTGCATTTTCATTACTTATCATTTTATTCCCCGAAAGAAGAGTTCCATCTAAATCAATTGCGATTAATTTCATTATTTCTTCACCACTTTCTATAAATACACGAGTTCTAATTAATTAATAGGTATCGTTTTCATACAATCCTCGTGCGGTACTTCTTATTTATAATTTATGAAAAGCGTTTCAGGTCAAGAAATAATTAAAAATAAAATCCAAAGCTTTTCTTTTTAAAAAAGCTTTGGATTTTAAACTATGAATTATAACTAATATATTTTGTCTCACACATGTACACATTTTTTTCTTCAGTTGGGATATATACTTTAAACTTTTCTAACTGTTTACCATAGACATGAATCGTAATAACGCTTTCATTTTTGCTGATTTCAAGAATATGACAATCCGCTGGTGGAATTACTTTATCTGTTTCTCCTTCTCCCAAATAAAGATTGCCTTTATGTGTTAAATAAACAAGTGAATTACCAAGTTGTTTCGTTTGTATAAAGTTCTGCACCATAATCCTTCCTGAAAAAACGCCTTCTACCCCCCATGTGCCATCATGATCATGTAAAGGTGTAGATTGTCCATCTTTCCATACGAGAGCTAGTACTTCAAAACGTTTGAGCGGATCTTCATACAATAAATGTCGTGCATATTGAGTCAAATTCGCCTTCTGTTTATCTAACGGGAGCCATGTTTTCTTTTCTAAAAGTTCTTCTAGTAACTTTTCAATGCCACACACTATTTCTTCTTCAAATAAACCGTTTTCCATAAGATCTGTAACACCTTTAATAAACTTTTGAAATGATTTACTTCCATTACAAGTCAACATAAGAATCCTCCTCTACGTTTTATACAATTCCATATTAAGGTAATCACCGAAAACTCACAATTGAGAAACAAAAAACAAGATGCAAATGTATGCACCTTGTTAAGATTTTTATTTGGCTTTCAATCGAATAGGTAAGTATTTTAATGTTTGTTCATTTTCCAATATACATTTTTCTAAACAGAAAGATGGAGATAGCTCTATTTTTTCAAAAGCATTTATAAAGGTAGTTAATGCAATCTCAGCTTCTAAACGTGCAAGTGGTGCTCCTAAGCAAAAGTGAGGACCTTTCCCAAAGGTTAAATGCTTTTCATTTCCTGTTCGATGCACATTAAATTGAGAGGCTTGTGAAAATTTTTTCTCGTCTAAATTCGCTGCACTAACCCACGCAACAATCATCTGATCCTTTTTCATTAAAGAACCAAATATATTTGTATCCTCTGTAATCCTCCGGGCTAATGTAACAGGAAAGCGATAGCGTAATACTTCCTCAATCGCTTTTGAAATTAAGTTAGGTTCTTTTCTTAACTCTTCATAAATTCCAGGTGAATCTACTAAAAAGCAATAAAAGCTATTAATAATTAAATTTGTAGTGGTTTCATTCCCAGCCGCTAGTAAACCTAATGAAAAGGTTACAATTTCTTCATCGGTTAATCTTTCGCCTTCATATTCAGCTCGAATTAAATCAGAAATGATATCATCGGTTAAATTATATCTCTTTTCCTGAACAATCGGTAGAAGATATGCTTTGAATTCATTTAATGCTATCCCTTTCTCGGCATCCAGATCATTAAACTTTTCTTTACTATACGGCATAAATAAAATATCAGACCATTCTTTAATTTTTTTACGATCTGTTGTTGGGACTCCTAATAAATCGGAAATAACGGTAACAGGTAAAGGTGCAGCAAACTGTTCAACGATATTAACTTCACTACATTTTTCGATATGTTGTACAAGTTCATCTGCGATAGCCCGTATTCGAGGTTTCCACTGTTCTAAACTTCTTGGAGTAAATGCCTTAGAAACAATGGAACGTACATTGCGATGTTCTGGTGGATCTGTAGAGTTTATATTTATTCTAGTTTCTAAAGGAGGGATTGAGAATTGTCTGCGCTCCCTTCTACTTGAAAATAAGCGATAATCTGATAAAACACGATTTACATCATCATATAAAAAAACATTCCATACATCCTGCTCTTCATCATAATGAACTGGGTGATTATCCCTCATCAAACGATACCATTCATATGGATTCCATAATTCTTCTTTTGTTTTCAGCTTTGAAATTTCATGAACTAAAATAACATTTTCAGGTGAAGCCATAGTTCTTTCCTCCCTTTTCTTTTACAATAAAAGTGATAGGTCGGCAGTTCAAAGTTGTATAAACTATCATATGTTATTTTAACATATATAAAAGGAGATTTTTCATTAGAGAACTTGAGAAATATATAAGGGGGATTTTTATGTACGTTGACATTTTACTGCTAGCAGAATTAACGACAGGACCAAAACATGGATATGAAATCAAAAAAAATGTTCAAAATCGTTTAGGTGAGAATTTTGAATTAAATCACAACATGCTTTACCCTGCCCTTCGGCGCTTTGAAAATATGGGTGCTATAACGAAAAAAATACATAAACAAGTCGGAAAACCAAACCGAAATATGTACAATATAACAGAAACAGGAGAAGAAATTTTTTCTGAAATGTTACGAGAGTTTCCCGAAAAACTTGCGACAAACAATACAGAATTTCTTGTTCGTATTGCGCTATTTGAAAAACTTGACTATGAGGATAGAAAAGAGATTTTGACTGTACGTCAAAACGTACTACATAAACAGCTTACTGCTATTCAGTCTCTAGATGTTACCTCATCTTTTATTACTGAAGTCATTGAATTTAGTAAATCACGAATTGAACATGAATTGAGTTGGATTACATCACTTATGAAAAAAATATAAAAAAATAACAAGAAAAGTTAATAACAATGAATGAAAATGATATTTATTATCAATACTATAATTAATAAAAGGGCAACCACGATTTGGCTACCCTTAAAAAATTTACACTTCTGGATCGAAAGTTTTGCAATCTGTTTCTTCCGTTGTAGATGCATGTTTACCTTTATGACTTACTACGTAAATTGCCTCTGCACTACATTTATTACCGTTCGCCCAAAATTTACAGTTGTTTACTTCACATAAAACGTCTTGTGCCATAGTATCACACCTCCTTGTTCTATTATCATTAACAAATTTCGGAGGTATGATACTCTTTGTCATGTATTTTTTATTACCTTTTTAGCTTTCTTAATGGTTCAATATCTCCTCGTACAATCACATCTATATTTTCAGTTATTTTTTCAATGTCAAAATGCCACCATTGAATTTGCAATAGTTCTTCTATTATTTCATTTGAAAATCTCTCTTTTATTTTATTTGCAGGGTTTCCACCAACGATTGTATAGGGTGCGACGTCTCTAGTCACAACAGATTTAGCTGCAATGATTGCACCATCCCCTATTTTTATTCCGGGCATAATAGTTGTATCCATACCAATCCAAACGTCATTTCCTATAACTGTATCACCTTTGTAAGGTAAATCAGACAAACTAGGTGTATGCTTCTCCCACCCATTTCCAAAGATATTAAATGGATATGCCGAAAATCCATCCATCCGATGATTCGCTCCGTTCATAATAAAGTTTACTCCCGATGCAATGCAACAAAATTTTCCAATAGTTAGGCGATCTCCAAGAAATTCATAATGATGTAATACTCGATCTTCAAATGTTTCTCCATCTTTTGCATCATAATAAGAATAGTCACCAACAAGTATATTAGATTTTGTTATTGTATTTTTTATAAATTGAACGTTTTGATTTCCTTCAATAGGGTATTTAATATTTGGATTAGGATTCATGTTGTACAGCACTTCCTTTACCATTTATTTCACTTTCTACCGCTATTACTGGCTTTAAATTGTATATAGGTAAAATAAATAATAATCCAATTATAAATAGCAAAGCTGTGCCTTCATACATCGTACTTAATGAGAACATTTCTTTTAATGAACCAGCAATACTCATTGTTACTACCATTGAACCGGTGAATAGTGGACTTAAAATGCCATTTACACGACCAATAAAATCAGTATCACTATTTTGAATAATGAGCGTATTAATACCAATTTGAATACATGGAAGAGCTAAACCACTAAAAAGTTGTGCTGTGAGTGTTACCCATAAATTTGTGGAATAACCTATAATCCCAATACCAATTGCCTGCCCAAGCATACCCATAATTAACATCTTTTGCGGAGCAACGTTTTTCGCAAATACCATTGCTAATGCTCCGCCAACAATCATTCCTGCACCATTTACCGTTAGTAACCACTGTAAACTCTCTTTTGATAATCCTAATTGCTCAGTCACAATAAATATACCCAATGGTTGAATTAATCCTATACCTAGTCCTGCAGCCATAAAACAAAGCCCTAGCAAAGTTAATGCCTTTTTCTTTTTGACATACTTAATACCATCCTTCATCTCCTGCAACAGAGTGATATCTTTCTTTTCTACGTCGTTTTCAAGATCTTTCGGAAGAAATAACAATACAACTGCCGCAAGTAAAAACGAGATACCTGTTATGATGATTGAAATATAAATTCCAAAACTATGAAAGATAAATGTCCCTAGGATTGGTCCTAATACCATAAATATTGCAAATATCGTTTGATATATAGACATTGCTAATTGAATTTGTTCCGTTGATAAATGTTGTTTAAACAACTTCATTCCAGATGGTTGTGAAAACTGTGAAAGGATTGCAGAGATGAGTGTCACAAAAAACACAATTTTCCACGTTCCAAACATAAGCGTAATTAATACAGCGAATACTGAAATGGAACTTAACGTTTCACACCATATCATTGTCTTCTTTGGCTTCCACCTATCAGCAAAAGTACCGCCAATAAATGAAAAAATAAAAATTGGAGCGAATTCAGCAACTGAAATCATCGAAATAGCAAAAGCATCACCTTTTGTCATTTCCATTACATATAATAATACTGCAAAGTTTCGAACCCATATTCCTATTTGTAAAAATAATGCTGATGCTAAAATCCCTTGAACAAACCGATTTTTTAATACTTGTGATACCCCATTGTTTTGTTTCGTTACTACATTTGTCGACATAAAAAAGCCTCCTATTTCATGTTCTGAACAGGAGGCAGCACAAATCATATAAAAAGACTATATATTCGCAGAGCGAAATACATCCCTTTTCTATAAATGTACAGACTAACCCTATTCAGAAGAATATTTCGTTTTTTAACGAAGGTCTCTTACAAATAGAATTAGTTGATCATTGGGATGTTTTCACCCTTCCATTTCGAATTTAAATAACACATACATACTCTATGTAAACCATGTTCGATGTATGCATGTCTCCCTTTAACTATTCTAGAAAGTTAAAGGCAATTCCTCTAAAGAACGCATTAAATAGTTACCTTGCCATTTAATTTCTTCACGATTTCCTTTTATTTGTAGTTCAGGCATTCGATTAAACAAAGTAGTAATAGCAATCTTTGCTTCCAACCTAGCAAGTGGAGCGCCTAAGCAGAAATGGCTACCATGACCAAAGGCAATATGACGATTATTTTCCCGATTAATATCGAATACTTCTGGGTTTTCAAATACAGTTTCATCACGGTTTGCAGAAGCTAAGGCAATGACAACCATATCTCCTTTTTCGATTGTTCGGTCGTGAATTTGAAAAGGTTCATCTGCCCATCTTGAAGTTGTAACTTCAACTGGAGAATAATATCGTAATCCTTCCTCAATAGCGGCATCAATTAATTTTGGATTTTCTTTTAATAACTGTAATTGATCTGGATTTTCGAGCAGCGCTAATACTGTATTTGTTATTAAATTTACCGTTGTCTCGTGTCCCGCCACAATTAGTAACATTATCATTGAATATAGTTCTCGAGCGCTAAGTTTATGCCCTTCACTCTCTGCAAGTATTAAAGCACTCACCAAGTCTTCTTCTGGCTCTTTTCGTTTAATATCAACTAAATATTGAAGATATGTAATAAACTCAGATAGTTGCTTTTCAGTTTCTTTTATTTCTTCTGGTGTTTCTGGGTAAGCAATGACAGCATGAGACCAAATTCTAAATTTCGCTTGATCTTCTTTTGGAATGCCAAGCATTTCACTTATTACAATAATTGGTAAAGGGAACGAGTAATCATCAACAAGATTTAATGAACCCTTTCGCTCGACTTCATTTAACAAATCATCTGCAATATCCTGTATTCTTCCTTCCAATTGCGTGATCATCCTCGGTGTAAAAGCTTTTTGTACTAGTGATCGTAAACGATTATGGTTAGGTGGATCTGAATTTAACATATGAGTAGTTAAATAATCACTATTGTCAACAGTAAGAAACACATTCAATGTATCTTGAGAAAATACATTGGCTGGATCTTTTTTTAAGCGACTATCTTTTAAAAGTGGCAAGGCATCTTCATATCTTGTGATAAGCCATTCCGCACCTAGTTCAGTTTTATTCACAAATAAGATAGGTTGCATTTTTCTAGATTCTTTATAAATTTCATACGTATCTTCTTTAAATTGAGCTGAAGCTAAATTAATGCCATCCTCTATTTTTAGTCCAACTTTGTTTTTCATTGACATTGTATTCCCTCACTCTCATTTGTTTTTGAAAACCAACCCAACATATGCATTATACTCTAATAAAAACGTGAAAATTGTAAATTTTTAACCAAAATCTTACTTGGTATATTGAAAAATAAAAAAGTGAGAGAGTAAAATCGTTTCACTCTCCCACTACTCTTTATGCGAAGCACATAAAATTACTAATTTGTTGATAGCGATAACTTACTTTACGACGACGACCACCTTGCCAAGTGTAACCTGATACTCCGTTTCTTCTCACTTCAGTCGGAAAGAACCATAAGTCCCTTCCGAAAGGACCAGGACGATGTAAACGTAAATAGCCCCATCTTCCTAGACAATTACACATCCATGATTTCATATTGCCCGCTTGAGATGGAGACGCAAAGGTAGACGGTAACGACGGAGCTTGCGACGGCGGTGGTGACGTTGGAGCATCTTCCGCATCATCTGGTCTGTAATCTTCTTGTTCCATATCTCTCACTTCATCTACAGATTCATACCCGTAGTTTTGTGGATTATAATACATTCCTTGATCATATGGATAATTTTGTTGGTTATACATATTAACAAATCACCTACTTTTCATTCATTACCTTTAACATTTATATGTGATATGCCCTCTCTGGGAAGCTTATGTTATAGCCCAAATTCAACTTAAAAAGCTCGTATTATTAAAAATACGAGCCTTTCAAAAATAGAAGGTGTTTATTATTTCCTTAACTTCACACTATAAAAACGCATTTCATCTAACGAACCTTCAAATTCAAATACTTCTTGTTTAATTAATTGTTTCAAGCGATATTCTAAGAAAGTATCTCCAACCAATTGTTCAACAAGACCAAGGGCTTCACCAATTACTCTAGGAGCTTTGAGGAATTCTCGATCAGCACCCACACTTTTCGCGCATTCAATTATAAATTGATCAAAATAATCTTCTTGTACAGAATACACTTCATTTTCTTTCCACACTCTTAAACATTTTACGCTTTCCGATAATCTATCCCACTCATGTTCAAACTTCATTCGCTTCTCTTCAGTTAAATAAGATAACTTTGCAAAACTTTTTTGGAATAGAGCTAAACTTTCAGGTGGTAATTCTCCAGTTCCACGAATATCATACTCTTGTTTTAATATTTCTCGACTTGCTTCAGACGTATTAATAACTCGAATGTTTTTCTTATCCTTTAATTGTGCCATTACAAAACTTAGGCCTACATGTTCATGTGCATTATCAGCCTTCCAAATTGTAATAGGCGTTTCAACAGGAATAGTATGTAGTTCTTCTATAGTTGCTATAAATCTTGATAAATATTCTTCTTCAAAATAACTATCATAAGCAGTTAAATTATTTATTAACCACTTCTGTCTTGCTAGTTGCCCCCCATTCGTATGCAACTTATATATCGGTCCAATTGAAAAGAATTCAGAAAAAGCAACAACACTCTCTTCAGATAATTCTTCTTGACTTAACATATATGTTAAGCAACCAGCCGTTGAGTCATCAAAAGCAATATGTACGTGCGTACTTTCTTTTACATTTCTTTTATAAGTAGGATTACTCTTTAATTGTTTCGGAATATCCATCAAATTTTTAATTGTATCTTCACTATAGTTTTCTTCTAATAAGTTTAACTGTATGAGAATACTTTGAAGTAAATCTTTAGCCTCATCCTCGTACATATCCTCTACAGCATTTTTAATTTTATTTATCACACAAATCCCTCTATTCATTTCAAAAATAACGTAGATTATAGTGTATCATTTTAGTATAGTTATTTAAAGTCAAATCCAGATTGCTAGAGCAATCTGGATTTTCAACAAATACTTTCCTTATATTTTTAAATTGCTAAATATTTTCACTTTGAAAATCCTTGTATCTAAATGTATAATTATATAAAAACAAAAATATAGGAGCTACATTTATGGAGAAAGTACTTACTAATTATAGACATTACTTAAAAAATTGGAGATTTATATTTATTTGCATACTACCTGTTATCGCCTTATTCGTTACTTTCTATGTCATCTTCGAACTACTGTTTCATCAAGATTTCTACTTATCTAACTTAATTTCTGCTATCATATTATTTTTAATATTTACTAACGTTAAAGATAAATTTAAAATTAAAGGCTAAAGAACATTATTTAAAAATAGCCCTTTATTCTTGCATCCTACTATAAAATAAGACTCGTGGTAAATTTTTATAAAAAATAAGAGCACCCTGGAATTGGATGCTCTTATTTGATTAGAGGTTTTTTCTGAGTATTAAGTAGGACACGAAGATCTTGTCCTACTTAATAGTATATGCTTGTACTTATTATTTCGTGCATGTATTAAGCACCATGTTCAGGTACTTAATATATGCATAGTCATTGCTAAAAAATCTACTCAAATATCCACTATACAATTTCATATTTATAAATTAAAAAACATCCATTGGGGATGTTTTTTATCTAACGATTTTAAGCTTCCATAAACTTAGCCGGTACACCAATTTTTTCAACTACAGAAGATATATTAGTAGGGTTAATCATTACATTTTCAATACATACTAATTTATTTTCTAATATCCCATTCTCTGTAGTAATAAGTTCTTCAAACCGATCTAAAGTCATTGAGAATTTGTGTTCACTTCCACCATTCATACTAACTTTTACATACTTCATAGTGTCACCGCCTTTCATAATAATTTACATTTCGACAAGAAGACGCTTACATCCTTTTTATTTACTCTTAGATTCTCACGTTTACATGTATTTTGAGAAAAGAAACTACTATTATTTACTCACAAAATTATTGCTAATAAGAAAGATAAAGATAAAAATGCACAAAGTGGAATATATAAACCGGTATCCATTCTAGCGAAGTGCGTATCTTTTTGTCGTTTAAAGATACCAAAGTAATTAAACTCACCAATTACTCTAATAGAAAAGACAATCATACAAATCCAGGAACCGACTTGAATAATAACATTAGGAACTGCAAAATGAACAATATTTGCTTGTTGCAACAAAATTATCGCTGCCATACTTAATAATAATGCAATGAACAATGTCATTCCGGCACGAGGTGTAAACGCCTTTTCCCCTAATTTAGTTGGTATAACACTATTTGTCCCCCAATTACCTCCGAAACCCCAATATACATGTAAAAAGCTAACTAAGAATAATATACAAGCAGATATATATGTAATGATAAGCATTTTATCCTCCCCTTATTTTATTTAACTTCTCACCTATAAAATATGCTATCCCCCCTCATTAGCAACCTTTATTTAATTACATAAAAAAACCGTAATGATTTATCAATATTAAGATAAGTCATTACGGGGTTATTAAACTTCATTATGCATTAAACCTATTTCTTCGGCGTTCCATCCTTGTTTGACCTTGAACTTCATTTTCTTTGTATGGATCTATTTGCTCTGTCATTTTATATGTTGCAACTGGTTCTTCGTACTTATGCTCATGTATCTTTTCTGGGATTTTACTTTTAGATTCTTTCCCACCAAACTTAAATAGTTTCATCTTTAATTTCGGTAATCTCGGAAGACGAATCTTAAATGATAATCTTTTGCGTTTCTTTTTTGGTCCAAGTAGATTTATATTTTCTTTATTATTATCTTTCTCTTTGCGGTGAATGAACATCGCAAGTAATCCTCCTAATACAAGTCCTCCAATTAATAGTAATATATATACATAATGGCTTGTCATTAAACTCGTCATGCGTTCAAGTATGACTAACGACTGTACTTCTTTTATATCCCATAGTAAAGCGGCCCATAATGAGAATAATCCCAAAGTAAGTCCATATGTACGAAAACGGAATAAACATGGAATTAACGCGACACATGCAGCAATTTTCGCATTTGCTATGATTGAGCTTGTTGAAATATCCTGATGCCAAATAACTAATAGTAATGTTATAAATGGCGCATACGCTATCCAGCTGCATATACGTGAATACATCTTTTTAGCAAAATAACTACCGAAACTAGTAAAAAATAAAAGCCCTCCAATATATATAGATTGTTCTAGAGGGATTTGCTTTGTAAGTCCTGCAATTGGAAAGAGGACGCTCAGTAGCATTAAGAGCACATCTAATTTCTTCACCATTCCCCATTCCTTTCAAATTTTTTCAATTAATAAAAATCGCTTTTCCATTTGATATAGTTTTTGTATTTCTAAAAAACATATTAATCCTGTCTGCACATAAAGTAAATATGTAAACGAAAAGATACTTGACAAAGGATATCCTTATTTGCATAAAAAAATGACAAATCCTGATCGATATAACGAGCAGGATTTGTTTACTAGTATTTAAAGTAGAATAATTGAATCTTTCTTTTCTACTTTTACTACATCTACATCCAATTCATCATCAAATTCTTTAAATTCTCTTGCATCTATGTCAGTAATATAACTCTTTATTACCTTTTCCATATGTACGGAATATGTCATGTGTACATTCTTTTTCGAAAGCATACTAGAATTACAGCACATGTAATGTATCATTTTAGCGATATAATCCCTTTCTACAGGTTTTACACCTAATGGTAGAATTTCAATTATATATCGCTGAAAAACTTCACTACAATTAAGTGAATATTCACCAGTGCTATAATACATCCCTTTTTGATCTGCATATAAGCCAATTCTATCTAGAGCATCATCACATTCTATTACACCGTAGCTTGGTACATCAAAACCTGTATTTATTCTAACAATATTTAAGTTGGGAACCTTTAATACCTCTGGAACAATATCAGGTAAAATATCTGTATTAATTTCTTTATTTTGTAACTCTTTTATCCAATATTTTCTCAAATTTGCATCTACAATGAAGTAAACTTGTTCATTTTGTTCTTTTGCATATTGTACAATTTCCATTAATGTTTCGAAAACATATTGTTTAAAAAGAGCCCCCATATCATTTCTCTTTGATGGTTGTGATAAAAATGCATTATGTTTATTTATATTTAATAATACGTAATCAATCGTTTGCCACTCTGTATTCCCATATAATTTATATAAAATTTCTTTTCCTTTTATTTTTGAAAGAATAGGTAAGAAATCAAATTTCGATATTCGTTCAATTGATAAATTAACATATGTACAAGGTAAATTTATCTTATTCCAACTACGCTTCAAAAATCCTTTTTGTTCTAATAGACTAAAAACACTATTTACAATTGTTTTACGAGATACACTTTGGCCTATAAATAAATTAATAAATGTTGAAATACGATTTGTTCGTACAAATCCCTCTCTAATGATTTGTTTTGGATCAATTTTTTCGCGTCCATCACAATTTTTCATTGCGATTAATGCTAATGTCGCATCACTGCGCTCACCCGCGGTAGCATAGACAGCTTTCGTAACATCATCTACAAGATTTGTTTTATATTTTTGACAATATTGCATTTTATATGGATTTTGTAACACCTTTTCAATATTGTATCTCACAATCTTTAATAATACTGGAAAATCTGTATTCAATACATAAGAATTTCCACCAATTTTAGTCAAAACAATTTCGCTATCAAGTAATGCTTGTTCTATTTCCAGCGCTATATTTTCAGACCAAACTTCTAATGTTAATGTCTCTAATCCTTTTGGTGCAAATAAAGGAAATAATTCATTTTTGTTATTTGTTGCTACCTTTTTACATTCTGGAAGTATTGTGAAATAAGAGAATTTACGCTGGAATTCTTTAAATAAATACTCTCTTTCCTTTGCTTTTATACCTGGTTCTATTTTAGTACCTTGAACTCTATATATTCTTTCATTGTATGGAAATAACACCCTTTTATTTTCCCCGACAATATAATCTTTCGGATATTGGAGAATATGGTCTAAATCCACCTCTCCACCTATTTGAAAATCATCTTTTAAATTTCTAAATATCTTAATCCATTTCATGCCGGTTGTAGCTTGTTGTATTTTTAGTTTTACAAACCGGATTTTTTTATTATTTGACGCAAACTCTGAGGTAGAAATCAATATCAGGCCTCGTTTCCGTCTTAAAAGTAAAGGAATATCTGGATGATTATATTCTTGATAAAATCTCCGAATCCCTATTGAAATATTTAATAATGGAGCGTTCTCACCACCGCGGGTTATGCATTCGAATCGATATACATAGGAAAAAAAATCTTGTGTTTTTTCATCTTTTATCGGCCCTGACATCGCCTCACAAATATTTTGTGATCTAAGAGGAGAAAAATAGATTTCTTCTGCATTTGTATTTTCTAAATATATAGGACGCTCACAAAAAACATGTGAGATTAAAGCGGGCACCCACTTAGAATACGTTTCATTATCATGTAGTACTGGCAAATTAGAAATCAAATCGGATTGCCATTCATATTTTGGTGGTTCTACTAATCTATTTGGCTTCCAATCATGAATAATCTCATACCAACTTTGAAAAATATAATCGAGCTGCTCTTGTCTAATAGGTTCTTTCGATACAATCCATGGTGTATTTTCATTTAATACGTACGGATTATGCTGTATAAACAATATATCTGAAAACATATCATACAATCTTTCATTCAAACGTTTCAACTTACTCGTTAATAAAAATGTCTTATAATGTATCTCTACGATGTCCAGCCATTCAATAGGAAAGTATATAAATGATACCTTTTCATTTAAAAGGGATTCTACTATATTTTCAAATGTTAACAACCTTAATTTTTTCATAAAATGATTCTTTCCTTTCTTCAGTTGTCTTGATTATCAAAAAGCTAGAACAATAGTTACTTAATCTAATCCATTTAAACCAAGTATTTAAAAGAAAAGTAAAAACTATTTATCTACATAAAACATTATCAAACCGACTCTTTTAAAGATTAAAAGTAATTATCATATACAACACCTCTTTACATTTGTATTTTAATACATTTAAATTATACAATGTATATAATATATTGTACTTATTATTTACAATAACTTTACAAAAAAACAAAAAAGAACACCTTAAATCGGTGCCCTTTTTACAAATATCAACCTTTATGTAATTGAACATATAGATAACAGTAATCCTCCAAATGAAATTGCTCCTAGTAAACCTACTACAACTCCTGTTAAACAAATACAATCAGCAAGACAAATAGAAGACTGCGATAATGGAACAAATGACCTACTTGTACTCGAACCATATTGTTTTATTTTCTCATAATTCACATCTAAAATTAGATGTAAACATGTTACACCATCCTCAATAGTATGTAGAGGTTCTTTTTCTAATTGCTCCAATAATTTACTATCAAAAGCAACTGATAGAGGATACTGCTTATCTAATTTCATATTTTGATAAATTAGTTGCAAACGAGATAATATATTGTTTTTCTTCTTTTCAGATGTTACTGTACATTTCATAGTATTAAATTCATTTAATAACAGTGTCAATTCATCTCTTTTTCCGTATAAATCTTTAGCTATTTTTCTCTTTAGTTTATACGAATGGATAATAGATTTTAGTTCAATCATATTCATACACTTCCTAATTACATATTATTTACCCAATTATTTTATAGATAAACAGTACTTTTTAATCTTATTTAAATTACACTCAAGCATCTTAATTTACTATCGATTAACATTACATTAACCTTACAAAGTTGTAATAAATTCATTAGCTAGAAGAAATCAATCCCTAAACCAGACAGATATTTGATGATAAAAGCATAAGAAAAAGCAATGATTAGATTTTAAACCTAGTCATTGCTTTATCCATGCATCCTAATTTACACCTATATATCCTATTGTTACCATTTCACTTGGATGTTTGAATATATCCATTAACAATGGCTATATTCGTTGTCGGCATATATATAACTAATGTTTTTTAGTCGATAAAGTACAACTTTGGGCAGCACGTCCTCCACCTAATTTATTTGCTCTCACTGAATTTTTTTGGGTCTTACTGCCCGGCAAATAGCGGGATAAATGTAATCAATATTCATATGTTACAATTGTATCAGTAGTACCACTAAAACCATCAAAACAATTAGAGCAACCACCACAGCCGCCACAACCTCCGCAACCCCCGCAACCAAAACAACCGAAGCAACCAATACAACGGAATCCACCACAACGGAATCCGCCACAACGACCTCCACCACAACCACCACAACCGCCACAACGGCCGCAACCGCCACAGCGACGAGCAGTATCCTCAATATAGTAATATGGATATTGGTTTTGCTGGTCCCAATAGACAATATTTCCAGACTGGTAATCATTAAGGCTTAACGCTTGTATTTCTTGTTGAAACTGATTCATTTTCATAACCTCCGTTTATAAAATACAACCTCATTGATGCTTTCCTATATTTCTGTTCGTTACATCTAAGTAGAAATAGCGCTATAAACTAAGTTCAATACGTACACCAACAAAGTATGAATTATCACTAGATGATGCACCTTGTTCATATACCTATTTTTACTATGGGCTCATTTTTATAAATAGAAATTATAAAATATAAATTCTAGCGTCATATCTTCATACTTACTAAGCTCAATTAATTTCTCAATAATTATGATGCCATATCCTATATATTTCCGTCTGCCGCTTAGATTTTTCTGTACTGTAAATGCCTTTCGCTATAACACTTCCAAGTAACCGGTTTCTATGACGGTTAAGAAATTCCTACAAAGAAAAAAGCCCTAATTAGGGCTTTTTATTCTATTTCTCCAGCAAAGCTCTCTATGAAATTTCTAATTGAAAAAAGACACACTTAGATTGATGCGTCTTTTTGTGATGCCTCTTTTGTGAAATCATATAATGCAATTGCGCCTAAAAGAACAAGTATACCTTGAGGAACATCTAGTAAAATAGTTTTCCAAATTTCTGGAATTACCCATTTAATATCTGCTGCTGTTTCAAGATATGTTTGAAAATAGCTGATTGTAAAATTAATTATCCCTAAAAATACAAACAACGATAAACCAAATCGAATTAATTTCTTATTTGTAAACATATAACACCTCTCAAAATTCATTGGATATTCCTGCTTTTGCTTCTTTATATTTCTATATCCCTATATTTGATTTTAACACACAAAGAACTCAAAAAAATACAATATGCAAATTTGCATATTGTATGAACAGCACTTCATGTTAACTTAGAAATTCCTGCAAAGAAAAAACAACTCCGTTACAGCTAACAGCTCGGGTTTCTTTTCTTATTTAACTTCATACCACCAACATTTACGTTCTTTGATTGTAAAATAAATGTGACAGAAGTTTATCCAGTTAATGCGTAGACAATTAAATGAGCTAAATTATCGATATTCTATTTCGCCATATCCGTAGCACTAATGACTTTACGCAAATTTGACAAGAAAAAATATATAGATAGGTATGATCCATACCTATCTATAACATTACTTCTATTCTTTATCCAATTACGTCTTTTACGTCTGTATCCACTGGCCACTTTTCTAATGTATAAGCCATTTCCCAAAATGAATATTCATATTGACTGCTAATAATAAAATGCTGTTTCATACGCTTGCGGTCTGCCTCTGTTACTTTTTCAGCGATAGTATCTAAACGTGTAATTTGTTCTTCAACTAGCGTACGGAACCAATCAGATCCATAAGCAGAAATCCATTCGTTATAAATTGGCTCTTCCGGATGGCACTCTTTTAAGCGTTCGCCAATTTCATAATACAACCAATAGCAAGGTAAAATTGCTGCAATGATATCTCCTAAATGCCCTTCATACGCAGCACGATACATATGTGAAGTATACGCATATGCAGTTGGCGCAGGAATAAAATTATCTTTTTCTTCTTTTGTTATCCCTAGCTTTTTAGCAAAATTCTCATGTAAAGATGACTCTGCCTCATATGTATTTTGAGCATGATGTGCCATACGAGCTGTCGTCTCTAATTCAAGAGCTTTCGCAGCTCCTAAAGTTTGTACTCTAGCAAAATGACTCAAATAATATGAATCTTGAAGCACATAATAGCGAAAACTAGCTAAATCTAACGTTCCTTCACCAAGTTTTTTTACAAAAGGATGGTTAAAACTCGCTTCCCAAATTGAATCTACTTCTTTACGTAATGATTGTGAAAAAGTCATTTAAATCCCTCCAATAATGTATAAAATATAAGTATTTATCCACAATTATTAAAGCTGTAAAATAAAAAAACTTTCTTTACAGGCGTAAAGAAAGTGAAATTGACAGTAATTATTTACTCATTAAATAGCAACGTCTTTCCCACTTCCCTACGCTGGCATTAACCAGATCAGGTACTAAGAGTCTCAAAATCACATTTGATCTCAGCCTATAAAAGGCCCCCCTAGTGGATAAATATTTTGTTTTTATAATGTATTCATCATAGCATACTTCATGAAACTGTCAAAAGAATTCGTTATATAACTATCTTAAAAACCTTCTTCTTTTCTCACTTTTAATGACGTTTCAATAATCATATCTAATAGTTTGCTATAACTAATTCCAGCTGCTTCTGCACTTTTTGGCAATAAACTTGATTGTGTCATCCCTGGTAATGTATTAATTTCCATTACATATGGAATTCCGTCCTTCACCATCATATCAACTCTTGCATAAACACTACATTTTAAGGCTTTATAACAAGCCAGTGACGCTTTATTTACACGTTCATTAATTTCTGCTGGAAGTTCGATAACTTCCTCAACTGTACTAGTATCATCATATTTTGCATTGTAGTCAAAGAACTCGGCTGCATGTCGAATTGAAACTATAGGTAACTGTTTTCCATCCAGAATGGAACATGTAATTTCATCACCTTTTATATACTTCTCAATTACTACTTCAGAATCCCATTCGAATACAGTTTCTAGCATTGAGATCAATTCATTTTTATTGTAAACGATTTTCACTCCGACACTCGATCCGCCAGAGTTTGGTTTTACCACTAATGGAAATCCTAACTTATCTAACTCATCAAGATTTAGATCCTCCATTTTTGTAAGTTCAATCCAATCTGGCGTTTCTACACCTTCATAACGTAAAATCTTTTTCGAAATATTTTTATCCATACATATACTGCTAGATAACATATTACTTCCGCTATAAGGAATCCCTAAACTCTCCAGTGTTCCTTGAACTGTCCCATCTTCTCCGTATTTTCCGTGTAATGCGAGCAATGCAAAGTCAATGTCTTTCGCTTTTTCAATTAAATCCATTTTTTCGTTTAATGTAATTGGAACTATTTCATACTTATTTTTATCTAAATGAGCAATCATTTCATTCCCCGTCATAATTGAAACTTGTTTTTCAGACGATACCCCGCCCATAATAACACCGATTTTCATTTTCTCAACTCCAAATTTCATTTTTTAATGTATCACCAATTATTTTAATTCCCCGAACTATTTCTTCTTCTTTCAAACGCGAAAACCCTAATCGGAAAGTATTTGCTCCTTCTCCATCAGAGTAAAAAACATCTCCAGGTGAAAACGTAACGCCTTTCTCATAACACTTTTGTAAAAGTGTGCGGGCATTCATATACTCTTCTAGCTCTATAAATAAATGAAGTCCACCATCTCCAGTCATTCTTTTGAAAGGAATGTACTGATTACATGCCCCGACAGCTAACTCATATTTTTTCTTATAAACAGATCTTGCCTTTTTTAAATATTTTTCAAAATATCCCTCATGTAAATATTGAAACAGAACAGCTTGATCTAGCGTAGATGTGTGAATCGTTCTTGCTCTTTTTACGCTTTCTAAATAATGAATCAGCTCTTTATCTGCAATAATCCAGCCTACACGTAAACCAGAGAAAAGTACCTTTGAAAAGCTACTAATATAAATCACATTATTGCCAGCTCCAGCAAAAGTTAATAATGGAGCTAAATGTGAACCTGAATAACGTAATTCTTCATTAAATCCATCCTCTATAATAGGAACCTTGTATTTTGAGAATAACCTCATCAATTCCGTTCTTTTCTCTGAACTCGTAACAATACCGGTTGGATTATGATAAGAAGGAATTAAATAAGCAAAATCAAAATCTTTTTCACACAAGCTTTTTTCAACTTCATTCGTATCAATACCATCCTCATCCATATCAATCCCATGAACTTCAAGTCCATGTAAGCGGAACAACTTTAGCGCAGCGTGGTGAGTTGGATTCTCACAAATGACACGCCCGGATTTTTTTGATAAAGAAGAGAGTACAATATCCAATCCTTCTGTAAATCCATTTGTAATTAGAATATCTTTATTCGAAATGTCTACGCCTTTCATTTCCATGTAATGAAGTAAATAATTCATTAACGGTCTATATCCCTTTGCATATCCGTAGTTCAATACGATGTCCCCTTCAATGGACATACGAGTAAGAAAAGCTCTTTTGAAATTTTCAACATCAAATAGCTTCTCATCCGGGGCTATACTATTAAAAACAATCATTCCCTTTTCCCAACGAACACCATGTTTCATTAAATCTAATTCATCCGCTAATGCGGTCACTGTATTAAGTTTATTTTTCCAATCTATTTCAACAGACGAAGTGTTAGATATATCCACCTTCGCAACAAAGTTCCCTTTTCCTTTAACTGCATAAATGAGTCCTTCTTGCTCTAAATCTGCATAAGCAGCGAGTACAGTGTTTCTACTCACACTTAGTAATTCACTTAGTTCCCTTGTTGATGGAATTTTTTGATCCCCGAGCAAATACCCTTTCATAATCATCTTCTTCAAATAATCTTTCAATTGAATATAAACGGGACGATCTTTAACAACTTTAAAATCCTTAAACAATTCCTTACCCCCTGCAATCATTTTTGCATATTTATTTCATTCTCAAAAGGTCCACGACATATGTATTTTTTATAAAGGGCGGTACGGTCTTACAAGTCTTTTCGATATAAGTTAATTACATCTTTTAAAGCTGCAGCTGCAGCGCCTCGTGGATTAGAAGCCCCACCAATTGTAGTAACTTGTCCCATCGTATCTGTAAAGAACGTAATTCCTTTTTCGGTCCCATTTACTTTTGCTAACGGATGATTTTTTTCTATTTCGCACGGTTCAACATTTAAATTCACATTGCCACCCTCATCCTTATATATTGATGCTATTAATTTAATAATTTTATGTTGTTCCTTAGCATTTTGTATTTGCTGTTTTGTAACGTGCTCGATTCCTTTTATATGTATATCAGTAAGTGTTTTCTCTGTTTCCATTAGGCTGTTTGTCAAAAGTAACAATTTACACGCACTATCTGAACCACTTATATCTAATATAGGGTTTGTCTCAGCAATTCCTTTATTTTGCGCTTCTTTCAGTGCTTCTTCAAATGTCATATCTTCCTCATACATTTTCGTAAGAATATAATTAGTTGTTCCATTTAATATTCCTTCTATTTTTTCAATACTGCAACCGGCTAAACTAAATTGTCCGATATCTAGTGTCGGTAGTGCAGCGGCTGTTGCACCGCTATATCGAATTCGTACATTTACGCCTCTTGCTGCTTCATTTATTTCTCTCCAGTTTGTAACGAGTGCACCTTTTGAAATTGCTACTATATCCATCTGTTTCTCAATCGCTTGTTTCATATATTGTTTCCCTGGATTTCCATCTTTAAGATTTGTAACTGTTGATTCTACCAATACAGTACCACTTATGCTAGTTGTTGCACGTTCCTTCGGATGATACTCTAAATATTTTTCAATTGCAGCGGTACCGCCACCATACATCAATAAATGATGAAGAGATAAGCCGTCTTCATTATGTATTGCAATATTTCTCCCTAATACGCCACTTACAACTAATTGAATCCCATATGTTTCATATATATATGAATACTTTTCATTTAATAATTTTATAAACTCTCTGCCTACTGTTCCGTATCCTGATAATACAACTTGAGTTTTCATAATATCCCCCCATATTTTTCTACCAAACCCCTCTTTCAATATAATATAAAGCGCTCTCGAATTCCATCGAGAGCGCTTTATTATTACCTATTTCGGTAAACGTGATAGCTTTTCAGCAATTGTTCTATAAAACTCTTGAATGCTAGAAAAACCTAACGAGTCTGAAACACTTAATCCTACCATGTCGAGATGGTCCCAATTCGCTTTCGTTTCGATATGATTCCATTTTCCAATCTGTAATGACTCATTATTATTTACAGCAACATTAGAAGTTGGTGCAATCATAGAATTTGTATTTACTACACCATCATTTTGCCACCAAGAAGTATCAACTAACGGACGGTTTTCTTCATATCTCGCATAAGAACCTAAGAAAAATGCATTACCCATCAGCACTTTATTCATCGTTATATGAGGTAAATGTAAACCTGTTATAGGTGCTGCTTGTGATGCATGTCCACTATAAGATAAGTAATACACATCCGGTTGTGTCTTTACCCAATTATTTAACTCCTTTGCACCATCTGTACTTAAATCCCATTGACTTATATCTTTTGTATTTTTCCAAAGTGAACTATTTAGAATACGATTACTATATTGGAAAAAGGACTCTCCAGCATTCTTCTTTATACCCCATTGATCCAATTTAAAATCATATAAAGATAAATTATTGTTTCCTCCAAAGCTCGCAGCTGTAATGAGTAAATCTTTAACGAACGGCAGCAGAAGGCTACCATCCGCAAGTGTTGTACCGTTGTGAGGGGTTGCTAATGTTGTAACACTATGAACATATGATTTTCCGCCTTCAAATAGTGGTGATATTTTGGTGTCTGGGTGATTTTTCACATAATTCTTTTCTTCAAAACTACCTTCTTTTAATAGCTGTACTAATGTTCTAATCGTTTGTCCACCCATGCTATGTCCAACTAAATGAACTTTATTTGTTTCACTCCAATTCGGTGCAAAACCACTATAAGTTCTGCCAAAACGATTATGTCCATGTTTCTCAGCATGCGAGGCACCATAGTCTACTGTTCCACCCCTAATTTGCGCATACAATTCACATGCACGATCCCAGTTACTAGAAACAGGTCCAACAGCTGCAGTATGTACCGTATAACCATTTCGTTTCAAATCTTCCTGTATATCATGAACACCACCCCAATATTTTACGCCAAACATTTCTTCTCTACCCCATCCAGCAAATCCATTCACCAATATGATAGGGTAATTATTTTGTTGTCCCTCTTCAGCGTATGATATTTTCGCTGCGAATGAACATAAGGTCACTAATGCGAAAAAACATATTTTTAAAAATAACTTCCCCATACTTTCTCCCCCTAATAAAACGTTTACATTTTTCTTCCGAAAATAACAGAATGTTTTAACAACTTAAACATAATGTAAAGTATTTTATATACGTTGTATATATAGAAAACATATACAAATGTTGATAAATATTAATTCAAGTGAACATTTACTTTTTACAATACAACTTGTAAATCTGTTTATTTGAATTTATAATTAGATATAGTTTCCTCATGTTAAAAAGATTTAAAAACCATAAGAAAACTAATCTCATTGCTTGAAAAGGAGGAAAAAGCATGCAAATCGGATCAAATATTCATACATTATCTCAACCTACTAAAATAACTCCATCTACTCTTGAGCATAATACTATCTCTTCTACTAAACTTGAAAGTAAGAAAGTAAATGATCCTATCAAGTTTGATATTCGTTCATCTGAAAAAGAAATGAAACAGCCTGAGCATAAATTTAATGAATTAGATTTATGGAAGATGTTAAAGGATAAAGGTGTTCCTTTATGGATCATCCTTGAAATGCTACAAAAGGCTCGTAAAGAAAAAGAAGCCCAAAATAATTCAGTTCAAAATTCAAATGCGATTGAGGAAACAAACGAGACTCGATTAAATGAAGTAATGTAAAGCATAATATTTGATTGGTCTACAAACTAAAAAGAGTTCGGGGGTGATAAAGTTTTTATCAACCTCGAACTCTTTTTTTATGATTTTTCTCCAATCGTTACAAACTGGAAAGATACTTTTCCTTCCAAACCTTTAATTAGTTTTTTTACTTTGACATTTTCATTAACCAATGTATTATCTGTCGACATTTTAGGTTTTTCGTCACCTAGAGATTTTTTCAAATGAAGAAGATGCATTTTCATTTCATTTGCCTTTATTTCTTTATACACACTATTTTTTGCTACAATCATATACCATTCCGTTGAATATTTACGATTGTTACCTATCCAAGCATCACTATCGTATGTAACAGGAATCTCTTCCCCTCCTATTTTAATACTTTTCATAGTCTTATCGTCTTCACTTGTAAATAAAAGTGACCCTTCTTTTGAGAATTTCGGTAACGTATCTATAATATAATTGGAGCCATTATCTTGTTTTCGAAAAAGTTTTTCTTTAATCAATGCTTGTGCTGTAGATTCATTTAAAATTAAGACATTTCCATTTCCAACTTCCCCTTTTTTCACAGAAAACACTTCATTTTCTTCCGTAATTTCCTGATAACGATTAATAATTGGTGAAATATTATTTTCATCTCCAATAATTAATACACCGTTTGCCGGAAATGGATTCTCCTTTTTAGAACATGCACTAAAACTTATTAATAGCAGTATCGTAAACATAAAAATAGTTAAAGTTCTTTTCATCTCGTTTCCTTTCATCATACAGTTCATTTTTCCACATACTTTAGTGTAGTCTTACAAGCTAATAAATTCTATTGCTCCATAACCTTATAAAGCTTTTGCAGGTAACGCCAACGGGTTATAAAGAAATATAAAACTTGTATACATATAAATGAAATTAGAATAACGATAGAGCTATTTATGATAGAAAAATTGACTAATTGCTGTAATGCTATATAAGCGACTACAGTATGAATCACTGCAACGACAATTGGTAAAAAGAACATTAATAATAACTGCCTCGTTACAACTTTTTTCAACTCACCTTTACTTAATCCCATTTTCGAAATCATTTTATATTGTTGTTGATCGCGATCCAAATCTGTATATAATCGGAAATAAATAAAACTAGCGGCGAATGTAAAGAAGACGATTCCGACTAAAATACTTACCATAAGTAATAAACCATTCTTTTGCTTTGCTTCCAACAAGTTTAATGTTAAAGCTTCAAAGTAGAAATCTCTGTCCCTAAGATTTTTATCGAATATACTCTTTAATTGATTGGAAATCTCTTTCGTTTTTATCCAATCATCTACAACAAATCCGTAAGTACGATATGGAATTTCTTTATTAACTGGGTCACTAGTAAGAGGTATTCCATCATATACCTGATCTTGAACAGCGATATAAATAGTTCTAGAATCATGTGGTAAAACTAAATTTTCTACAGCTTTTTTCACATGAAATGTCTTTGTCCAGTCACCTTGAATGACTTCTATATTCTTTTTATACTCGCCATTTTTAAATTCTTGTTTTTGTGATACGACCCCAGGAATTAATAAAATTTCATCTTCTTTTTCAATTGTTTCTTTTTGATAGCCTAGTGCTTTAGCAAGATCGTTGTATTCACTTAACTTCATTACATTTACGCCATTTTCTGTGTATATATATGAAGATGAAGCCATTCGATACGGAATATTAGCATCAGAAAGGTGTTTTTTTATAATAGAAAGATTTTTGTTCAATACTTTGTCATTCTCAAAACTTCCATACAAAAATGTATAGGGATTTGTCATCCTTACCAAATCCCTATTTCCAATTGCGGCTGTTGTACCAATTGCTGTAAATGCAACTGCTGAAACAATAGATACTATAAAAAACATCGTTGCATTATCTTTCATACGGTAAATTAATTCAGAAAATGTTAATATATTTGTTCTCTTTAAAAAGAAAGATTCTCTCCTTTTAGCAAGGTACAATATATACACGCTACACTGTGTATATAAAAAGTACGTTCCTATAATTACTAGGAGCACACCTATTCCAAGCGTAATAAAATTGGTACTTGGTATGAAGCGAAATACTGAAAAATATCCATATCCTATACTAATTAAAGAAAGTAGCGATAATAAAACTGAAGATTTCGGTTCAGGTTTTGGCTTTTCCTCTGCTCGAATAAGTTCCACAAGTTCCGTTACTTTTATCATTTTAAATGTAAATAATGAAACAATTAAAAACAAGAAAAGAAATGTGATAACTGTTAATAGTACAGCCCGCACTGGTATATAAAAAGGCAAACCATTATTAATCATTAATACACTTGCACTTATCAATAAGACTAGTTTAGAAAATATGAGTCCAATGAAAATCCCTATACAAATTGAACCAAGTCCAATCAACATATTTTCAATTAATAATAATTTCTTAAGCTGTCTCATTGACATACCTTGCATCATTAAAATGCCAAATTCTTTCTTACGCGTTTTTAAAAACGAACTAACTGAATATAAAATGAAGAAAAATGAAAATACAAAAATCAATCCTTGCGAAACTGAAAATCCCAATGTACCAAATGCACTTATTGTTGCACTTGTCGATTTCAACTCACCTTGTAAATCAGGATGAAATAATAAAAGAGCATACGTAAAGAAAATCATAATAGAAAATGCACTACTTAAAAAATGGGCAGCATATGTACGCTTATTGCGAAAAATATTATTAAATGCGAACTGACGAAAAGTCATGCCTTTTCCCTCCTAACAAAGAAAGGACATCCATAATCTTTTGATAAAAAGTTTGCCTGCTTTCACCACAATAAATTTCGTTATATAGTTGACCATCTTTAATAAAGATTACTCGGCTGCAAAAGCTCGCTGCATACGGATCATGTGTAACTAACATCATCGTTGCTTTTTCTTCTTTATTTAGAGTATCAAGCATCTCCATTACATCATTTGAAGATTTAGAGTCTAAATTCCCTGTTGGTTCATCTGCAAGTAACAATTGCGGCTTATGAACGATCGCACGAGCAATTGCTGTTCTTTGAGCTTGTCCCCCTGATATTTCAAACGTTCTTTTACTCAATATATCTGTAATGTTTAACTTCTCTGCAATCTCTTCCGCTCGTTTGTTCATTTCTTGCACAGAAACACCATCTAAAGTCATCGGCAATACGATGTTTTCTTTTACAGTAAGTGTGCTAAGAAGATTAAATGATTGGAAAACAAATCCTAATTGTTTTCTGCGGAATAACGCTAATTCTTCTGATGATAATTGGAAAGGATTTGTACCATTAATAAATATTTCTCCCGATGATGGAGAATCAATAGTAGATACCATGTTTAATAACGTTGTTTTCCCACTACCTGACGGGCCCATAATTCCTACAAATTCACCTTCTTGAATTGATAAATCAATATCTACTAATGCTTTAAAAGGTACTTTCCCTCTATATACTTTACTAATACTATTTGCCTGCAAAATTTCCATTTATATTCTCCCTTCGTTTCCACTGCTCACTATAGAGTGTAAATGAATTGTCTTACAGCTCATATTGATTCATCTTTCATTTATCTTACACGCTTGTAAGATTTCTAAAAAAACTGATAACAAACCTATTTTCAATCTATAAACAAAGCATATCTATCTTATAATATTTGCATATTGGTTTGAATTACAATGCTATTTTCTAATCTTTATTTTATTAATATAAAAAGACCGATTTTTATCGGTCTTTTTACTTTCAAATATTATATTTTAACTGTTGTGTGTAGTTAAAGCATATTTGAGTTACCCATTAAATACTATTTCACTTGATAATAACCTCTGCAAAAAAATGAGTTCTTCGGTTTCATTGCAATCAAAAACGAATTGTAAATATCTGAGGCGGAAATGAATGTGTTTATCCAACATATAAATAATAAAATTGATTTAATATTTCCTGATACAAAGAACGACATCATGGCAGGTACTACTGATAATACAATAATAGGCAAGCTCATAAAGACCCAAAATCTCGTTTTGGATAAGACTGCATTTGTATTTAGCCAAAAAAAGCTTTTACTAAATGTTAAGCTAATATCCCTTTTTTACTTATTACTAAAATGTGTAAACATTCATGAATGATAAAGATTAAGGTACCTATGCGGGATAAAATGAATATAAAAAGCTTAGAGTTTTAGCTCTAAGCTTTTTTATGATTTCGTATTAATTCCTTTTACTGAACAATATTTTTTATCCATTCAGATTTACTCAATACATAATGATTATATAGTTGATTTGCTATCTTGTGTTCACTCAAATAAGTAAACCCGCATTTTTTAATAACTTTATTTGATGGTACATTGTTAATTAAAGCAATTGCGTTAAGGACAATTAAATTTGTTTCTTTAAACAAATAGTCAATTAAGCCTTTAGTCGCTTTTGTAGCATAGCCATGATTTTGATGTTTATTTGAGATAGCATACATTATCTCTCTGTTTGGTGAAGGGAGTTCTTCTTTCATGCCTGTGCAGCACCATCCAATGCATTCATTTGTAGCTTCCTTAAATATTCCTAGCTTTAACATATGATTATCTATGTTATTCGTAGTTTTCACTGCCTCAAGAAATGCTTTGTTTGCTGGTATTTCATAATTTGCAATCCAATCCATCCTTTGTTCTTTTGTTGATTTCCAGTCTGGTAAAAACTTTTCTATTTCCGGTTGATTTGCTATTTTATAAATACTCTCTGCATCTTTGACCATAAACTCTTGCAAGTATATATCTCCACAATCTATTCTAAATAACTTAGTCAAACTCTCTTCTCCCATATTAATCCCCCTTACTTACGTTATAGCGCCTTAATCTGCTTCGTAAGTTCTATAAATCGTTCATCAAGTTCTTTATATTCTTTGTCGTTAGAAGTTAAAAAGCTTAATTTTCCTAATACTTCTTGTCTCTCTGTTTCTAACTTTAAACGTAGCTCTTCAATATCATCTCTTGTTTTAGTAGGTTCTTCTAGCTGCTTTTGTATCGTATTGTTTGAAAACACGAGTCTTGTGTTAGTTGTTTTCTCCAGAAAATATCGATCGTGAGATACAATTACTAATGTTCCGTTATACTCAGCTAATGTATTTTCAAGTTGTTCACGTGAAGGTAGATCCAAGTGATTCGTCGGTTCGTCTAAAATGAGTACATCTTTTTCATCTAAAATATAAGCCATTAGCTTACATTTTACTCTTTCTCCCATACTCATATGCTCAATCGGCTCTTTCCATTGAGACGCTTGGAATCCTAAATGTTTCATTAAATTTTGGACTTTTCCTCTTTCTTCAAACGTCTCTTTAAAAAATAAATTTTCCGGTGTTTTATCAAGCGGTAAATCAAAAACTTCTTGTGTTAAATAGCCTATGTTTGCAGATGGTGAAATCCATATTTCTCCTTCAGCAGTTTCCGTTCCCATAATCATCTTCAGTAATGTTGTTTTCCCACTACCGTTTGGTCCAACAATCGCAACTTTCTCACCGTGCTGAATTGTAAAATTAACGTTTTCAAATAATACTTTCCCATGAAAGTCTTTTTTTAATTGCTTCACTTCTAAAAAGCGTTTTCCTACTTTTTTGTTCGCTTGAATAGAAAACTCAACTGAATATTCTTCTTTCACACGTTCTACTTTCGTTTTCTCCAGCTCTTTTTCGAGTCGTTTTCGTTTTGACTTCACTTGCGCATCCATTCGCTTCGCTTTTACACGATAGAATTCTTTCACACCTTCTTGTTTTGTAGACTGCGCATGTGCCTTTTGTGACCATGAACTCAATTCTTTTATATGTGTTTCTACTTGTTCTATCTTTTTTTGCTGCTTTTCATATTCACGCTGCTGCGACTTCCTTCTTTGCTCACGTACTTTCATGTAGCTCGTATAATTACCACTATGCTCAATTAATTTTTTGTCCTCAATTGACCATATTTTTGTTGCGACAACATCTAAAAAATATCGGTCATGCGATACAACAATAACAGTACCTTTCATCTTTTTTATTTGTTTAATAAGAAATCCCGTACTGATCTCATCTAAATGATTTGTCGGTTCGTCTAATATTAAGACATTAGGATTTTCGGCAAATCCTTTTGCTAATCGAATTTTCAGCTTTTCACCACCACTTAAAGTATGAAAATCGTTCGTTGGCACGCCCCATTTCGCAAGAAGTTCTGCTTCTTGCGAAATCACATCATTACTAATAAAAGATTCTATTTCTTGCTCAACATATGCGGTTGTCATATTCATTTGCTGCCATTCAACAATCCCTTTTGAAGGCTCAATCTTTCCATTTATTAATTGAAGTAACGTTGATTTACCAGCACCGTTTTTACCAATTAACCCGATAACATCCCCTTGTTTTACTGTCACATTCATTTTCTCTAACAACATATTTTCTTTTATTTCAACATAAACATCATTTAATTTTAATAGTTCTTTCATAATACCGATCCCTTTCATTAAGGGAGAA
Organism: Bacillus sp. ok061; assembly: GCF_900108285.1. Classification (NCBI taxonomy): domain Bacteria; kingdom Bacillati; phylum Bacillota; class Bacilli; order Caryophanales; family Bacillaceae; genus Bacillus; species Bacillus sp. ok061. Next base: position 19,596 of record NZ_FNUW01000007.1, on the reverse strand, counting down.
TAAAAAAATCCTCCCAAATAAATTTGGCAGGATTAGTCGTTAAAATATTTACACCCAAATAAGCTATTACGCAACATAAATAGCAATACCGTTGTATGGAAATCGGGCAGACTAATCCTATTTTTTAGAAATTGAAATTTATTGAATTTCAACATTTAAAAATAAGATTAGTTAATCATCGTCCACCCATCATTCCTTCCCCTCATTAGTAACCATATTGTACCATAATAGTACTGTATGAGTAAATGCAATTATTTGTGCTGCTAAAAAAGATTGCTTTCTTTTAAGGTCTATTCATTATTTCTTCACTTCATATCGAACAAGTATCAACCACATTTGTTGTACTACTTGCTTTAGCTTTCCCTAGCAATAAAATTGTAAGCATTCCCTCTTATATAAATTTTATATAAATTCATCATAAATCATATATTATACATACTAAATTTCAGTTCTTATAATAAAGGTATCATTTTTAAGGGGTGGTTCTACAATGGAATTTAGTAAACTAGGAAACAGTGGATTAACAGTAAGTAAAATCGCATACGGGAACTGGATAAACCATGGTGGAAAAGTAAACGAAGATACTGCAAATGATTGTGTAAAAGCCGCACTAGATGTTGGAATTACAACGTTCGATACTGCTGATGTTTATTCGGACACGATAGCTGAGGAAGTACTTGGCCGATCTTTGCAAGGTATACGCCGAGAAAGTATAGAACTATGTACAAAAGTATGCCATCCGACCGGTCCTGGAAAAAATGATCGTGGATTATCAAGAAAACATATTATAGAAAATTGTAATGCATCGTTAAAACGATTACAGACAGACTATATCGATGTTTATTATGCACATAGATTTGATATAACAACTCCTCTTGAGGAAACAATGTTAGCTTTCTCAGATCTTGTAAGACAAGGTAAGGTTCTCTATTTAGGCGTAAGCGAATGGACATCAGAACAAATTACCCGTGGTGCAGCACTTGCACGCGAATTGAACATTCCATTTATCGCTAGCCAACCTCAATATTCGATGTTATGGCGAGTTATTGAAACTGATGTGATTCCAACATGTCAACGTGAGGGACTTGGCCAAATCGTATGGTCGCCACTTGCACAAGGTATTCTTACAGGAAAATATCAACCTGGTAAACTATTACCGAATCAATCGCGTGCTAACTCCGATGCTGGAAAACCGTTTTTTGACAAACTCGTGCAACGTTGGATGAGTGATGATGTGCTTACCGCTATCCAGGAAATTAAACCTATCGCACAAGAAAATAACCTTACCTTATCTCAACTCGCAGTTGCTTGGGTATTACAAAATCCAGCTGTTTCTTCTGCAATTATTGGTGCTTCAAATCCGGAACAAATAAGAGAAAATGTAATTGCTTCTAGTGTTAAATTGCAACCTGAAATTATGGATCAGATTGATAGTGTATTAAAAGGTTTCGCTGAGTATGATACTAGTAAAACAGGTTGAATCATGAGTAAGTTTTACCTATAAATAAACACTCCTTGCCAACTTCCCACAGCCCATCCTATAAAGATGGGCTTTTATTTTTATCTGTTAAGTTCACATTGTGAAGTCATATAAACCTCTCTAACAACTGTTAAAAAGTTCTCTAACACGACAGACTTTTCATCCTTCCTCCATCCAGCATATAAATTTATTTTCGGTGTATTTTCTAGAATATCATTATACATGACTCCTGATTTTTTATAGCTTTCCACCGATGATGGAACGACTGAAATCCCCATTCCAGCTGCAACTAAGTTTACAATCGTTTGCATTTGAACTGCTTCTTGAACAATATTTAAACTTACTCCATGTTCCCAAAAGTAACTAATAATTAAATCATAAAAATTTGTACCGAAATGGCGAGGAAATAAAATGAATGGTTCATCTACTAATGATTTGATTGAAATATTAGGTAACGAAACGAAAGGGTGATTTTCATGTAAAACCAATTTTAAACACTCTTCAGAACAAACTTCAGAAGATAATATTTTATTATTTTGCTCCGAACGAATAAATCCAATATGAATTTGTTTTTCGTAAAGCGCTTTTATTTGCTGGTCTGTTGTCATCTCGCGTAATATGAGCTGAATTTTCGGAAACCGTTCTCGAAATGTTTTTAATATGCCTATAACTGTTTCTGTAGAATCGACAAAACCGATGATTAAATGCCCGATTTTCCCTTCATCTGCAAGCTGTGTTTCTTTAATCGTTCTATCTACTTGAAGTAATGTTTGCCTAGCACCTTCTAAAAAGACTTTCCCCGCCTCGGTAAGCTCAACCATCCTTTTTGTCCGGTGAAAAAGTTGAACTCCTAATTCTTCTTCCAATTTTCGAATTTCTTGACTTAAAGGCGGTTGTGCCATCATAAGACGCTCTGCTGCACGACTAAAGTTTAATTCTTCTGCCACCGTTATGAAATATTTCATTTTACGAATATCCATTTCAAGCCTCCTATCATTCGCAACTTCTATAAGATTCTATTTTTATTATAAAAAATGGTTCATGTATGTAGTCTTACATTTATTCTTATTGGGTTCATTTTGCCTCTCTTATCTATAGAATATTTCATTCTCCAATGTTATCAAGGGTACAAAACAAGGCTAAAAAACTTATCTCCAAAGTTCTTTAGCCTTGATTACTTTTTACACATTAAAAAATATTACTCGCACTACCGTACCTTTACCAACTTCTGAATGGATTTCCACACTATGTCCTAATTGTTTTGTAATTTCATATACAAGATATAGCCCCATTCCTGTTGATTCTTTAAAATCTCTACCGTTTTCTCCTGTAAAGAAAGGTTTGAATACTCTTGGTAAATCTTGCTTCGGTATACCTACGCCATTATCAGCAATTTCAAGTATAACGGTATTACCTTCCTTACAAGCTTTCATTTTAATCTTTTCTCTACTACCTGATGAATACTTAATCGCATTCGATAGTATTTGTCCGATTAAAAACTGTAACCATTTCACATCACTTTCTACAGTAATGTCCTTATCAATTTCAAGCTCTGGATATACAAAATTCCGTATAAAGAAACGTTTATGTTCATGTACCGAATCATTCACTATTTTATGTAGTTGTACCCTTTCTACATAAAAATCTTGTGTGAACGCTTCTAATCGTGCGACATATAGAGCCATTTCCAATCCCTTTTTTAATCGGTCTGTTTCCTCATTTATACTTTCAAAACGTGAATCTACTTCATCCTGTGTAATTAATTCTATTACAGATAAAGGTGTTTTCATTTGATGGATCCACTGATTCATAAAGGTTAAATGGTCATTATTTTTTCTCTCTTGTATTTGCAGCTGATTTTGATAATGTCGATATTGCACCTCAAGTAGTTCTTGAAGAGCAGCCGATACAGCCGCAAAATCAGATTTTTGAACAGATTCATCTAAAGATTGCATCGGATTTGCTAGGCGCTCATAAAAAGAACGATGTGTAAAATAACGAAACACTAAATAACTTCCCATAAAGAAAACACCTAGAAACATTGCATATAACGCCGTTGTAATATGATTATGCCCATCAAACCAATATACGAGAAATATAGCTAGTAGTTGAATTATGGTAAAGCAAATAAGTGGTATATGATCACGTATAAACAACCTTATCATTTTTCTATACCATTATCCCAAGTAATGTGCAATCTATATCCAACACTACGAATCGTTTCAATCGCACCTTCTATATGTAACGTTTGTAACTTTTTACGCACACGTGTTGTATTTACACTTAATGTATTATCATCAACATAAGATTCACTATCCCATAATTTATTAAGTAACACTTCTCTACTCACAACACGCGGATAATTTTTCATTAATGTCTCTAATAAAATAGCTTCGTTTCTCGTTATATCAATCTCGTCGTTTCTAAGTTTCAATACAAGCCTTTCAGGATATAAACAAAGGCCTTGTTGCTCAATCATTCGCTCTTCTAGTTTCGGTGCATAATCTCCATATGCACGTCTTAAATGACTACGAATTTTCGCCACTACAACTTCATAATGAAAAGGCTTCGGAATAAAATCATCGCCACCGTTTTCTAACGCCATAACTTGATCCATCGTACCTTCACGAGCCGAAATGAATAGTATCGGACATGTAGAAACACCGCGAATTTGACGACACCAAAAGTACCCATCAAAACTCGGTAAATTAATATCTAATAAAACTAACTCTGGTTGTTCTTCTAAAAAAATATCTAATACATTTTGAAAGTCCGATACAATAACTCCTTGATAACCATATTTCGCAACATGTGTTGATAATAGTTCTGCAATTTTCATATCGTCTTCTACAATCATAATTTTGACCATTATTGAACTCCTTTTTAATCCACAATCTTAAATATACTTATATAAAATAAATACTACCTCTTTTCACAAAATCCGTAAATTAAAAAAGGGATGCTTTTATACAAAAGTATCCTTTTTCTTCCCTTATCTATTTAATATGAAATTTACTAAAAGTAAATCCTAGTTTCTCCACATAATCCATTCCTAGTTCCATACGCGCCGTTTTCAGCGGATCAACAACTTGGCAAACTTTTAAATTACCTGCTGCCGATAATAAAAGAGTTGCATCAGCTTTAGACATTTCTAATACTTCATGTAAAAATATCACCATATTATGTACAGCACGATTTGCTGCATCATCTAACAATTTCTCTGAAGCAATCGTCATTATTTTTTCTTTTTGAATAGCCATTGGTAATGGCCATTTCTTTCCTTTTATAGTTTGAACTGTTACAGTTACCTCACCAGCCACCTCTACGCCACTAACACCAATTTCACCATCACCCATTGCTGCATGTAGATCACCTAATGCTAATAGAGCGCCAGGAACATTTACAGGTAATAGTAATGTCGTCCCTTCTTTTATCTCTTTACAATCCATATTCCCACCGTGATCATGTGGGGTGCCGCATGAAATGCTCTCTTCTTTCGGTGCAGTACCAATTACCCCAATCATTGGATTAATCGGGATTTGTAGTTCACTTGAAAACAAAACATATTCATTATGTATTGGGACAATTTTCACTGTATTTTCATTTAACTCATCACCCATTACACCAAGGTTTGCACCTGTAGTTAAAACGCCCTGCTCTGCAATTTCAATTTTTTCAATCGTTACGACTAATATATCGCCAGGTTCTGCTCCTTTAACATATACAGGTCCAGTCGCTGGATTAATTCGGTTCCAATCTAATTCTTGAAACACAACATCTTCAGAATCGATTTGATTTTCAAAGCAATCATATGTTTCAAATACAAGACTGCTCCCAATTTCTACTTCCATACACGGCTTATTTTCTGGTGACATTGAGTAAATGATATGGTCTTTATGAATTCGATACATAATACCTCTCCCTTTTATATTTATCTACTATTACTAATTAGCTTTTTTTATACAAGCTCCTCTTAAAATTAAATGTTATTTTTATGTAAAAAAGCACGCAGATTGTTTTATAACATACACTCTTTACTATAACAGAAAGGTGGTATCACTATGCCCCTTATTCCATACAACGAAAGTGATGTTGATTTACTAGCTCGATTAATTCGTGCTGAAGCTGAAGGCGAAGGTCGCCAAGGTGAGGAGTTAGTTGGATGCGTTGTAGTAAACCGTGTATTTTGTGATTGCTTAGATTTTAAACAACTCCGTACCGTACGAGACGCTGTATATCAAAGCCCCGGCGGATTTGAAGCAGTACAATATGGATATTTTTATCAACGCGCTCGTGAATCAGAAAAAGAAATCGCACGAAAAGTTTTACAAGGTCAATGGCGCTGGCCTGCACGATGGGCTCTTTGGTATTTCCGTCCAGTTGGAGCTTGTCCGCCTGAATGGTATAATCAGCCATTTGTAGGACAGTTTAAAAGCCATTGTTTTTATGAACCAAGTGGTGATGAATGTCCGAAAATGTATTCACGATAGTAAAATTTGCAACGCAAGTACTTAGAAATTTTGGTACTTGCGTTGCTTTTAACTGTGTTTTAGAAATCTAATAGTGTGATGAATTTTTCTATGCCTACTACATGTATTAATAATGGTATACGAGGACCATTTGATTGATTCATAATGAGCTTATATATAATAGTGAATAATTGTTTTTGATTTTCTTTCATTATTTTTTTATTTTCATGATGACAAATCGCATATAATTGCTCCATTAAGTTAGAGTAATCTTTATTAGAACGAAGTATTTTACAAACTTCTACTAGCCATTCTTTCTGCCTTTCATCTAATGTGTAGTAAAACTCTGCATTTTTCTCCTGATTTACCGCGATTAATTTTTCAGATTGAAAGTTTCTTATCCAATACTCTGCGCGGTTACATATCGCTATCATAGCATCTAATGTATAACTTCTATCTATTTTTTCTAATGTATCTTGTAAAATAGATGAATCAAAATTTAATAGCGGTAACGTTCCTGCTACTTGATTAAATCTCGGATATTCTTTAAACTGCCTATCAACTTTAGAGATTTTAATTGCATCAAATAAATCTTCATTTTTGAGCGTTTTATTTTCATAACTATCTTTCAATCGCTCATACTCTGTATAATTACGAATCACATCTTCATCCAACCCAATATGAAAAGCAGCGCCTGGTTTGTATTTTGCAAACATAAAGAGAATTACTTCTGGTATATACACTTTCAATAAATCGCTTGGTGTAATACTATTCCCTGAAGAACTAGACATTTTTTCATGATTCCCTTTAATACCAATGAAATCGTAAGCAACGTAATGAGGCGCTTCACAATTGAATATTTTCCTTGCAATTTCTTTTGATACATTATAACTACCCGTTTCTGATGAATGATCTCTACCGCCCGGTTCAAAAATAACATCCTCTATCATCCATCTCATCGGCCAATCGATTTTCCAGTTTAGTTTCATTTTATTTGTATTTAATACGGATAACTCTTTTTCATTTCCGCATTCACATTCATACCGCACTGTTTTTAATACTTCATTAAAATGTGTAATAGTTGTTGTATCTTTTCCGCACCTCTCACAATATAATGTAGCTGGATAAAAGCTCTCTCGCTCTTCTTCACTACACTCTCCAGTTTTAAAACCCATTAAAATATCATATATTTCTTTTCGTTTATACAAAGCCTCTAAAATATTATCATTATACCTTCCACTTCTATATTCATCATGTTGATAAATAAATTCTACTTCAATTCCAAATGCTTGAAGCGATTTTTCAAACTCTTTTTCAAAATGCTCCGCATACGAGTTATGACATCCATACGGATCTGGAATATCACAGTATGGCATACCAATATACTTTGCAAAAGATGGATCAATATTTTTTGGAACTTTTCTAAACCTATCATAATCATCCCACGAAAATATAAAACGAGTCTTTTTCCCTAAATCTTGAAGTGCTCTTACTACGAAATAAGTCGTTACGATTTCACGAAAGTTCCCAATATGAACAGAACCTGACGGACTAATTCCAGATGCACAAACAAACGTTTCTTTATTTGGATGTTTCCTAATTAATTCATGTGCTACTTCATACGCCCAATGCATATATTACTCACCTCAATTATTTTTTTGTTTCTCATTTCTAGTTTTATGCAACAAAAAAACTCCCACCCCCAAGATTATTCATCTTGAGGACGAGAGTTGTTAGCTTCGCGGTACCACCTCAGTTTGTTAATATGTCACCATATTAACCTCTTCAGGTACGGCAAAATATGCTTATACCCTATCTCTATAACGGGAGAACCCGTCGCACCATCCCTAAATAAATTAGTTCCTTGCGCAGCTCCAAGTCTTTTTTCATTAAGATGTATACCGCTCTTTCTCAGCTACCAGAGCTCTCTGTACGTATTCTTTCTTAACTACTCTTCTCTTCTATGCCTTAAATATTAGTTTTTTAATATGATAATTTATAACACTTTTATTGTCAAACTTTTCCGAATCGAAATTGTAAAATTATCTAAAAAAATTCTTTATCGCTTCTAATTGAATTTTGTGGCTACACTCATCACAACAATATGCCCCTTTTGGTTTCTCTTTAAATCGCTTATATTTCTCACTACCTTCGTAAACACGAAATATATTCTTACAAGAAAAGCAAACAATCTCATAAAACATCATATGCATTTTCCTCTCCGTGTTTATAAACCTTTTAATCACTTGAGAAGATTAGTTTTCTAGAGCACAAATCATAATATCCTCTGACTAAAAGGTTTACCTCTATTCTTATCGAATTATATTAATATCTTATAACGCGAGGTGAACATCTTGTTCAGTAATATAGACTTAGTTTTAAATGTTAAAGCAAGTTTAGCTGAAGGACCATGTTGGAATGAAAAAAAGCAACTTTTATATTGGGTTGATATTATGGAGAAAAAATTATGCATATATAATCCTACTACTAATACGAACCGAGTAATCGCTCTCAATCAACAAATTGGCTGTGTTGTTCCATATTTAGAGGATATACTACTCTTAGCTATGGAAAACGGCTTTTATTCTATTAATGTAAATACAGAAAAACTGATACATATTTTTGACCCTGAACCACATTTAATAGAAAATCGTTTCAATGATGGAAAATGTGATCCAGCTGGTCGTTTCTGGGCAGGTACTACAGATACATACGGTATGAATGCTGCAGGTTCCTTGTATTGTTTACATCATAATTTAAGTGTAGAGAAAAAAGTTTCACATGTAAATACATCAAATGGAATTGCTTGGTCACCTGATCATACATACTTTTACTTTATAGATACACCTACTAAAAAAGTGGTTCGCTATCAATATAATATACGTACTGGAGACATTCATAATCCAATTGATGTAATCATTTTCTCTGAAAATGATGGTCTACCTGATGGTATGACAATTGACGAAGACGGCTGTTTATGGATTGCACATTGGGGAGGTTCAAAAATAACTAGATGGAATCCCTCTACTGGAGAAAAAATATTAAGCATTCCAATTCCAGCTTTATATGTAACATCATGTACATTTGGAGGGCCTAATTTAACAGATTTATATATTACAACAGCCAGAACAAGAATGACTGATGACGAATTAAAAGAGTATCCACATGCTGGTGGTATTTTTCGAATTCAAACAAATGTTAAAGGCTGTCCCACCTATTCATTTTGCAATAAAAATATTGGAGCTGAAACAATGTGAACCGTATCGATTACATAAGACAAGAAGAAAAGAAATATCACGACCTTTGCTATGAACAATATAAACTATTTGAAATTGGCTCTTGGCTGTACAAACCGGTTAAAACAGTTATGGACTTGATGGATCACTTTGAAGGACAAAACAACTTACAAGTACTTGATCTTGGCTCTGGCGTCGGTAGAAATAGCATTCCAATTGCACAAAAGATAAGAAATACTAGCGGCACTGTTACATGTGTTGATTTACTTAATTCCGCTTTAACAAAGCTACAAACTTATAGCAAAGAACATGATGTATTCGAGGTTATAAAAACAGAACAAGCAGCAATTGAAAACTATCATATTGACTCTAACGCTTATGATTATATCGTTGCAGTATCAAGTTTAGAACATGTCAAATCAGAAAAAGATTTTAAAAACGTGCTTCATTCTATGAAAAAAGGGACAAAAAACAGTGGTATTAATTGTTTGATTATTAACTCTAACATACAAGAAATTGATTTAAAAACGAATGAAGAATTAGAAGCTTTAATTGAAATTAATCTCCCAACTGATGAAATGATACATCTATTAAAAAGTATTTATAAAGGATGGAAAGAAGTAAAAGTTGAAATAAAAGAATTAGCTTATAATATAGTTCGTAATGAAAGACACATTCAATTAAAAACAAATGCTATAACGTTTGTAGTTCAGAAATAATCGTATAATAAAGATATGGTTATTTCTCTCAGATTTATTTTTATTGCACGAAATTTGCAAGTATAAATATTTATGAAACAAAAAAATAAAAGAGCACTTGTTTCCGCAAGTGCTCTTTTGGGGATTTTGAGATACCCTATTAACGAAAGTTAAGGTTACTTAAAGTTAAAAGGTATTTATATTATATGCTTGTCCTTTTTATTTGTGCATAATCAATATATAAACATCTTTAATCATTCTTAATAACTTTTAGTTATCGTTCTTTCTTACATTTTATCATTAAGAAATTGATTGAAGGTTTATTTGCCATGTTCTTATTTGGTTCATCAATTTCCGAAACTTTTACTAATCTATATTGATTAAAATCTTTTTTTATAGATTCAGAATCATAAAAGAACATTTTTACATCTTCCATTATCTCATAATAATCTTTATCCAACTGTTTTCCTTTTCCGTACATGGGAGCTTTTTTAGAAACAGTTGTAAAAACCATATATCCGCCTGGTTTTAACTGATTATAACAATCTTCAATAAATTTCTCTCTTTCCTGTTCATTCAACAAATGAAGAAGTGCATGACTAAATATCCCATCATACAGTTTATTATCAAAAGGCATTTCGTTTACTGAACCGTGATACATACTAACATCTTCTAGTCCGTTTTCTCTTGCTAAATCGATCGCTGTTTTCGAAATTTCAATACCTGTTACATTTATACCATTATCGATAAAAACCTTTGCATTTCTTCCATATCCAATACCCGGAACTAATATATTCTTAACGTTCTTTTCAAGAAAAAAATCTTTTGTCAAAATTGCAGATTCTGTAGGTTCAAATCCCCACATCGTTTGTTTTTCGATAAAACTTGATTCCCAAAATTCCATTTTATTTTTATCTCCTTATTCTTATCTCATGTTTAATATCACATGAAAGACCTATTCATTTTAACGCTGCTTTTTTCACCACAGTCACTATAGCTCCATTGAATATAGCATATTAATAAGCCTATATCTAATTTAAAGATTGGCTGAATATCTATTCTAAATATTAACTTTTACATTTAGAAAAAATAAAAAATGCCAATAATTCAATTGTATATTGGCATTTCACATAAGAAATTATCTTTTTATTTTGTGCTGATCTAATGTTTTTTCTAACATTTCTAAAGTTATCGGTTGAGCTTTCTCTATTAATTGATAACCAATACGTCCATTCGGCTCAGCTGTAACTTGCTGCAAAATCTTTAAATCATGTATTCCTTTTTCTCTTAATTGCATATAAAGTTGTTGTTCAGACATTTTTGCCTTCATCAAGTTCGCTTTAATAATCTCTCCATTTTCAACAATTACAAAGCTACTGCCATTTAGGAATTGTTCCACCTCCCTTGATTTCAGTTCAAAGAAATGAATGATAAGAAGTACGCTTGCAAATATTACAGCTGCAAATATAGATGGGACTACTTTCCTACTTAATACAGGCTCTACAATAATACGCGCAATTGATACTACTATGATGATTTCAGCTCTTGTCATTTGGCTAACAGATTTACTACCTGTCATTTTTAATGCAAGAATCCCAGTGAGAATTAAAATAATGCTTTCAACAATAATATGCATAATAGCCCAATCCTTTAATGGTAAATGTTATTAGCATTCTAGATGCACTTTAAACTTTTTGGTGAAAATTAAAACTTACATATATAGAAAATGGATCTATTTAGATCCATCTTTTTTCAATAAGAATTTGATGATCTATTTTCTATTGTCAAAAAAACAAAAGCACCCAAATGGATGCGTATAGATTAAACTTATTCATTATTACTTTCTCCACTTTGATCATCAACTGATTTCGAGTCTAACATGCTGCCTATATCAGGCGGTAAAGCTAGCTCTATACCAGCTACTGGTTGATTATCTTCATTAAACCGTTGTTTCTTAAATTTACTCAATTCTTCATTTTTCTTATTTCCATCCATATTACCCCGCCTTTTATGTACGTGATATTAAATACTTTACTTAATATGTACATTGAGAAAGATAATATACGATTTGTACATAATGAAAGAGCAACAACCCGTTGTGCCTATTAAAAATTAACACGTACATGCTACTCCTCGTTTTATTATCATATTAATGACAAAATATATGTGAGCTACGTGACAAGTACGTTGTCATTTTATTCATATGAGACAAATACTTTTAAAGGAGTAATTATTCCTTGACTTAATTCCTCAAAACATTTTTCAAGTGCAGTATAATGAATTTCATGCTGAAAAATCTCTTCTATCCATGGCGTCTGTTCTATTTGACTAAAAAACCAATCTGCATGTTTTTGGTAACCATATCCATCACTTGAACCAATGATTTTCAATTCTTTTCGATAAAAGTCGGCGGTTAATGTTAAGTCTTCTATATTACCATCAGAAAGAATACATATCGCTCTATTACTATTAATAGCCTTTTGTAATGTGTGAAACCCTCTATTTGTAGCAGAACATTCCAAACCGTAATTATATGTTTCTATTATTTGTTTTTCTGAATCAAAGAGGTTTTTCGCACCAAACTTCTTTGCAAATTCTCTTCTATTTTTATTAGGCTCAACAACATCCACATGCTCAACACCTATATAGTATTTTAAGAAATAACAAGCGAGTAAACCAATAACTCCCATTCCAGTTATAAGTACTTTTTCATCCTGTCGCGGGTTTAGTTTCAATACTCCTTTAGCGGCATCACACGAAAGAATAGATAATAAAGCAACTTTAGGTTGTATAGAACTAGGCACTCGAATTACTTTATGCGCCTTAACTATCCCTATCGTTTCATGTCCATAAAAAGAAACTACTTTATCACCTACGTTTACATGTGTTACTTTATTACCAACTTCAATCACTTCACCATAACTTTCATATCCAGTTTTTCTTGGATAAAAAGGATGCGGATCTGTAACATCGGATCCATTATACTGTGGTAACTCGGCCCCAATGCTTATCGCTCCTGCCATTGTTTTAACGATAATTTCATCGTCCTGTATGTCCTTAATTTCATTTGTTTTCCACTTAAGTTGTTTCGCACCTTCTAAAACTAACTTATATTGTTCCATTCATATCCTCTCACTTTATAAAAATATATTCTCACTAAATTTCAAACAATGTATAATAGATTCATCCAAAATTAAAGCTATAACGTTGGCTAGCACCCAACAGTGATAACATGATAATTGAATTTGATGGCTATAGAATAAACGAGTATGTTATTGGCTGTAACTGTTCTATTAACGAATTAATAACGATGTATTTAAATGTAAAAAATGAAGAGATATCTAATGAGGATTTGCTAAGCTTATTTTGTGTACGATATCATTACAAAAAAATCCGAAAGTTACTACAAGTAGACATCATAAGCGATGTTGTCATTGATTTAGATACGGACTACATTTATATCCCAAATAGATAACAGTATACTAGATTGAATGATTAGTATTTACGATTCAGCTAAGTGCTTAATAAAATAAGTAATTGCCCAAATTAATGTCGCAAATTGAGTGACAAAATACATTGTCCATTCAAAGCCAGTCAATTTTCTCTCTCGTTTAACCTTCTTTAAGTATCTGTAAAATATGAATGTACTTAAAAACATTAATAATAACGATAATTGCTGTAAATCATCGACTATATGTACCCCCATAGACTCCATCACCCTCCTATTCAAAGTAAATGCTATACTTTAAGGATATCACCTATTGGTAGTTTATTTCCATTTTGTTTTTACATAAACAAAAAGAGCACTCAACAATTGAGTGCTCTAAAAAGTATTATAGTAACACTTTTCTTCTACTTTTTATAACTCAGTTCTATCACTTCCGGTATATGATTGTTATCATATTTCCTTTTATAGAGGTAACGTCAGGAAAATACGAATATACAACGTTAAGGAATTTTCATTACTTTATAACCATTTTTAAGTTATATTCAATAACCATGCTTTGACATTGTCTAGAACATGGTTATTTTTTAAACTAATATAAATCTGCTTAGTTGATTTTTTAGTTCAGCAATTTATTGAATTCATTAACTGGAAGAAGTATTCAGGTTTGTGAGTTTTATTTAGGTTATACCATGAATGTAATGTATCTGGTGCAAATACATCTAATTTTTTCAGTACTTCCATCGCAAATTCCAGAGGAGCTATTCCTGATGCAGTAACTAAATTCGCATCGGATACCGCAGATCCCAACTCATAGAACTTTTCTCCTTTATAGTTAGGACATACCATTTTAGTGTATTCTAAATTATTAGTTGTATGCTTTCTAGTATCTAAGTATCCCATATTTGCAAGGGCCTCAGTTGCACCACAAATTGCAGCAACAATAGTACCAAACTTTAAAGCTTGGCCAACTCTTTCCAAGATAGGTTGATGAATCTCTTCACTCCAAGTAGTCCCTCCTGGTAAAATTAAAAGATCTTTACTCTCAAAAGTACATTCATCAAGGGAAATATCTGGTTTTATGCTCAGTCCCCCCATAGTAGTAATCATTTCTTTATTAGCTCCTACTGTAATTACTTTTAAAGGTACTAAATCTTTTTTAAAATATCTTCCTGAATTTAGTTCGGTAATTAAATATCCATATTCCCAGTCCGACATTGTATTAAATACATATAGAAAAACTTTTTTTGTTTGCATCCCATATCACTCCAATCACAATTGATATGGATATTATAATATAACTTCCCTGACAGTTAACGTCAGGGAAGTTATCATACTTCATGAAATTTTATTAATTCCGACAGAACTTCAATAAGTCTTTTCTTAAGACTTATTGGCTCAATAACTTTAATAGATTTATTGTACGGTAAAAGTAAATAAGGTACATATGTATGTATCATATCTTTTTCAAGAAGAAAAACTGCTTGATTTGAAGTCCGCACTTGTAAATAATGTCCTAAAAACCAATGTTGGCAAATATCAGCTAATACACTTTTATCCCCACTAATAACCAAAGAAATAATCCCTTCCTTATCTTCTATAGTTGGAAGAAGATTTTTTATAAAAAAGTCACGTGCTGAAAAATTTTCTGGCCGGTTAAACTTATTTTCGGTTAGCATTAAATTTTCAATTCGATCTACCCTAAAACTACGGATATCATTCCTAAGATGACAAAATCCAATCACATACCACTTATTATTCCAATAGATAATTCTGTACGGATCGACCAATCTATAATTTAATTGCTTTTTCCCACTTTTATGATAAAGAATTTTTACTGAATACCCATCAGTTACGGCCTGCTCCAACTCCTTCAAAAAATGTTCCATAGAGGATGAACTAAATCGACTTATTACTTCTAGACTACTTAAATGTCGGTTTATCTTTGCTTCCTGCTCTTGATTTGAGTATTTACTTAGTTTTGAAATGGCCCTATTTAATGCTTCACCTCCATAATATCCGGCTTCTTCTGCAAAAACAGCAGCGTGAAATAGTGAAGTTTGCTCTTCAAAATCAAAAAAAAGAGGAGCCTCAATAAAATTGTTTAATAACGTGTATCCACCGTTATGTCCTGGTTCTGAAATTATAGGCACACCACTTGTTGAAATTGTATCAATATAACGATACACAGTCCGTATATTCATCTCTAACTTTTCTGAAATTTGTTTTGCAGTAATTTTTTTACCTGAACGAAGCATCCATAGAATCGCTAACATATTATCAATTTTAGGCATGTAATTCCACCTCTCTATGGAATTTATCCCTTATTATATATTTCTGATTTTTAGTATAACTCATCAACTGTTCCTTTCCGATAGCTTTCTAAATAATGAGGCCCTAGACACATTTGTAATTTCACAAATTTGATTTACATTCATATCTACCTCTTCATAAAGCTTTACTGCATAATTCATTCCTGCATGATTTTTATGGTATTTCTTTAACCAACCTTTAAATTTTCCTTCTTTCTTATTCAGTTCAATCCCTTTATGTTTCCACCTACGGATCAGATCATGTTCTAATTGGTTTACACCCGCCATAACCTTAATTAAGCATTGGCTTTAGGAATTATCTTCTAATAAATCGAGCCATGTATCTTTGAAGGATTATAATTATCATCCTTATTATAATATTTAGTTACAACAATAGCTTCAATTATTATAGCGATACACACAAACAAAAGAATTATTTTGCGTCTCACAACAAAGCTACTTATTCATTTTTTTCTTTTTTAAATTGGAAGGTTATATGTTCCAATTGTTTGATTTCCTCTATTATTTTACGAATTCCTTCTTCAATCCTATCTTCCTTTACATTCGATACGTTTAACTTTAATAGTCTTTCTTTCGGAAAACCTCTCACATAATTTTTATCAATTGTATCAATACTTATTTGTTTTTCACTTAGTCTTTGGAAAAACATTTCTGAAATACTCGTTTTATGTAATTTTAAACAAGTATGAATTCCAATTGTATTATGCTTTTTATATGTGAATAAAAGTGGGTTTTCACTATGAGTTCTTTCTAGTGTTTTTGCTAATTTTTTAGATCTATTGTGATAGGAAGATTTAATTTTATTTTTATG
Source organism: Bacillus sp. ok061 (assembly GCF_900108285.1). Lineage (NCBI taxonomy): Bacteria > Bacillati > Bacillota > Bacilli > Caryophanales > Bacillaceae > Bacillus > Bacillus sp. ok061. Next base: position 3,124 of record NZ_FNUW01000007.1, on the reverse strand, counting down.
ACGTTCAAACATACCGCTCTTTATATAAATTTCTAAAGCCGCTTGAGAAATCATCGGACTATCAATATCTAGTATCTTTTTGTATGTATAGAAAGCATTTGCAATGGACGGTGGAATGACCGCAACTCCAACCCGTAAACCAGGAAAAATAATCTTCGAATAACTTTTCAAATATATGACATGACTACAATTATCCAAGCTATATAACGGATCTGCTTTTGAATCAGTTTCTAAATCTGCTAAATAATCATCTTCCACTATAAATACATTGTATTTCTTAGCCAATAGTGCGATTTTTTCTTTCTCATCTTTAGAATAAGAAGTTCCAAGCGGATGATGATATCTCGGTATCGTATAAAAGAATTTTATTTTTCCAGTTTGAAATATTTGCTCCAATTCATTCAAATCGATACCTTCATTCGAACGTTTAATACCGATTACAGGAACTTTATTTATCTCTAGATAATCAATATATAGATGATATGTTGGCTGTTCAATTAATATGGTTTCATTTCCATTCGGAAATGGTATAGAAGTTAATATAGCAAGTGCCTGCTGCACACCTGACGTTATAAAAATATTGTCTTCTTTCGTGAACACTTGATAATTTGCCAACTGTTTTTGAATGACTGGAATTAAAGATGGTAACCCTTTCGGCGTTCCATATACAAATAAATCATTTTTATACGTATCAATAGCCTTATTAATACAATGTTGAAAATCTAAATACGGAAAAACATCTGGATCTGGTGCTGAGGAAGCAAAATCAATTATCTCGTTATTTTCTATAGTATTCTCTGATTTTTTAACAACGTAGTATCCACTTTGAGGGACAGAATATATAATGTGACGCTTTTCTAATTCATGAAGAGCACGTATAACTGTTGCCTTATTACATTCATATTGCGTAACGAGTGACCGTATAGACGGTAATTTCTTTCCTTCTCTTATTTCTCCATTTTGAATCATATTTTCTATGTCGTTTAAAATATTTAAATACTTATACATATTACACCTCCTTCAGTAATTCTATATTTAATTATATCGATTTTTAATTCATATAGCATTCATTCCTCAATTAGTTAATTTTCCGATCGTCTATATCGTAAATCCCAATAGCATATGAATCATTTTCAATCCATTTCTTTACTGCTTCTGTTTTAAGTACCCCTTCAACTTCTTTTTCTATTTTCTGTCCAAGTCCTCTCGCCCCTACTTCATCATCGCTAATCTTAGTTTTTATATCAATGGTAACAGGTTGATTCTTTTTATAATTTATTTGCTGAATACCAAACCCTTCATATCCATTTTTTCTGAATACGTCATCAAATATATGTCCAAAAACTAACTCCCACCTATGTTCTGCATTTGAAATCTCCTTGTTTCTTTGAGATATGTTTACTTTATAGGACATAATGCCTTGAATTTGCAATCTTTTATTAATCTCTTTTTTTATTTCGTTAGCATTTTCGCTATCAGCAATCTCTAAATCTACTATTCTTGCTTTTTCATCCCATATAGCGGCACTAAAAAAAGATTCCTCCTTTACTGTCGCTGTAGCAATATCCATCACTATAGACTCTTCACTTTTTGGATCTTCAATGTCATTCTCACAGGCACATAATAAAGCAAGTGGAAATAAAAACACAAGTAACTTCTTTCTCTTTCTCATGTAGCACCCCTCCATATATTTTCATTTACGATAAACTTTTTACTTTGACATATAAATACCTTCTTTAATTATTAAATTTAACATTATTTCACATTCCCCCCACTTAACAAGGAAATTACAATTAATAAATAGAATATCTCTATGAATAAATAAAAAGTGAGGGATATATCATGCAACGTGTAAATACGATTGATATTAGTAATGTACTACAATTGGAAAAAACTCTTTCGACTTTATTAAATAAAATGATTTCTTCAAAACCAGACCTTGAAAATTGGTTAAAAGAGCAGTCAAAAGTAATTTGGGACATCGAAGAACAATTAAGATCACATTACATCGCCTTTCAATGTAATACGGATGATGAAGAAATAAAGGATACTTTTGAACATGATCAACAATTTGTAAAGCCACTTTTAAAGCGATACCAAAATTTATTGGATAATAAATATTTAGAGTCACCTTTTCGAATGGAATTAGATTCTAACCTATATGGTTTATTAGATACAAAAATAAAAAATGCTCAAAAGTTATTTTGTGAGGAAAATATCGAATTAGAAATAAAGGAAGACAAATTAATCACAGAGTACTTTGAAATCACTGGAGGATTAAGTGGAATTTGGGACGGAGAAGAAAAAACGATAACAGAATTACAATCCTATTTACAAGATTCGAATCGTGACACCCGTAAAAAGGCAAAAACCATTATTTCTGAACAATTTTTATCTGTTGAAAAAGAACTCCAAAACATATTAAATCAATTAATTGAAATTCGCCATCAAAAAGCAAAAAATATTCAATTAGAGAATTATCGCGATTATATGTTCAAAAAATACGAGCGTTTTGATTATTCAGCGAAAGATTGCTATGAATTAGCTAAATCCATACGTAAGTATGTTGTGCCTCTTAAAGATAAAATATTGCTAGAGAAAAAAGATAAACTGCAAGTTGATACGCTTCGCCCGTGGGATGTATCAGCTGTAACTCCAGATCAAAAAGTACTTAAACCTATTGCAAATGAAAATGATTTAATTGAAAAGAGCACTCATATCTTTAATAAACTAGATGTTGAATTTTCAGCACTTTTAAACCGAATGTATAAACACAATTGTCTTGATTTAACAAGCCGCAAAGGAAAAGTGAAGTGCACCCCAATTGTTAGACACAGCCTAACAATTGGAGGTGCATTTTTTATGGCTAAATTTTCTTCAAAAGAAAAAATCCAAGCGGTGAAACGATATTTAGATGGTACAGAAAGTGGAAAAACAATTGCTAAATCTATAGGAGTTAACCCTAGCGTACTTCGTGAGTGGATTAGACGATATGAGTCTTCAGGTGAAAAGGCCTTTGAAAAGTGCTATACATTCTACCCAGCCCAGTATAAACTAGATGTACTTTATTATATGAATGAACACGGGACATCTATCAGAGAAACAGCGGCACTTTTCAATATAC